>CAXNHR010000016.1:0-24718 GCA_964202135.1 Luteolibacter sp. | reverse complement strand
GCGCGGCCCGCCCATTTTCAACCAACACACGCCCGCATCGCGGGCGTTTTTTGTGATCGTCTGACATATCATTTCCTTATTCCGGTCATGATCCTCGCATTTCACAAACCCTATGGCGTGCTCTGTCAGTTCACTCCCGACCAACCGGGGCAGCACACGCTGGCGGAGTTCGGATTTCCCGCCGGGGTTTATCCCTTGGGCAGGCTTGACATGGATTCAGAGGGACTGCTGCTGCTCAGTAACGAACCGGGATTGAACAACCGGCTGCTGGACCCTGCCATGGCACATCCGCGGACCTATTGGGTGCAGGTCGAAGGCGTGCCGGATGAGCAATCCATCGATCGCCTTGCTTGCGGCGGCTTGGTCATCCAAGGCCACCGCACACTGCCATGCCGGGTGCGCTTGTTGCATGCCGCGCCTGCCATTGCGCCGCGCGAGCCGCCGGTGCGCTTCCGCAAACACATTCCCACATCATGGGTCGAGATGGAGTTGACCGAAGGCAAAAACCGCCAGGTCCGCCGCATGACCGCCGCGGTGGGTCATCCCACGCTGCGCCTGATACGCGTCGCCATCGGTGACTTCCATGCACCGGAACTTGTGCAGGGTCAATGGCACGAGTTGTCCACCGCGGAAATGACCCAGGTGATGGCCGGGAGCGCGAGGACGCGCGGCGGACGATGAATCCTGTATTTGGCAAGGGATTTGTCGGAAGGGCATTGTGTCCTTTATTCAGGATTGGCGCGGAACGGATTGTCGTATAGATAACACCGCAATGGAAACGCCACACATGCGGGACCTCAAAGCCGGGGATCTGTCTGAACACGAGTTGATCGGCGAAGGCGGCTGCGGTGCGGTGTTCAGTGCGAAGAATCCGGAAGGGTTCCGGTTGGCCCTCAAGATGTTCGAAGAGGTATCCATCAACCGCGGTTTGCTGGAAAAAATGACGCGGCGTTTGGAGGCCGGTGGCTGGCCGGACGGGGTGCTGCCCGTGATCGCCGCAGACTATCATGCTTCGGCGGCTTTCCGCGTGATGCCGTTGATGGCGGATGGCGGGCAAGGGGAGGCTCCCAGGCCGCGTTCGCTCCAGCACCGGCTCGACGAACACCCGGGCTTGGAATCGTGGAAACTGGTCAAGGCACTGGCCCGTTCGCTGGCCGGCATGCACGGCCGCCGCGTTGCCCATGGCAACCTCAAGCCCGGCAATGTCTTTTTCAGCGAGGACGGCGAGCCGTTGCTGACCGATTGGACGCTTGGCAACATGCCGGGAGTTAAGCATTTCGAGTTCACCGACGCCGTGCTCTATCAGGCACCCGGGCAGCTTCGGAATCCCGGGGGATATTTGGACGAGGCCGGCTACGGCTGGGACGTGTTTGCCTTTGGCGTGCTGGCGTTCCGGATTCTGACAGGAAATTTCCCGCGCTGCCATGACACGTTTTCACAAGTGGCTCCGCCGCAGGGTGAGACCCGGCGCGAAGGGTTGCGGGCGGATTTGGGAAGGGTGGCCGGCAATCTTGAAGCGCAGCCGGAAATCCATTGGCCGGATGGGGAATGCCGTCCGCTTGAAAGCGGCATGCGCGAGTGGATCGGCCGTTGTCTTGAACTCGATCCCGCCAAGCGCCCGCTGAGCATGATCGAAGTGGCGGCGGGCCTGGAGTCGGTGGAGAAACAACTCGCCGGGGAAAAAGAGCGCCAGGAGATGATGGACCAACGCCGGCATGCCGGGCGGCGTGCGCGGCGCGCGCTTGCAGGCATGGGCGCGGCCTTGGTGCTGGCACTGGTGATGGCTGGCTTTTGGCATGCCACACGCACCCGGCTCGCAGATGCAAATGCCAGGCATGCGCAGGAAACTCGCGCCTCGAAGGCGGCACTCGATGCCGCCATCGAGCAGCAGCAGATGGCCGAGGAGCGCGGTGTGCAGGCCGAGGAAACCCTGGCCTACGAGCGCAAGGCATGGCTCGCCCGGCTTGAGGCATCACTTCAAACGGGCGATCTCCTTTTTTCCTGGGCCATGGAAAACGGCCACCGCCGGCTGCTGCCGCTGGACGGTCGCAAACAACGGCTCAAGCGCCTGGAGAGCCACTTCGAGCAATTTCTAACAAACACGGCCGAGGATCCGGACCTGGTGGAGGAACGCGCCCGCGTCCGGTTGCAACTCGCCGAGATTTCGCTTGCAGCCGATGATGCGGCAGCAGCCACCCGCCGTCTGGAGGATGCGCTGAAGATGTGGGCGACGCTGCCGATGAATGCGGATCAGAAATTCCGCATGGCCACCAATTCGCTGTGGCTCGCGCTGCTCAAGCAAGCGGCCGCCGATCCGCAAACCACCGCGGCTTTTGGCCATGCGCGCACGGCCCTCGAAGCGGTGCCACGCACCGAGGTGGACGCCGACCGCCTGGACCATCTGCTTGCCACGCTGGATTTCCACGAGGCGAAGCTCTTGGCCGCAGCTGGCGATGAAACCAAGGCGCTCGAGCAGTTGATGCGTGCCAGTCAGACGCTCAACCGCATTTCGGATCGACGCCCCGATACGGTCATCCTGCGTTCCGAACTGGCATCCTGTTATCTCTCCACCGCCACCATTCTCGATGACACGGCCAATCCCGGTGACGCCCGCGACGTGCGCAACCTCGCCGCCAGCGAGCTCAGGAAATTGTGCGGGAAAAACCCCGGGGACCTCACGCTTCAGTTCGAACTCGCGGCATGCTACGGCGCGATGGCCGAGGCCGCCATGCTCTCGGGAGATGTTTCCGGCGCGGAATCACTCTCGAATGAGGCGATGATACTATTGGACCAACTGCTCGCCGCACAGCCGGATCATGTCGATGCCATCTCGCGCAAGGCGGCCCAACTCGGCCTCAGGGCTGGCATCCTGCGCGACCGCGGCCAGGCCGAAGAGGCGAAGCGGAATCTCGACGAGGGCATCCGCATGCTCGAATCGATCCGCGCGTCATCGCCGGGCGATGCCATGGTGGCCTACCGTCTCGGGCTGTTGTGGTGGCAAAAGGGCCGGATGGTCGGTGTCAATGGCGGACGCGATGAGGAAATCGCGCTGCTCGGCCGCGCGCGCGATCTGTTAGGCAGTCTGTTGGCGGCACCGCAGGCGACCGGTCCGCTGCCCGGACAACTGGGGCGCACCAGTGCCTATCTGGCCGGCGATCTCGGCCATGCCTTGCAACTCGCCAACCGCAAGGGCGATGCCGCGCGCGCCTTCACCTCCGCGGTTACGCTATGGGAAGAGCTGCTCAAATCACACCCCAGGAACGAGGAATACCGGGAAGGCCTGTCCTGGAGCCGGCAGCGACTGGAGGATTTGAAGTGACGATCTGTCAGATCAGCGATGCCGGTGGGGGCGGATTTTTCGCACGGGCCTTCAAATTGAGCAATTCCACGCCGAGCGAGAAGGCCATCGCGAAGTAGATATATCCTTTCGGGATTTCGAAGTGCAGCCCCTCGGCGATCAGCGCGGTGCCGATCAGGATGAGGAAGGCGAGAGCCAGCATTTTCACCGACGGGTGACGCGAAACGAATTCACTGATCGGACCGGCGGCAAGCATCATGACGCCCACCGATATGATCACGGCCAAGGCCATCACCGAGAGGTGGTCGGCCATGCCGGTGGCGGTGATCACCGAATCGAGGGAGAAGATGATGTCGATCATGGCGATCTGGAACAGCACGGCGGCAAAGCTGGAGGCTTTGATGGTCATCTGTGCGTCCGGCGCGTCTTCGAGCTTGTGGTGGATTTCCCTGGTGGCTTTCCAGATCAGGAAAAATCCGCCGATGAGCAGGATGATGCCCTTGCCGGTGATGCCGAGCATGCCGTCGTGTGCGGCCGCCTCGGGGATGGTTCTCCAGAGAAACGGGGAAATGGGAATCGAGAACAGCACCGCCTTGAGTCCCATGATCCATGAGATGGTGGCCAACAGCAGCAGGCGGGTGAGCATGGCGAGGCCAAGCCCGAAAATCCGCCCTGCCTTGCGTTTTTCCGGAGGCAGGCGGTCAACCAGAATCGAGAGGAAGACGATGTTGTCGATGCCCAGAACAATCTCCAACAAAGTCAGCGTGGCGAGTGCCGCCCAAGCATCGGGTTGGGCAAACCATGAAAAGTCGAACATGGTGATAGGTTGATTGAAGATCAGGAGGCGAATGCCAGCGCCCGTTGTTTCATTTGGGTGGCCATCAGGTTGAGCGCGTTGGCGCGGGTGGGCGCGAGGTGCTCCTTGAGGCCGGTGCGGTCGATGAAATCCATGTCGGCTGTGAGGATGGCATCGGGTTTCTCACCATCGAGCACGCGCACGAAGAGGGCGATCATGCCCTTGGTGATGAGCGAATCGGAATCCGCATGGTAGCGGACGGCACCGTCCTCGCAGGTCGCGTCCAGCCAGACCTGGGACTGGCAGCCTTTTATCAAATGCTCCGGATTTTTCGCCGCCTCATCCATGGGCGGGAGTTTCTTGCCGAGGCCGATGACATATTCATAGCGCTCGGTCCAATCCTGGAAGAGCGCGAGTTCATCAAGGAGTTGCTGCTGTTTGTCGGCGATGCTCATGCGGACGGCAATTGAGCGGGGAATGCGCCGTGCGGCAAGTCCCGATAAGTCCGGTCACGGGCATCACTCGTTTCAGCCGCGCACTAGGGAACCGAGCGCCGGGGTTCATCTTTAATGGCGGCCTTCGAGCAGCAGGTCGAAGCGCTCGCGCTCGGGTTCTTCGAGCAAACGCAACCGGAGCCACCGTCACTTTTGCACCCGCCCTCTCCACCCGCATCACAGTCTCCGGCGACAAGACAGGCAATGGAAACTACGGCGGACCAACCCAGACCATGCCGCCCCTTACGGGCAGCTCCGGCATCGATCCCTCACCCAGCGCATCATCACTCGCCTATGACCAGCGTGGCTACCCTCAGTCAACGACGGCAACAAGCAACGATTCACCGTCATCAATGCGAACCGAACCGAGGGAAGCGCATTCTATCGATTGGAGGCCGTCCTGCAGCCTCTGGAAGGATCCCCGTGACCCTGCGAGGAGAGTTCGAGGGGGAGCTTTAAGGATTTGCTCAAAGGATGTTCTTAGACGGCAAGATCCATTTTTTGCCGGACTGGAAATCCGCGTCCGCATTTCCGCTTTGCACAGCGGCAGGGTTTCCCTAAACAGCGCCGCGACATGAGCAACATCGTTCTTCTATTCTCCGGACAAGGCGCCCAGAAAGTGGGAATGGGCAGGGACTTCGCGGAAAACTCGGCCACCTGCCGGGAAATGGCCGCCAAAGCCGATGCCACCCTCGGGTTTTCCATTTCGGAAATCATGTTCGAGGGGCCGGATGAGGAGCTCACCAAAACCTCCCGCTGCCAACCGGCGCTTTACCTGCATGGGCTGATGGCGCTCGTGCTGATCCGTGAGAGATTGCCAAACTTGACGCCGATCGCCGCCGCCGGGCTTTCGCTCGGTGAGTTCACCGCCCACGCCGCTGCCGGGACGTTTTCGTTTGAGGAAGGGCTGCAAATCGTCGGCAAGCGCGGCGCATTCATGGAAGAAGCCTGCAATGCCACCGAGGGTTCGATGGCCGCGCTCATCGGCGGCGACGAGGACCAAGTGCAGGCGCTTGCGGCGGCTGCGGACGTGGACATCGCCAATCTCAACGCGCCGGGACAAATCGTGCTCTCGGGCACCGTCGCGGGCATCGATACTGCGGTCGCGCGGGCCAAGGAGTTCGGCATCCGCCGTGCGATCAAACTCAATGTCGCCGGTGCCTACCACTCGCGCCTGATGCAGAGTGCTCAGGAGAAACTCGCCGCAGAACTCGCCGCGCTCGAGTTGAAAACCCCATCCATGCCGGTGATCTGCAACTATGCCGCAAGCGCCGTTGCCGAAGCCGCGGAAATCCGCTCGATGCTCGAAAAACAAGTGACGGGCTCCGTCCGTTGGACCGCATCCATCCAGACGCTCATCGCGATGGGCCACCGCAATTTCCTCGAACTCGGCCCCGGCAAGGTGATCGCGGGCCTCGTCGCCAAAATCGACAAGGACGCCGTGGTGCACTCGGTGGAAGACCTTGCAAGTCTCGAGGCGGCGGTCGAGGCGCTTGGCTGAGAAAAATTTCCCCATGCCGAAAAAAGGTGTTGCGCGCGCCGGGGGCTGCTCCTAGCGTCCGCGCCACCCGAACGGGATGGAGCGGTAGCTCAGTTGGTTAGAGCGCCAGCCTGTCACGTTGGAGGTCGCGGGTTCGAGCCCCGTCCGCTCCGCCATCCCTGTTCGAGAATCCAACCCCGCCCGAAAAGGCGGGGTTTTTCTTTGGAAATCAACCTTTTGGCAAAAAGCCGAGCCAATCCGGAAGCAAGTCGATTTCAATGCCAAAAACCACCGGTCCGAGCAGCCACAAGAGCAGCACCACCACCGGCACGAGCAAGAGGTTGAGCAGCATGCCGGCTCGCGCCATCTGTGGCAAGGTGACCAGGCCGCTGCCGTAAACAATCGCATTGGGCGGTGTGCCGACCGGCAGCATGTAGGAGCAGTTCGCCCCCAGCGCGATGGGAATCATGATGAGCAGCGGGTTCTGCCCGAGACTGAGGGCGAGGGCGCCGCCGATTGGCAGGAAGGTGGCGGTGGTCGCCGTATTGCTGGTCAGCTCGGTGAGCATCAGGATGCCGAAGGTGATGATCATCAGGATGAGCATCAATGGCAGTCCTTGGAGACCGCCGGCGAGGCTGCCGAGATAAGTGGCAAGCCCGTGGTGTTGAATGCGCGAGGCGAGCGACAGTCCGCCGCCGAAAAGCAGCAGCACGCCCCATGGCAAGCCCTTCGCATCCTCCCATCTCATCACGAATTCGCCGCGCCTGGCATTGGTGGGGATGAGGAAGAGCAGCAGCGCGCCGGCGATGGCGATGGTAGTGTCCGAAACAAATGGAATCACCCGGGCGAGCAGTGGTTGGAAAATCCAACCGAGCGCAGTGAGCACGAAAACGACGGCCACCGTGATTTCTCCGCGAGTCATGCGGCCGAGTTTGGATTTTTCCGCGGCAAGCATCCCGGCCACTCCGGGGAGCTCCTCGCGGTCGAGATGGAACATCACCCGCGTGAGCACCAGGAAAACCAGAGGCAGCGTGACAACCACCACCGGCACGCCAAGCAGCATCCATTGGCCGAAACCGATGCGTATGTTATAAACCTCGGCCACGAATGCGGCGAGCAGCGCGTTGGGTGGCGTGCCGATGAGGGTGGCCATGCCGCCGGTGGTGGCCCCATATGCCACCGACAACAACAAGGCCGTGCCGAAATCGCGCATGGGTTTTTGCCGCATCATTTCCGCCGGTAAAAGTTGGATCACCGATGTGGCGATCGGCAGCATCATGAGAGCGGTGGCCGTGTTGCTCACCCACATGCTGATCAGCGCGGAGGCGAGCAGGAAACCGGCGATGATCGAGGCTGGCCGCGTGCCGATATATCCGATCAGCGCGATGGCCACCCGCCGGTGGAGATTCCACCGCTGCATGGCGAGCGCGATGAGGAAACCGCCGAGAAACAGATAGATGATCGGATTGGCGAAGGGGGCCGCCGACTCCTTGGCATCGCCGAGGCCCAACACGGGAAACAAGACCAGCGGCAGCAGCGCGGTGACAGGCACGGGAATGGTTTCCGCGATCCAGAAAACCGCCATCAAGGCCGCCACACCCGCAGTCCGCCAACCTTCCACACTGAGCCCCTCCGGCGGCGGCAGCACCAGCGTGATGAGCAAGGCCAGCGGCCCCAGCATCATGCCGATCCATGCGCGCATGCCGCTGTGCGCGGGGCAGGTTTCAGTTAGATCATTGTCGCGCGTCACTTGGCACTTCCTTTCTAACAGATGAATTCCCGTTCAGTGTATCCAGGCACCCGCGATTGGCCAGCTTCTTCGCGCCGCATGTCATCAAGGAGCGGCGGATTGCCTCCGGCCATCTCCGCTGCGCTCCGGTTCCGCTCCGCCAATGCCCATGTGAAGCCAATGAGATGAGCGAGGCGCTTTTCCTTGGCTTCTCATGGTCAGGGCGATTCGGAGATCGCCCCTCCGTGGGTGCTTGGCACCCGAGTGCGAATTCTTGACGGCATTAACCTCCTTGCGCACTCGATCGAAGGCGACTTCAATCCCGGCAGCCGCGCGGAGGTCGATGCGTTGATGAGGGGAAGCGCCTCATGACGCGTCGTCCGCTGATCGGATCACTCCAACCAAAATCAATTTGCCATGAACGAGATTTTTCCATCCGGACTGCAAACCGAAATCAAACGCACCGGCGTGATGGCCGTGCTGGTCGTCGATGACGCGGAGGACGCAGTGCCACTCGCTCACGCGCTGCTGGCCGGCGGCGTGAATGCCATGGAACTCACCTTGCGCACGCCGGCGGCCGTCGAAGCGCTGCGGCGGATCCGCGCCCAGGTGCCGGAGATGATCGCCGGTGTCGGCACCGTGCTCACCCCGCAGCAAGTGCGCGAGGTGCACGCCGCCGGTGCCGCCTTCGCCGTGGCCCCGGGCATCAACCCGCGGGTGGTCCGCGAGGCCGCTGCGGCCGGACTGCCATTTGCGCCGGGCATCTGCACGCCCACCGATATCGAGATGGCGCTCGAGGAAGGTTGCAAGCTGCTCAAACTTTTCCCCGCCGAGCCACAGGGCGGCCTGGCCTACCTCAAGAGCATCGCCGCCCCCTACCAGCACCTTGGCGTGAGTTTCGTGCCGCTCGGTGGGGTCAGCGCCGCCAACGCCGCCGATTACCTCGCCAGCCCCTTGGTTGCCGCCCTCGGCGGTTCATGGATCGCACCGCGCGATCTTATCAAGGCCCACGATTGGGACTCGATCACCGCCAAGGCCCGCGAAATCATCGGCATCGTCGCCAAGGCCCGCGCATGATCCGCGAGTTGAAACCAGCGGCTGCACATCGGGCGCGACACGTGTGGTAATCGTGCTGAAAATTCTAACAAATCCATGAAACCACTGTCTGTTCTCATCAGTCTGATTGCCACGCTGTCAGTTGCTCTGGGTGACGCGGAAAAGCCCAACTTCATCGTCATCAACATCGACGACCTCGGCTATGGCGACATCGGCCCCTTCGGTTCGACGCTCAACCGCACGCCGCACCTCGACCGCTTGGCGAAGGAAGGGCGCAAGCTGACTTCCTTCTACGCGGCTCCGGTCTGCTCGCCCTCGCGTGCCGCGTTGATGACGGGATCCCAACCCCGAGCCCTTTATCGATCACCAAGGCAGGGTGCGTGCGAATGCCGTGGGACCGGCGGAGATTTTTCCGTAAGACACTCCCCTTGATGCGTGCGGCCCAACACCGAATCCAGTCATGACAATGAAATCCCAACGCTATCCCCATTTCCAGTGGGGCTTCACCACCCAGAACTTCGGCAAGGCCCTGCCGGTGACGGCCGAGGCTGTTAGAAACCACATCCTGCATGCCAGGGAGCGTGGTTACAGCTGGATCGAGCTGCGCGATCCGGAAGCAGGCTTGTCGATCGATGATTGCAAGGCGCTTGCGGAATTCGCACGCGGCCAAGGCATCGAGGTGAACTACTCGGCACAGCGCGGGTTGCTGGCGGAAGATTTCATGGAAGTCATCGCGCGCGCCGCCGCCAACACCGCGGTCTTCGACGGGCCGCGTGTGGTCCGCGTGCTCGCCCTGCGCGGCGCGGGCGAGTTTGGTTGGGATGATGCCGAATTCGCGCGCTCGATCGAAAACGCCAAGGACGCCGCAGCGCTCGCCGCCCGGCACGGTATGCGGTTGGCTGTGGAAAACGCGGAAACCGCGCTCTACGGTGTCCCCGGCGATTATCAAGGAATGAACGACTTCATGCTCGCCGCACCACCGGATGTCTGGTTGCAACTCGACACCTCCAACCTCTTCTGCCTGCCGGTGATTCCCAGCGCCGATGATGCCGCCGCTTTCATCCGCAGCCATGCCCAGCGCGTGGCCTATTTGCATCTCAAGTCGGCGCGCGACGGCAAGGCGCTCACACGCCTGGATGGCAACCCGTTGCCGTTTTCCCAAGTTTTCGACATCGTCGCCAACGACGCGCCCACCTATGTCGCCATCGAACTTTCCGGCAGTGCGGACGCGGCGGAAGTCCGCGCCGAAATGGACGCCAGCATCACCCACTTGAGTGAAACCGGCATCCTCGATCCCTGAGTCACGTTGTGTCCATGGAAACAAGCCCAGCTCACGCGTGATGCAGCAGGATCGAATTCGCGCCGAAGTGATCCGAGAGGATGTCCGACACGATCACGATGGGCATGCCGGCGCGCACCAGTTCCTCCTTGAGCAGACACTCGCTGACACGTTTGATGGTCTCCTCGATGTTGGACGAGAACGACAACTTGATGGCGTGCACGCCGCGGGTGAGTGACAGCTTGCGGCAGACCGCCTCCTTGGGCGTGAACGCGTAAAATCCCGCAGTGCGCGGGCGCAACATGGCCACCTGGTTGGCCAGCACGCCGCGGCGTGTCAGCACCACGAGCTGCGCGTCCTGAAGCGAATCGGCCAGCGTGACTGCGGCGCGGGCCACCTTCTGGCGCTCATCGCGCAAGAGCATCGCATGGCCGAATCCCTGGCCTGCGGAGCGCTCGATGCGCGTGGCGATGCGCACCAGCGCCTCCACGCAGCGCACGGGGTAGCGCCCGACCGAGGTTTCACCGGAGAGCATCAGCGCGTCGGCCTCTTCGTAAGCGGCGTTCATCACGTCGGTCACCTCCGCACGCGTGGGGGTGGGATTGGTGATCATGGATTCGAGCATCTGGGTGGCCACGATCACGCGGGTGCCCAGCTCGTGGCAGCGCTTGACAATGCGGCGCTGCAACAAGGGAAGCTCTTCAAACTCCACCTCGGTGCCCAGGTCGCCGCGTGCGATCATGATCACATCCGCTTCACTGATAATGGCGTCGATGTTTCTAACAGCCTCCTGGTCCTCGATCTTGGCCACGATCTGGGCCTCGCCTTCAAGCGCCTTCATCGCCTCGCGCAGTTCCACGACGTGGGCGGCGTCACGCACAAACGAGCCGGCGATGAAATCCGCCTCGCACTCGACGGCCAGTGCCAGGTCGGTGCGGTCCTTGTCGGTGAGGGCGGGCAGGTTGAGCCGCACGCCGGGCAGGTTGATGTGGCGGCGCGAACCCATGGTTCCCGGCGTGATGACATGGCAGAGGATGCGGTCCGCCTCGACCGTGTCGATGCGCATGAGCAGCGCGCCGTTGTCCACCACCAGGGTGTTGCCGGTGGAAACATCGCCCATCAGGCCGTCGTAATTGACCGTGGTGGACAAATCGACCGTGGCATCGGTGCCGGGTTTGCGGAATTCCACGACATCGCCCTCGGCCAGGGTGAAGGGTTCGGCAAGGTCGCCGGTGCGGATCGACGGGCCTGTGAGATCGAAAAGCACGCCGGCATGTATCCCGCGCTGCTGCGCCTGGTGGCGCACGCGGCGGGTCATTTCCGCAGCCCATTCGTGTTTGGCGTGGCTCATGTTGAGCCGGAAGACATTGGTGCCGGCGTCCATCAGGGCGCCGATGACTTTCTCAGTCTCCGTGGCGGGGCCGAGTGTGCAGATGATTTTGGTTTTGCGGGACATTTCGTAATTTGAAATTCGGGATTTCAAATGTGCGTCAACCCTGATCGAGGGTTTTCTCGGTCTTGGCGTCGATGATGGCGAAACGCTCGCGGTTGAGCGTCGGGTCCGAGCGGAAAATGAGGCGGCCGGAATGCGAGCGCTCGAGTTCGCCCAGCAGCTTGGCGTCATCGCTCTTGAAGCGGTTGAGCACGTCGCTGTTGACGATGACGATGAGGTCGCCGACGGAGTCGTGGTGTTTCTGGATCACGGAGTTGAGGCGGCGCTGAATCTCCACCGACATGGTCATGGGGGTCTTCACGCGGCCGCGGCCCTGACAATACGGGCAGGGTTCATACATCGAGTCACGCAGCGATTCGTTGAGCCGCTGGCGGGTCATTTCCATCAGGCCGATGGGCGAAATCTGCAGCACCTGCGTCTTGGCCTTGTCCTTCTTGAGGCGGTCCTTGATCGCCTTGTAAACCGCCTGCTGGTCCTTGCGGTGGCGCATGTCGATGAGGTCGATGACGACCAGTCCGCCGATGTTGCGCAGGCGGAGTTGGCGGGCGACCTCGACGGCTGCCTCGATGTTGGTTTGCAGGATCATCTTGTCCACATCCTTGGCACCGCGGTTGCGGCCGGTGTTGACGTCGATGGCGATGAGGGCCTCGGTTTCGTCGATGACGATGTAGCCGCCGCAGGGTAGCCAGACCTGGCGGGAAAACGCTTCGTCGATCTGTTTCTGGATGCCGATGCGTTCGAAGATCGGCTGCGAACTGACGGCCATGTGGTGGACGCGGCGTTTGGCACGGCGGGAGATTTTTCCGGCTATCTCGCGGATTTTCTCGGTGGTTTCGGCATCGTCGCAGATCACCTGGTTGACTTCCTCGGTGAGGAAATCGCGGGCGGTGCGCTCGATGAGGCCGGGTTCCTGGAAGATGCATGCGGGCGCGGGGTTTGCGGCGCGGCGGGATTCGATCTCGTCCCATTGTTCAAGCAGCATGGCGAGGTCGCGCACGAAGTGGCGGGCGCGGGTGCCGGAGGCGACGGTGCGCATGATGATTCCCATGCCTTCCGGGACGGAGAGCTTCTGGACGATCTTGCGCAGGCGGGCGCGCTCCTTGGGATCCTCGATCTTGCGCGAGATGCCGAACTGTTCGGTGTATGGCATCAGCACGAGGTAGCGGCCGGCGAGCGAGATATTGGTGGTGACGCGCGGTCCCTTGGTGCCGATCGCGCCTTTGGAAACCTGGATGACGATTTCCGAACCGATCGGATAGATGTCCGGGATGTCCTTGGAGGTGATCTTCTTCTGCTTCTTTTTGCTCTCGCGCTGGATTTCCTCCAAGCCGGCATCGAGCGCGGCGGGGATGGCGTCCCAGAAGTGCAGGAAGGCGTTCTTATCGAGGCCGATGTCCACGAACATCGCCTTGAGGCCGCCCTCGATGTTCTTGACGCGGCCCTTGAAGATACCGCCGACGATGTTCTGATCGCCCTCGCGCTCGACGGTGTATTCTTCGAGTATGCCGTCCTCTAACAAGGCGACTCGGCGTTCGAGTTTCTCGACGTTGACGATGAGGGTGTTGCCGTGAAGCGGATCGGGCTTGCCGATGCCAAGGAGTCTTTTGATGTGCTGGATCATGGTATGAATGTGTTGGATTATAGGTGGTTTGATGGTTTGGGAAAATCAGGGTTCCGCGACTGGCACGGCTTTGGGGATCACGGTGCCTTCGTCATCGACTTCAGCGGTGAGTGTGGGAACGGGGGTGTCCGAGTTGTCCTCGGGTGCTTGCGTGGTGGCACCGATCCCGCCGATTTCATCGCCGGTTTCGCCAAGGTCCTCACTGGGAATTTCGGCGGCACCGATGGCGGCGAGCACGTCCTCGGGAAGTTCGATTTCCTCAAGGCGCTCGTTATTGCCGGCAAACTCGGTTTGAGGCTTGAGCGGAAGTTTGAGACCGTTTTCGAGGCCGAAGAGCCCGTGGTAGATCAAGTTGACGAGCGGACCGCAGACCGCACCACCGGAGCCGGCGTTCTGAACCATCACGCAGACGGCGTATTTCGGGCTCTCAAAGGGGGCGAAACTGATCACCCATGAGTTGTTGGATTTCTCGCCTTGATCCACTGTCTGTGCGGTGCCGGTTTTGGCGGCCACCTGGATGTCCGGCATTTTGACCCGCCCGGCGGTGCCACCCGGGACGTTGACGGCCATCGACATGCCTTTGCGGATCTGTTCGAAATCGGCCGGCTTGATGCCCGCTCCGATCAGGTCCACCACGAGTTTGGGTTTGTCCTCGACGAGGATGCCGCCGTCCTCGCAGACCGCCTTGCGGACAACACGAGGTTGATAGTATTTGCCGCCGTTTGCGACGCAGGCGGCCAAGGCGCACATTTGAAGCGGGGTGGCCAGCGTGTCGCCCTGGCCGATGGAGAGGAATGCGGTGAGGGCGGGGGTCATGGCGGCACCGGGATTGGCGGAACGCCACGCCCGGCTGCCGGGCAGGATGCCGGGTTTTTCCGCTGGCAGTTCGATGCCGGTGCGGCTGCCAATGCCGACCATCTGGCAACCATCGACCATGGCCCGCCAGCCGATGGTGTTGGCGAGTTTGTTGAAATAGGGATTGCACGAGCGCTGGATGGCCTCAGGCAGGGTGAGGGATCCATGACGGCCCTTGCTCTTGTTCCAAATCCAGCAACCAACCGGATGATTGCCATAGGTCACATAACCATCGCAGGAAAACGAACGCCCTGCCATGTCCTGCAGCGCCCCGGAGATGGCGGTGGGCACCTTCATCGTGGAGCCCGGCGCGTATGCCGAGATGGCGCGGTTGGTCAACGGCGCGAGTTGCTTGTTTTCATTATAACTCCGCCAGCGATCCGGCGCGATGCTGGGAATGAATGCGTTCGGGTTGTAATCCGGCACGGAAGCCATGGCGAGCACCTCGCCGGTGTTGACGTCCATGATCACACCGGCGGCGCGGCCGGCGTTGCGCAGCACGTTTTCCAGCAGATACTGGATGCGTGCATCGATGGTGAGCTGGATCGCGGCACCGGTGCCGGGCTTGGTGTAATCCGACATGCGGATGGTGCGGCCCTTTTCGTTTTTGACGATGGTCTTGCGCCCTTCCGGTCCGCGCAGAAGCCCGTCCATGGACGCCTCGACTCCGGCGATGCCTTTTTCATCGCCAATGTAATGGTTGAACCTGCGCGCATCCGCCTCAGGGATGTCGCCCTTTTCCCATTGCTTGAGGTAGCCGACGACGTGACTTGCCAGCGAGCCGTAGGGATACTGGCGCTGCGGACGCATGGTGAGATAAACTCCGGGCAACTCGAGGCTGTGCTCCGCAAAACGCGCGAATTCATCATAACTCAGGTCCGCGCGATAACTGAAATGAATCAGGCCGCCGTGGGTGACATAGTGGGTGCTCAGCGCGGTGGCGTTGTAGTTGCGTGCGAGGTCGAGTTTCTTGAGCCGCGCGATCGTCCAGTCGTTGACGATCGCAACGATGTCCTTCTCGGATCGCTTGCGGGTGATTCCGCGCTCTTGGGTGAGCCGGTCGATGGTGGGATCGCTTTCGTGCTGGTTGAGGTAAGCCTCGCGGATTTCCTCAAGGTTGAAGGTGACTTCGTATTTGCGCAGGTTGCGGGCCAGCGTGGTGCCGTTGCGGTCGGTGATCTCGCCGCGGATGCCGGGCTCGCGCACGGTGACGGTGCGGTTGCCGGGCACGCGGTTGAGAAACTCGTTGCGGCGCTCGATCTGGAACTCATGCAGCCGGTTGAGCAAGGCGCCGAAACCGACCACCAACAAGGCGGTCAGCAGGTAGATGCGGAGGCGGTATCCGGGTTCCATCATGTCCAACGGGAGCGCCTGCGGCGCCCGGCTTCGGGGTTGATCGAGTGGCCACAACTGCTGGCGATGGTGAAGAGCATCCAGAAGATCAGTGGCGAGAAGAACATGGTCAGGATCGAGGTGTATGCCATCTGCCACATGGTGGCGCGGCTGAGCGTGAAATCTCCGCGCACGAAGTTGATGATGGTGTATTCGGCCGCGAGATAGAGCAGCACGGCGATGCCTGAGAGCAGGGCGGAAAAGTGCCACTTGCCCTGCTTGAAGAGCGGTTGGATGCCCTGCATCAGGAAGCCCATCCCGCCGAAGAGCAATATCGAGTAGCCGAAGCGCAGGTTCTCGACCTGCTGCCTGTAAACCTCGGAATCGCCGCCGTGCGGACCCAGTGCGCATTGCGCGTCCCAGAAGAAACCGCCGATGAATGCCAGCAGCAGCATCGTCGGCTGGCCGACCGTCACCGCGCAGCAGAGAAACACAAGCTGCACCAACAGGATGCGCGAGTGATGAATCCCGGTGAACGCCGGCAGGAACTGCTGCACCACAAATGCGGCGAGCAGTAACAGGATCGTGGCGATGGAATAACGGATCACGGGTGGTCAGGAATCGGCGGAGAGAACCACGAATACCGCGCCAAGATCCGCGAAGTTCACCGAGGGTCGGACGAGAGCTTCGGAATCCAGCGCGCCTTTATCGACGGAATGGATGGTTCCCAGAAGGATATTGGCCTGGAAGATGCCCCCCCGGCCGGTGGTGAACACGCGCTGTCCAGGACGGACAGCGGCATTTGCTGATAAAAAGCGCAGGCGCAGCATCGGATCGGCATCGAAACCGCCGCGCTGGCCGCTGAGGATGCCGACTTCGGGCGAGCCTTCGACACGCGCCGAGACCTGGCATTTTTCATCGGTGAGCAGCAACACGGACGAGCGCTCTCCGGTGCTGTCAACACGGTCGATCTTGCCGACCAGGCCATCGTTGGATAGCACGGCGAGTTGCGTGCCGATGCCGCGTTTCGAGCCGGCATCGATTTCGACGGTCTGCCACCAGGTGGTGGGATTGCGGCGGATGACGCGGGCGGCGACCACATCGAAGCGGGTGGCTTCCTTGAAGTTGAGCGCGTGGCGCAGTTGGGCGTTTTCCTGTTCGAGTGCGCGGAAGCGGGACTCGATCAGGCGCAGGCGGCCGAGTTGCCCGCGGGTGGCTTCGAGCTCGGCCTCGAGCTCCTTCGAGTGGCGGGTTTCCTGCAGGAAAGCACGGGCCTGGGTTTCGAGCTTCGAGCCCGATTTCAGAAACGGGGTCATGGCCGTGTAGTAAGCGTTCTGGATCTCGCGCACACTGCGGTCGCTGCGGGTGAGTGCCCAGACGGCACCCCCGAGAAAGAGCAGCAATGCGATGAGGTTGAGCGGCTTCATGGCCGGGTGTTGCCCACTGGTCCGCTCAGCGGTCCGAGTTGGTGACCCGCTTCAGGAGGGAGAGTTCCTGAAGCGCCTTGCCAGTGCCTTCGGCCACGGCGCTGAGGGGATCCTCGGCGATGTGGACGGGGAGCCCGGTTTCCTCGCGAAGGAGGCGGTCAAGCCCCTTGAGCAACGCTCCTCCGCCGGCGAGAACGATGCCGCGGTCCACCAGGTCGGCAGCGAGCTCCGGCGGACAGCGTTCAAGTGTCGTGCGGACGGCATCAACGATGGTGCTGAGCGGGTCCGCCATGGCCTCGCGGATTTCCTGCGAGGTGATGGTGATGGTTTTGGGAAGTCCGGCGACAAGATCGCGGCCCTTGACCTCCATGGTCAGTTCCTTGGGCAGCGGTGCGGCCGAGCCGAGGCGGATCTTGATATCCTCCGAGGTGCGCTCGCCGATCATCAGGTTGTAGGCGCGCTTCATGTATTGGATGATCGCCTCGTCGAGTTCGTCGCCGGCGGTGCGCACACTGCGCGCGTAAACGATGCCGGAGAGGGAAATGAGCGCCACCTCGGTGGTGCCGCCGCCGATATCGACGATCATGTTTCCGGAGGCTTCCTGCACCGGCAGGCCCACGCCGATCGCGGCGGCCATCGGTTCCTCGATCAGGTAAACTTCGCGCGCGCCGGCTTGTTCGGCGGATTCCCGGACGGCGCGGCGTTCCACCTCGGTGATGCCGGACGGAATGGCGATGAGCACCCGCGGGTTGGAGCGGCGGCCTTTGTTCACCTTGCGGATGAAATGGCGGAGCATCGCCTCGGTGACCTCGAAATCCGCGATGACGCCGTCCTTCAACGGCCGGATCGCCACAATATTGCCCGGCGTGCGGCCGAGCATGCGTTTCGCATCGTCTCCTACCGCGAGCACCTCGTTGGTGCCGGCTTTCACCGCTACAACCGATGGCTCGCGCAAAACGATGCCGTGGTCCTTGACGTTGATGAGTGTGTTTGCGGTGCCGAGATCAATGCCGATATCACTGGAAAACAAGTTTCCGAAAAGCTTTTTGAACATGGAAAGTGTTGAAAATGAGAGAGTGGTGTTGAAATTCAGGTGGTCCGACGGAGTCCGGACGCCACTTCATTCCGGCAATCAAGCTATGGAAGAACGAAGGGATGGGCGGAAAACTTTCGGTAGAAGCGGGCGAACTTCTTCATTGCCAGTCACAAGGTCAAGCCGGAATCCATTGATTCTAAGGGGATCCCCGCCGGCTCTCAGGCGAGCGCCAAAGCTTCTTCAAAGACTTCCTTGAGCGTGTCGATCGGTTCCAGTCCGCAAGATACGCGCAGCAGGTTTGGCGGCACTCCACAGGCTTCCGCCCAGTCGAGTTCCAGATAGTGCGCCAGCATCACGTAAGGACACACCAGTGTGAACGATGCGCCGAAACTCGGTCCTTTGCTAACCCGCAGGGCATCATAGACTTTTGGCGTTTTTTTGGGGTTTTTGAGAACAAAGGAAAGCAGCCCGCCATAGCCGCCGTTCTTGCGCCGGACGGCATCGTAGTTGTCGCGGGTGGTGAGCGAGGGGTGCCAAACCTGAGCGACTGCCGGGTGGCTGGCGAGCCAGGCGGCGAGTTCGAGGCCGTTCGCATTGATGGTTTTCATGCGCTTGGCGTAGCCCTTGATGTTGGAAAGCAACACCTCGGCATCACCAATGTAGAGGGGAGCGTTTTCGGCGGCATCCGTGGCGAGCGAATCACGCAGTGTGGCGGCAAACGGCGAATCCTCGCGCAGCGCGGCCATGCCGGCCATCACGTCGCCCTCGCCTGAGATCCACTTGGTGAGACTGCCGGTCACCACATCCGCGAAGCGCAGCGCCTCGACATTGAGCGGCCCGGCGGCGGAATCATCCACAATCAGCGGCGTTGCACCTTCGGAACAGGCTTGGGACACACGAGCGAGATCCACACAGCGCAGCAGCGGATTGCTCGGCAGTTCAGTGAAGACGCCGGCAAACTCGCCCTGGCGGATGCGTTGCAGTGCTTCATCAAAGGACTCGCCGGTGGCCTCGTTCAGGTAAACCACGCCGTGACCGAAGTGTTCCTGCACCTTTAGGCAATCGACGTAAGGAAACTCAAGTTGCAGGGTTTTCCTGCCGTTGAGCACACCGGGCAGGCAGCGCAGCACGCTGGTGACGGCGGCCATGCCGCTGGCAAAGACAAAGGTGTTTTCCGTGGTGCTGCCGGTGAACTTGCTGAGCGCCCTCACGATGAGGTGCGATTTCGAACCCTCGCGCGGATTGCCATCGAGGAAATCCTGGGCTTGGCGGCTGCTGACCACTTCGCCGGAGAAACGCCAGTAGGCATCCGCGTCGGCCTTGGCCTTGGTTGGCACGATGAGCACTTGCAGGCCGTTGAAACTGGTGGTGCGCACGGCAGTCTGCGCGCGGCGCTCCACCCAGCGGTGGGCGCGCTGCACCGAGGCGCGGGTGGGCAGCACGATGACTTCCTCGTTTTCCCCGGCCACCTCGGCCTTGGCGTTGTCGAAAAGGCGCTCGACCGTCGGGTGCTTGAAAAACCGCGGGTATCCCACCCGCAGGCGTTTCATGATTTTTTCGCGGCCTTCCTCGTAGCCGATGATCGAGTCCCACGTGGGCAGGCAAACCGAGCACGCGTGTGGGGAATCCGGTAGCGGCAGCCCCAGATCCTTTTCCTGCCAGGCCGGATTGGCTGATAGGTCACGCGTCACGCCCCCTCCATGCCTCGCAGGTCTGTTTTGGGCAAGCCGGATCCTCCGTGAGTTTTTGCCATCGGCATCAGGCCTCGAGTTTCTCGACGCAGACCTCGTGGCGCTGGCCATCGATGTTGAGCACCATGTGCTTGCGGCTGATCACGCGCGCGTCCGTGGCGGCTGGCGGCGCAACCGGAGCCGGGGCTGGAGCCGGTTTGGCTTCCGCGGCGGGTTTGGCTTCCGCGGCCGGCACGCCCTTGACGAGCGCCTCGACCTGCTGCGGGAACATCGCGAAAAGCACCGCGATCTCGTCATTGGTGGGCAGGCCTTTGTCGGCGCACTGCTTGCGGTATCCTTCCAAGCCGGGCTCCAACAGATCCGCCGGGCGGCAGGTGACGGCTTTCTTGCCGCTTTGTTGTTCGCACTTGGCGAGGATCTCCGGATTGATCGGGCCGGGGGCCTTGCCATATTTGCCGAGCGCGATGTCCTGCGCCGGTTGGCAGATGACTTTCCAGCGGCCGAACTTGATGTTCATCATCGCCTGCGTGCCGACGATCTGCGAGGTGGGCGTGACGAGTGGAATCCAGCCGAGTGCCTCGCGAACCACCGGGATCTCGCGCACCACTTCATCGAACTTGTCGGCCATGCCTTGTTCGGCGAGTTGGTTGCGGAAGTTGGAAAGCATGCCGCCGGGGACTTGGAAAACCAGAATGTCGGAATCGACGCGCTCGTTGGCCGGACTGGTGAATTTTGAAAGTTGTTGATAGACCGCCTCGAAGTGGAGGCGCAGTTGCTGGAGCTTGTCGGTATCGTAATCCGGCTTGCGCGGGTGGCCCTCCAACAATGCAAGCATGCGCACCGTGTCCGGCTGGCCGGTGCCGTTGGCGAAGGGAACGATGGAGGTTTCCACGGTGTCCACGCCGGCCTCGATGGCGGCGAGATAGGCGGCGGCACCGAGGCCGGCGGTATCGTGGGTGTGCAGGGTGATCGGAATGCCGACCTTGCTCTTGAGTTCCTTCACAAGATCATAGGCGACCTTCGGCGTGATAATTCCGGACATGTCCTTGATGCCAATGGAGTGGCAGCCCATTTTTTCCAGCTCGATGCCCATTTTCACGAAGGCTTCGATGGTGTGGACCGGGCTGGTGGTGTAGCAGATTTCGCCGCGGGCGTGTTTCTTGCAATCGAGCACCGTCTTGATGGCGGTGATCAGGTTGCGGGTGTCGTTGAGGGCATCGAAAATGCGGAACACATCCTGACCAGCTGCGGCATCGGCGCGAACGAAGGCCTCGACCACATCGTCCGGGAAACTGGTGTATTGCACGATGTTCTGGCCGCGCAGCAGCATGATCTGCGGGGTTTTCGGCGCGGCTTTCTTGAGGGCGCGGAGGCGGTCGAAGGGGTTTTCGTTGAGATAGCGCAGGCAGGAATCGATGGTGGCGCCGCCCCAGGTTTCGAGGCCGCTGAAGCCGATCTCGTCGAGAATGGGAGCCGCCGGCAGCATTTGTGCGGTGCTCATGCGGGTGGCGGCCAGCGATTGGTGTCCGTCGCGAAGGACGGTGTTGTTGAAGGTGACGGGTTTCATGAATTGATATGATTGGAGTTTGGAGGGCCGCAGCGATTGCCTGTGCGGGGACGGGCGAAAGCTAGGATGCCGGATGACTGCTTGGCGAACAGATTTGACCACATGGATGGGCGGAAATTGCGATTTTCACGGCATATCCTGCAATGCGGGATCAATGCGGGATCAAAGTTGCCATTTTGGATTGGCCATGCAGGCTCGCGGGGTGGCATCTTATGAGCAACAGAAACGGGTGATGAACCTCTCGCTCGCGGTGGCGGTGGTGCTGTTGGGCGCCAAGGTCACCGCCGCGGCCATCACCGGTTCCTCGGCGATCTATTCGGACGCCGCCGAGTCGGTGGTTCACCTGCTCGCGGTTTGTTTCGCCGCGTGGGCGCTGCGCCTGGCGCACAAGCCAGCCGATGAAACCCACCACTTCGGGCATGACAAGGTGGCCTTCCTATCAGCGGGATTCGAGGGAGCGATGATCTCCGCGGCGGCCTTGTTGATTTTTTATGAAGCCATCCGGCAGATGATCTTTGGCGTGAGCATCTCCCACCTTGGATTCGGTGTGGCGGTCACCGCCGCGTCCGCCGGGATCAACCTGGCGCTCGGCTTCGCGCTGCTGACCGTTGGAAAACGCAGCGGATCGCCGCTGCTTCGCGCCAATGGTCACCACGTGCTTACCGATGTCTTGTCGAGCGTGGCCGTGCTGATCGCCCTCGGTCTCTACAAATCCACCGGCTGGGTCTGGTGGGATCCGATCGCCGCCATTTTCGCCGCGCTCAACATCCTGCGCGTCGGATACAAGCTGATCCGCGAAAGCCTCGGCGGCCTGCTCGATGAGGCGGACCCGGCGGCCGAGCAAAGGATCCGCACCATGCTCAACGCCGAGGTCGCCAAAGCCGGTTTGTCCTATCACAATTTCCGCTACCGTCACTCCGGGCGCACCCACTGGGTGGAGTTTCACCTGGTTTTCGACGACTCACTGACGGTGGGCGAGGCCCACCTTGTGGCCACCTCCATCGAGTCCAGCGTGGCAGGCATGCTGCACCCGGACGGCAGGGTGATTTCACACCTCGAGCCGAAATCCGCCGAACATGCGGTGGAGACTTGGGAAGGACGCTGATGCTCAGCCGCCGATCTCGGTGCGGCCGGAAAGCTGTGCGCCTTCCTCCATCGAGAACACCTTGGACTTGATGTCGCCGTTGATCCGGGACTTGTCCTTCAGCTCGCAGCGCTCGGAGGTGATCTTGCCCTCGACCTTGCCGTAAACCTTCACCTCGCCGGCGCTCACATCGCCCTTGATCACGGCGTTTTCGCCAATGGTCACCCGGCCCTTGTCGGAGGTGATTTCGCCTTCGATTTTCCCGTCAACGATCATGTCGTTGGAGAAGCGGATGGAACCGGTGATTTCGATTCCGCTGGAGAGCACGTTGGTCGGATTGGCCATGGCGGATAAGGAGCAAAGCCCGCCGCGCTTGGCAATGGCAAAGATGCAGGCGTTTTCAGGCGGATTTCCACCGCGGCTTCTCATCGATGCTTGCCCCGGCCCGGGAAGATTCGCAGCCTCCGGCCATGAGCGAGGCGATGATCGAAACGGTGGATCTCCACCGCAGCTACCGGATCGGCAAAAAATCCATCGAGGTGCTCCACGGCATCGACCTGCGCATCGGGCCCGGCGAGCGGGTCTTCCTCTGCGGCCCCAGCGGTGCCGGCAAGACCACGTTGCTCTACACGCTCGCCGGCCTCGAACGCCCGGAACGCGGCACTGTGCGCATCCACGGTGCCGACCTCTACGCCATGGGCCGCCGCGAACAGGCGCAATACCGCAACCGCGAAATCGGATACGTCTTTCAGAACTACCATCTGCTGCCCGAGTTGACCGCGCTGGAAAACGTCGCCGTCCCGGGGGCCATCTCCGGCCGGGATTCCACCGATACCGCGCACAAGGCACTCGACCGCGTGGGGCTCTCCGACCGCGCCAACCATCTGCCTGCCGAGCTTTCCGGCGGCGAGCAACAACGCGTTGCCATCGCCCGTGCCATCGTTAACGAACCCAAGGTCCTCTTCGCCGACGAACCGACCGGAAACCTCGATTCAAGAAACAGCGCGGAAATCATGTCCATCCTCATGGATCTCGCCACCGAGCACGGCGTCACCCTGGTCGTCGTCACTCACGATCAGAATCTCGCCAAGGCCGGCGACCGCATGCTCGTCATCCGCGATGGCAGCATCACCGAGCAGGCGTGATGCCCCGCCGATGAATACCGCCGCCCGCAGGGTGGCGGGTGGCTTGAACCCGGCCTTGCGTGACTCCGGAGCGTCGGCGTGTTGATAGAGGCTGAGCAGGTTGTAGGTGAAGCAATCTCTCGGGAACGCGCCCTCGGTGGCGTGAAAGTCCTGTATGCGGAAACCTTCGGACTGAAGGTCTTTCTTGAGTTCCTCGATGACCACCGAGATCATGAAGGCCGCGAGCGTCTGGGTCGTAGGGATGGCGTTGGGGCTGGTTTAGGAGAATGGCATCAACCCGGTGATCCGCCCGGCCAGCCCGATCCTCTCGAAGCAGACAACGAGGGCTGGCGAGACCGCCGAAGGGGTGATGGGTTTGGCGGTGGAGGCGAGCCGGACTTGCCGTCCGGCGAAGACGGCATTACACGAGGCATGCATCGTTTGGTGAAGGGATGTGGTGTGCGGTTATTCGACACAACCCTTCTACCACATGGCCTGTAGCCAAACGATGCCCTATTCAACTTCGGTTTTCGGGGTGAATCAGCCAGCCGAAACCCATCGGTTTCACAGGCGGTATCAAGCCCATGCACGGGCGGGCCGCATTATCGTTTCACCGCAGGTGGCGGCAGTGGCACTTTGGGGGTGGGCTGGCATTTGCCGCTGGCGGAGCTGCTGGCGGTGAGACGGCCGCTGGCGTCGCGGTGGGTGCCGCTTGACGAACCCGAGGGGCTCGATTGGTTGGTGGAAGTGCCGGTGAGGCGGCCGGAGGCGTCGCGGAACTGGGTGCGGCTGGTGTTTGTGGAGTTGTTCCGGGTGTCGGCGCTGCCGGTGAGGCGGCCGCTGGCGTCGCGGTAGGTGGTGCGTGCGTTGCCACCGGATTGGTTTTGGGTGTTTGCGGTGCCTGTCAGGCGGCCGCTGGCATCGCGGAAATCGGTGCGTGAGCTGCCTGTCGCGGCGGGGCGTGTGGTGGTGGTGCCGATGATGCGGCCGCCGGGATCCCTGGTGACGATCTGCACGGTGCCGCCTGCCTGCTGCCGGCGCTCAACGGTCTGCACGATCCGTCCGGAAGAGTCGCGCACCACTTCGCGGCAGGTTTGTGCGGCAAGGGGCTGGGAGAGGCAAAATGCAAACACGACCGGATAGAGCATCTTTTTCATGATGAGTTATGACATCATTGACCTGATTTTCATTCAGTGCGAGGTGGGATTTTGTGAATTCCAAACCCGGCTCAGTGGGGGATGCCGAATTTGTGTGCGGCGGCGTGTTCAGCCTCGTGGGTGACGGAATGGAGGGAGACTCCGTGTTGCTCTGCGGCCTTGCGGCATTCCTCGTATTCCGGAGTCGCCCGCAGGCCGCCGCCGGGCAGGTGGGAGATTTTCACGGTGATGGTGCCGTA
>CAXNHR010000015.1:0-27686 GCA_964202135.1 Luteolibacter sp. | reverse complement strand
TGCTGCTGCAAGGACACGCCGGGCTGTTAGGTGATGATCTCGTCAGCGCCATTCTCGGTGCCGACCAATCCAGCGAGGCCGGCATCAACGCCCAGCGCGAGCGGGTCGTCGCCCTGCGCTCGAAAATCAGCGCCCTCGCCACCAACGAGGCCCGCACGCTCCACCAGATCGCCGACTACCTCGTGGACAAGTCCGTCTGGATCGTCGGTGGTGACGGCTGGGCCTATGACATCGGCTTCGGCGGTCTCGATCACGTCATCGCCTCCGGCCGGAACGTCAACATTCTGGTGCTCGACACCGAGGTTTACTCGAACACCGGCGGCCAGCAATCGAAGGCCACACCGCTCGGTGCCGTTGCCAAGTTCAGCATGGCCGGCAAGGCGGTCGCCAAGAAGGACCTCGGCCTCATGGCCACCACCTACGGCACGGTCTATGTCGCCCGCATCGCCATCGGTGCCAAGGACGGCCATACCGTTTCGGTGCTGCGCGAGGCGGAAAGTTATCCCGGCCCCTCGCTGGTCATCGCCTACAGTCACTGTGTCGCCCATGGCTACAGCCTGTCGCAGGGCCTCGAGCAACAGAAGCGCGCCGTCGCTTGCGGATACTGGCCGCTGTTCCGCTTCGATCCACGCCGTGCGGAAAAAGGCGAGAACCCGATGAAACTCGACTCCGCTCCGCCGAAAGGCAGCCTGCGCGATTTCACCGCCAACGAGACCCGCTTCCAGATGCTCGAACGCATCAACCCGGAACGCTCCGCCATGCTCCAGCAAATGGCCGCCGAGTCTGTCAAGGAACGCTTCGCCCTCTATCAGCAAATGGCCGCCGTGAATGAGAATGGATCAGCCGGATCCGTCCAATCCGACTGATCAGACCGATCCAAACTCCATAACCACCCACTCGCTTCCCGCCATGAACCTCAAAACCACCTATCTCGGACTGGACCTCAAAAACCCGGTCATGCCCGGCGCTTCGCCATTGGTTGACCAGCTCGACAACGTCCGCCGTCTTGAAGACGCCGGTGCCGCGGCCATCGTCATGCACTCGCTCTTCGAGGAGCAGATCACCAAGCAGCAACTCTCGGAATTCTACCACACCGAGGGACCCGCCGAATCGTTCTCCGAAGCCACCTCCTACTTCCCGCAAATGGAAGACTACGCGCTCGGGCCGGACCGCTATCTGACACAGATCGCCAAGATCAAGGAGATGTGCGACATCCCGGTGATTGGATCGCTCAACGGTGTGAGCATGGGCGGCTGGACCGACCACGCGAAACTCATCGAAGAAGCCGGTGCCGATGCGCTCGAACTCAATGTCTATTACATCGCCACCGACCCCGATGAACCCGGCAGCTCGGTGGAAAGCCGCACGCTATACATTTTGCAGGCGGTGAAGGATGCGGTGGACATTCCGGTGGCGGTGAAACTCTCGCCGTATTTCTCCTCTCCCGGTCATTTCGCCAAGCAACTCGACTCGATGGGAGCCGCCGGCCTGGTGCTTTTCAACCGCTTCTATCAGCCGGACATCGACATCGAGGAACTGGAAGCCACGCCGCGTCTCGAACTTTCCAACTCCACCGAACTGCGCCTGCGCCTGCGCTGGGCCGCCATCCTTCACGGACACCTCAAGTCGGACCTCGCCATCGGCGGCGGTGTTCACACCGTGGAAGACATCATCAAGGCCATCATGTGCGGTGCCAATGTGGTGCAAGTCGTTTCAAGCCTCTTGAAATACGGCCCGTCCCACATCGGCAGCCTGATCAGCGGCCTGCGCCACTGGCTCGAGGACCACGAATACGAATCGGTCGATCAAATGCGCGGCAGCATGAGCCTGCGCAACAGCCCGGATCCCTCCGCATTCGAGCGCGCCAACTACCTGCGCGTGCTCCAGCTCTGGAAAGTCTGAAACCTGATGCCGTGACCAGCTACTCGCAAACCACCGGTTATGCCATCGAGGCGCTCGCCTGCCTTGCCAGGCACGCGCCGGATTCCATGCTGGTGCGCGAAATCGCCTGCATCACCGAAATCCCCCTGCCCTATCTCTCGAAAATCTTCCAGCGCCTGGTGGAGGCCGGCGTCGTCGAATCCAAGCGCGGCTACAAAGGCGGCGTCCGGCTCACCCGCAGCCCGGATGAAATCTCTTTGTTGGAAATCAACTCCGCCGCCGAAAGCGGCAAGTCCGGCGAGACGGGTGAAGAATCCGCTCGACCCGGCACCTTCTGGCAGGCATTTCATCAGTCGTATCGCGACAAACTCGCCGCCATGACCCTTGCCGATGTCGTCGATTACGAAGGCCATCACGAACTCGCAACTTCATGAACCACCCCTATCTGCCCATCCTCGCATTCTTCGGCGTCGCCCTGGCGGTGCCCATCGGTGCATTGGTTCTGGCCCGCGTGTGGATGAGGTTTTTCACACCCATCAAGCATGGAGTCGAAAAGAACGCGCTCTACGAATGCGGCGTCAACGCGCTCGCCGACCGGCAGATCCGCTTTCATTCGCAATACTACCTCTTCGGCCTGCTGTTCCTGCTCTTCGATGTGGAAACGATTTTCCTGCTGCCATTCGCGGTGGCCTTTTTGGATCTGTCAGTCGGTTCGTTCCTGGTCGCCATGCTGTTCCTGCTGCTGCTCGCCGAGGGCCTGCTCTGGGCCTGGATGAAAGGCCTGCTCAACTGGCACTCCCATACCTGATTATTCATTTCCAGGCTTACCGAAATTCGGAACGCCCTACCGATTCTACGCTTTCACCTCCGCCGCCAGCGCCTCCGCCTGAAGCACCACGGTGCGGATGGCGGCGTCTTCGAGGTCGGGCGGGTAGCCGTATTTGCGAAGGATGCGGCGGATCGTGGTGCGGACCTTCTTCCGGCGCTGATCGAAGTGCCACCAGTCCATGCCCGCATTCTCCCGGACCGCCTTCACCAGCTCCGACGCGATCACGCGCAGCTCCGCGTTGCCCATCAGTTCCACCGCGCTGCCGTTTTCGGCGAGGGCATCGTAGAAGGCGACTTCCTCCGGCGTCAGCCCGTCGTCCGGTTCGTCGCGGAGATCGCGGGCGATGTCGAGCAACTCTTGAATCACCTGAAGCGCGTCGATCACCCGGTTGTGATACCGGCCCATCGCTTCTTCGATGCGTTCGGAAAACTGGCGGTTCTTCACCACGTTGGTTCGGGTGCGGCTCTTGGTCTCACCGGCGAGGAGTTTCCGCAGGGCTTCCACGGCGAGGTTCTTATGCTCCATGCCTGCCATTTCCCTGAGGAACTCTTCACTCAGCACGGAAATGTCCGGACTCTTGATGCCTGCCACGCTCAGGAGGTCGATCACCTCCGTCGAGCAAACCGACTGATTGACCAGGCACTCGATGGCGGCGTCCAGATCATAGCCCCGGCGTCTGCCGTTGCCATCGCCCTCGAACTTGCTCATGGCGATCTTCACCGCGCAGAAAAACGCCACCTCCACGGACACCGCCGCCGCTTCGTCCCGACCGGATGACAGCTTGAACGCCTTCTCCAGCTCCGCCACGGCGTCGAGGAAACGTTTCCGCGCCTTCTTCTTGGCATCATCGCCCTCCCCTTCCAGCCCATAAACATGGTTCAACGCCTGCCCGAGGATCTTGAGGCGGGCCGCGTCATTGCCCTTGAGCGCCGGGGCGTAGTCGAGGCCGTGAAACATCGTGCGCAGCACGTCGAGGCACTTCTTGAGCGCCTGCACCGCTTCGTCGGTATTGATCCCGGTGTTGCCCCGGTCCCGGTCGGAGTAAAACGAGAGAGCCTCCTTGAGGTCGGTGGCGATGCCGATGGTGTCCACCACCAACCCGGCAGGCTTGTTGTGGAAAATCCGGTTCACCCGGGCAATCGCCTGCATCAGGTTGTGGCCGTGCATCGGCTTGTCGATGTAGAGCGTGTGCATCGACGGGCAATCGAATCCCGTGAGCCACATGTCCCGCACGATCACCAGTTGAAAGTCGTCTTTCGGATCCCGATACCGCTTCGCCAGATGGTCCATGCCCTGCTTGTTGCGGACGTGCGGCTGATAGTGCGGCGGGTCGGCGGCGGAGCCGGTCATCACCACCTTGAGCTTGCCCTTGTCATCGGCGGAGTCGTGCCACGCGGGGCGGAGCTTGGTGATCCGGTTGTAAAGATCCACGCAGATGCGGCGGCTCATGCACACGATCATGCCCTTGCCGTTGATCGCCTGCTGCCGTTTCTCGAAATGATCCACGATGAGTGATGCCAGCTCGTCGAGCCGTTCGGAGGCACCGGCCAGTGTTTCCAGCGTGGACCACTTCCCAGCGAACTTCGCCTTCTCGTTGTCCTCCATGCCCTCGGTGACTTCGTCGAAGGTGTCGTCGATGGCCGCCTTGGTATCGTCGTCGAGCTTCAGGCGCACGATCTTGCCCTCGTAGTGGATGGGCACCGTGGCGTTGTCCTCCACCGCCTGGGTGATGTCGTAAACGTCGATGTAGTCGCCGAAGACCTGCTTGGTGTTCTTATCCACCATCTCGATGGGAGTCCCGGTGAACCCGACGAACGTGGCATTCGGCAAACCCTTCCGGATGTAGTGGGCAAAGCCGTAGCTCACCTCACCCGTCGCGGAGTCGATCTTCGCATCGAACCCATACTGGCTGCGGTGCGCCTCATCCACAAACACCACCACGTTGCGGCGGTCGGTCAGTGACTCGAAATCCCCGTCCTCCGGGCGGAACTTCTGGATGGTCGCGAAAATCACGCCGCCTGCCTGCCGGTCGAGCAGTTTCCGCAAGGCCGCCACCTCGGTGACTTGTTGCGGGTCTTGCCCGAACAACTCCGCACAGCGGGAAAACGTGCCGAAAAGCTGGTTGTCCAAGTCGTTGCGGTCGGTCAACACCACCAGCGTCGGGTTTTGCAACGCCTCGTCATGCACCAGCATCCCCGCGAAAAACGCCATCAGCAGGCTCTTGCCGGAACCCTGCGTGTGCCAGATGACACCCGCCTTGCCGTCGCTCGTCAGCGCCTTGATCACCTTCTGCAAGCCCTTCTTCGCCGCGTGGTATTGATGATAACCCGCCGTCTTCTTGATGACCGTGCGCCCGTCGTTCTCAAACACCGTGAAATACCGCAGCAGGTCGAGCAGCACGTCGCGACGGAGCAGGCCCCGCACCAGCGTCTCCCATGCCACCAGACTTTTAGGGTCCACCAGTGCCTCCCCATCCACCGTGCGCCATGCCATGTGACGATCAAAGTCCGCCGAGAGCGTGCCATAGCGGGCTGCGAAACCATCGCTCAGCACGCTCATCAGGTTCGTGCGGAAAAGCGCCGGGATGTCCGCCTTGTAGGTCTGGATCTGATGGTAGGCGGAAACGATGTCCGAGTTCTTCGCCTCCGGGCCTTTCAGCTCCATCACCACAAGCGGCAGGCCGTTGAGGAAAATCAAAACATCCGTCCGCCGCTTGTGCGCGCCCACCACCGTGAACTGGCTCACTGCCAACCATTCATTGTGGGTGTCCTTCCAATCGACCAGACGCGCCCGGTCGTGGATCGTCTCGCCGCCGCGCAGGTATTCCACCGGCACGCCATCCACCAGCAGGCGGTGAATCCGTTGGTTCTCTTGAATCAGATCGGTGAAGCGCAGGTCCAGCACCGCATTCGCCGCCGCGTTCACGGCTTCCGGTGGGAGTTCGGGATTGATCCGCGCCACAGCCGCCTTCAAGCGCCCCGGCAGCATCGCCCCGTGGTAGCTTTCGCGCTCACCGGAAGCATCCGGATCAAAGGCGTCGCCGCCATAACAGGAAAACCCCATCTCCGCGAGCAGGGTGAGGACGACAGATTCAAAACCGGATTCGAGGATCTTGGACATGGGGTGGGGTGATGGGATTTATGGCTTCGGCGGCTTGGGTTTCTTGGGTCCCGGCAGCTTTTTCAGCTCCTTTGCCGCCTTTTCAAACTCTGCATCGATCCGCTGCGGTTGGGCATCCAGCAGCTTCCGATAGCGCGCATATTCCAGCTCGGCCTTCGCTTTGGCGGACTCGGCGGAAATCTTCCCCGCATGATCCAGCAGCTTGCGCCCGGAGATTTTCAGAAACTCATCCAGCTTCGTGATCCAATCCCGCATCGTCATCGGCTTGCGCTCTAGTGCCTGGAGTTCCGCGTATTCGATGTAGAGGTTCACGATGCGATTGAGCACCTGCAACTCATCCTCCGTGAGGTAGTTCTTGGCGATGCCCACGTCGTCTTTCCTCACGATCCCTCCGGGCCGCGTGGTTTGCAGGCCCATGAACGGCTTCTCCGCATCCGCCCGCTCCGCGATCACTTCGGCGGCGGTCTGGCCGTGCGTGGCCCAGTGCATCTTATTCTGCACCGCGGCAAAGAACCGCTGCGACTGCTCGGCATCCGGCGTGTAGTCCACGCTCGTCGCGTAAATATCCAGCACCTTCTGGTAAAACCGCCGCTCCGATGACCGGATGTCGCGGATGCGCTCCAGCAGCTCGTCGAAATAATCCTTCTGCCCCTTGCCCGGCGGATTCTTGAGCCGCTCGTCGTCCATGGTGAAGCCCTTCACCAGATACTCGCCCAATCGCGCCGTCGCCCATTGGCGGAACTGCGTGCCCCGATGGCTGCGCACCCGGAAACCCACGGCGAGAATGGCTTCCAGCCGGTAGTGCCGAAGCTTCCGCGTGACCTCACGCCCGCCTTCCAATCGAACTTGTAAGTAATCCTTACAAGTTGCCGCCTCGGCCAGTTCCCCCTCGGCAAAAATGCCCTTCAAATGGAGGGTCACGTTCTGCGGAGTCGTCTCGAACAGATCCGCAATCTGCGCTTGGGTCAGCCAGAGCGTCTCCTCCTCAAACCGGCACTGGATGCGGGTGCGGCCATCCTCCGTCTGGTAGAGGAGAAATTCGGAATTGGGCAATGGCTCGTCGCTCATGTTGTTGACCTCCCCGTGATTAAAACCCCAACGGGGCAACATGTGACAGCCCAAGGCATCGCCTTGGATCGTGGAATAGTGATGGCATCCGCCCCAACGGGGCGAAATGCGATAGCCCAAGGCACCGCCTTGGGTTTTGGAATGATCATGATATCCCGCCCTGAAGGGGCGGAACCGGATTGCGGACGACCGCTACCCGCATTCCGCCCTTTCAGGGCTTGGTATCTCAAGGGACGGCGTGACCCAGGGCGGCGCTTCGCTTTGCCCTGGGCTATCCCATGGTGCCCCCTTGGGGCATCGGGAATCGCCGCCCCGACGGGGCAAAACGCGATAGCCCGGGGCAACGCCCCGGGAATCGTCGGTATTGGAATATTCCGCCCTGATGGGGCGGAAATATCCGTTAGATCATGGAATGAATCAATCCCACACATAGCGTTCATCAAATTGGATTCCGTATTTGTTCAGCATCCGGCGGTATTCTTCCTGAAAGGTGACCTGGCGGTGATGCTCGGCCTGATTCGCAATGTATTCCTCCACCGCCGGTCGATGGGCCGGGCTTATCGAAAATATTCCGTAACCACCCTGCCAATGGAAATCGGCATATTTCGCCGACTTGGTTTTTAGCCATTTGGACGAACCCGTTTTAATTTCCTTCACTAGGTCCGACGGCGCACACGTTCGTGGGTGGGCGATCAGCAAATGAATATGATCGGCAACCGAGCCGGATTTGAGCAGCGTCCCGTGCTGGTTTCCCACAATCCCGCCGATGTAGGCGTGGAGTTCATCCCGGATGTCATCGGCAAGAACCGGTTCCCGGTTTTTTGTCGAGAAAACCAGATGCACCAGGATTTGGGCTAGCGATTGCGGCATGGGATGATGGTATTTCCGGTTATTGGATCATTGCCCCAACGGGGCAACATGTGATAGCCCATGGCAGCGCCATGGGCTAGGTGATCAAAATGGTTTTCCGCCCTGAAGGGGCCGAAATGTGATAGCCCATGGCAACGCCATGGGACCGGGCATGCAAATGAATATTCCGCCCTGAAAGGGCGGGACCGGATGGTTGCATATCGTATTCCACCGGATTGCACCCCTTCAGGGCTTGTGAATGAAATTGCCACCCGACCCAGGGTTGCACCCTGGGCTATCCCATGTTGCCCCGTTGGGGCCGAATATCGCGGGTTCATCGTTTCACCTTCAGTTGGGATTCTATATTCGCCACACTCACCTCCCCGCTCAACAGCTTCGGCAGCAGCGTGTCGCGCAGGGCGGCAAGGTCGCGGGATTCCAAACGGTTGGATACGGCCATTTCAAAAAGCGGTGCGCAAACCTGTTGGAACTCATCAAGAATAGCCGAACTGTTTGGAATGACGACTTCGATTGCACTGATGATTTCGGGACGGACCGCAGGGTATGCTCCACCATCCGCCAAGTGTCCAAGGTGTTCGAAAACCTCTGGCTGAGTCATCGCGGCATGAACGAAGGACCAAGGCGTCTTGGAGGGAGTGAGAACCGCGAAGCCGGTTGAAGCGACACGATTTTCCGGCGGATTCAGCGCAAGAAAATAGGCACCCCGGTCAGGACGGACAGTGGAAAGCACCGTGTCACCATGCCGGAGCCGACGACGAGCTCGACTAGGCTCACTCCCTCGGAGATAGGTTGAAATGCTGGCGATATTCCCTCGATTCACTTCAGAAATCTCCACGTATTCGAGGGTATCAAGTTTATCACTTTTACCAAGGCTCCAATTGTTGATTTTGCAGATGTCTCCAATCGTGACATTTTTCCACCCCCTCGGAATCTCCCCGAGTTCCGAGTCTTGGAAGTGATTCGGGAAGAGCTTGGCAGTGGCGGCGTCCATGCCTGCGGGTGGGCGGCCTTCGAGTTTGGCGCGGACGGGGTCGAAGTCCACAAACCAGCTCTTGAACAAGGCCCGCGCCATCTCCTCCAGAATCTCGTTGGTCTCCCGGTTCAGCTCGATCAGGTCGTCCAGCGTGCCAAGGACGGAGGCAATGGCATTTTGCTCAGGGAGGGGTGGAAGACAAACGTGGAATGCTTTTGCTTCAGGAAAATAGATCGTCTGGTGAGTCGTGCCGTGTGCGAAACGCCATAGCGCTTCGTTTTCAATCAAGAGAACATACTTCAGAAAATGTGGATTTATGTTTGGTCCACAAACCCAGTTTACGAAGTCTTGGCTTGTTGCCATAGGGCACCCCATGACAACTACGAATCCAACTGATGCGGTCCGAGATAGGCAAACTGTATTAGCTGGAAGAAGGCGCGCTGACGAGTTGCTGAGTCCTAGTTCGGAAACATGTTGATAGGTGTCGTAAATGGTTCGACCATGATTCGCTGTGGCATCCTTGATTCCAATCCATGGAATTCCGCCGTTCCAATACTCTGGGCGGCTGCGGCTTGGGGTATGTCCGCTTTCAAGCTGAGCAACGCTACTGAGCGGGGTCCATTTCCATCCTGTGGGCGGAGTAATTTCAGGCATTCCGACGGATAACGCGAAACGGCCAGGAATGACGCCAGTTGTCGCTTCGCGCCCACCAGTTCGGCCCGTTCCCAAAGTTACGGTATCACCCGCCATACCCCATGCCCTCCATGTTGGCGTTCACCTGCTTCTCCACCACCGCCCGCTTGACGGTGTGGCTCTTCTCTTCCGCCCCAACGGGGCATGATACGATAGCCCAGGGCAACGCCCTGGGTCCGGTGTCCGAAAAAATTCCGAGCCCTGAATGGGCGGCACAACCGATGTTTCGCCCCTTCAGGGCTGAATAACCTAACGACCCAAACCCAGGGCGTTGCCCTGGGCTTTCGTATGTCGCCCCGTTGGGGCTGGAATGCCCTGGGCTATCGAATGTCGCCCCGTTGGGCCTGAGATCACTGACCATACCCCATGCCCTCCAAGTTGCCGTTCACCTGCTTTTCCAGCACCGCCCGCTTGGTAAAGCGTTCGCGCAGGGCGGCGGCGAGGCGCGGCATCTTCTCCTCAAACGCTTCGTCGTCGTCCTCCACATCTTCCGCGCCGACGTAGCGACCGGGAGTGAGCACATGACCGTGGGCGCGGATCCCCTCGATGCTGGCGGATTTGCAGAAGCCGGAAACATCCTCGTAGCCCTTGCCCTCGCGCCACGCGTGGTAAGTGTCTGTCAGTTTGGCGATGTCCTCGGGCGAGAGGTTTTTCTGGGTGCGGTTGACCATGTAGCCGAGCTTCCGGGCATCGAGGAACAAGACCTCGCCGCGACGGTCGCGCAGTTTCCGGTCGCCGTGTTTCCCGCCGCTCTTGTCCTTGGCCATGATCCAGACGCAGACCGGGATTTGGACGCCGAAAAAGAGTTGTCCGGGCATCGCCACCATGCAGTCCACCGCGTCGCCCTCGACCATCGCCTTGCGGATTTCACCCTCACCGCCGCTGTTGGAACTCATCGAGCCATTGGCGAGGATCACCGCCGCGTAGCCAGTGGGCGCGAGGTGGTGGTAGATGTGCTGAAGCCATGCGTAGTTGGCATTTCCAAGCGGCGGCACGCCGAATTTCCAACGGGCGTCATCCCGCAGGAACTCGCCGCCCCATTCCTTGATGTTGAAGGGCGGGTTCGCGAGGATGAAATCGAAGCGCATGTCCGGGAAGGCGTCCTTGAGCAGCGTGCCTTCGTTGTTCCAGCGGAGGTCACCGGTGATGCCCCGGATCGCGAGGTTCATGCGGGCGAGGCGATAGGTTTCCGGGTTCCGCTCCTGCCCATACACGGAAATGTCATCCAAGCGCCCGGAGTGAGCCAGCACGAAGCGGTTCGACTGGACGTAGAATCCGCCGGTGCCGTGGCAGCAATCGTAGATGCGGCCCCGGAACGGTTCGATCATTTCCACCATCAGCGTGACCATGCAGCGGGGCGTGTATTGCTCGCCGCCGGCCTTGCCCTGCATCGCGGAGAACTCGCCGAGGAAGAACTCATAGACGCGACCGAGGAAATCGAAGTCGTCCGCCATGCCGGTGAGGTTGAGATTGGTGAAGTGGTCGATCAGCCCGCCGAGCATCTGAGCGCTGAAATCCGCCTTGCCGAAGATTTTGGGCAGCACGCCCTTGAGTTCATCGTTGGATCGCTCGATAGCCCGCATGGCGTCATCGAGGCGCTTGCCGATGTCTGCGGACCGGGCGTAATCCTGAAGGTAGGACCAGCGGGCCTCCAGCGGCACCCAGAACACGCTGTCCGCCTGATACTCCTCCGGATCGTCCCTCACCGCATGGGGCGTGATCATCAACTCCGCCTCCTTCCTCTCAAACGCGGCGGAGAGATAACGCAGGAACACCAGCCCAAGGCAGACGTGCATGTAATCCGTCGGCGGCACCGCCCCGCGCATCTTGTTGGCGGCGTCCCAGAGCTGGACTTCGAGGGTCTTGGTGGGTGCGGATGCGGCGGCTTTCTTTTTAGCGGGCATGGGTGGGTGAAGGTCGGTCAACCAGAGAAGGAAACGTGAGTGTCAGGCGGGCGGAATGTTCAACACCATCCCGGATCTGATCAATGAGTGACGTCTAACCATACGCAACGGGTTTGCCAAGTTAGGAAACCGCGGATTTGCTTTCTGAAAAGTCCGATTATGCATGGCGGCGGTTTCCGGTGCTCCTGACGGGACACTGGTTCATCTCATACTTTAATGGGACAATGGAGAGAGATCGGATAAAAACGTCAACCACCCTCATCCCAGCGGAAAATAACGATGTCTCCCGGTTGCACAAGAATGCTGCCGGATTTGTCGGCGACTGACGACCAACTGCCGTCGGGCTTGATGCGTTCGATTGCACGCGAGCCGTCGAAGGTGATCCGCAGGACCATCACGTGGGCGTAGTCCTTGTTGACGACCACCAGGTGGCGTTTGCCGTTTTTCGAGATCGTGGAAACCAGCGCGCCTTCCTTGCCCTGAGCGATGAATTCCTTCACCGGGGCCGCGGGTTCGTAGCGGCGGGTGCCGTGCGGGATCGCGCCCTCGCGCTGCTCCCATGGCGCGGGATTGTCTTCCGCGCCGGGCCGCCATATCGGGCGCGAGCCGGTGTGGGCGGTCTCGATGACCTTAGCGTCCTTGAACACCCCGGCCATGGTTTGGAGCTGTGCGTTGAGCGTCTTGACGTGATCGAACAGGATGCTACGACTTCCATCGTAGTTGATCGGGCTGAACCAGTGGTCCTCGTTGGGCGCCCAATACGGGAAATACTGCAAGCCCTGCGCGCCATAGGCGAGGTTCACGTGCATTTGCAGCCGCAATTGCTCCAGCGTGGCCGGGGTGAAATCAAAGTGGGTGGAGGTCAGTGCAAAGGCCCAGAAAGGGATGCCCTTGCGCCGTGCCGCCGCGGCGATGATTTCCATGTTCTCATACCACCCCGGGCGGATCTTGTAGCCCGCGATCGGATAGTGGTCGAACGAGAGGATTTCCAAATCGGGAACTTCTTCCAACAGCTTGTCCACGTGCTCCTGATAGGTTGCGGTGCCGAGCTGTTTGGGACTGGCATAGTTGGGAAACAAGTTGATGTAAGCCGGGCGCGCCGGGTCCGCCAACTGGATTTTCCGCACGAGTTCGCCGAGTTGCAGATGATACAACGGGGTTTTGACATATTCCGTTTTGTTCCATCCCTGCGGAGTCCATGTCGACTCGTCCACGATGAAGTAACCCGCCACGCCGGGATGATCCTTGAATCGCGCGGCCACACCTGCGGGATCGCCGAGAGTGGCATCGCTGTTGACGAACAGGCGGATGCCCGCCTGATGGGCGAGATCCATCATTTTCGCGGCGGTCTCGGTGTCGTAGGTTTTCTCGACGGGAATGCCGGCGGTGAATCCGCATACCACCATTTCGCGGAAGCGCTCCAGCGACATCGTATCGGCCGGCGGCGTGCAGTAGGCGATGATATCAAGCCGCTCGGGCTCGGCCGCCATCGCGGCCAGCGGTGCGAGCAAAAGCTGGATTGTCCGGAGGACGGTGCGTGTGGTCATGGGGTGTTCGTTGGTTCGGTGTGTTGGAGTTCACTCCTCCTCGTAGTCAACATCACCCATGTTCGCCTTGGAAAACACGCGGTGCTTGAGTTCGGGAATCATCCACGAGGCGTGCCAGGGCATGCGGTGGAATCGGTCGGTGCGGATTTGCTGGGACATCGTGAAATGGGGTGTTGTGCGGAGTGCCCGCTGGGAAATGAGCGCCAAATCCGGGATTTGGCGAACAAATAGCACAAAGCCAGAAGGCGATGTGTTGGAACTTTTCGCCGGCGTGAACGGCAACACGGGATACATCGAAAATCATCACGGTCCGCAAAACCACAGACTGCAGCTGCGCTTTGCGGATGTCTCGGCATTTGCCAGGGTCAAGAATCTCGTTCGTCGCACAGTGGGAACAAGTCTATCAGGCCGGGTTTTCCGAACAGTTCTGGGGCCAGATGCTCGCACCTATCGCGCTGGTGCTGGCACTCTCCGGCTTCGACAAATGGCCGGACGCATGGTGGGCCAACTGGTGGCTTTTCAATCTCTCGCTCACCGTGGTGGCGGGCACCCTGATGACCCTCTGGTTTCTCATCGGCGGCATCAAGGACCTCAAGGCGCTCTTCCGCAGCCTCACCACGATCAGCCGCGACGGCCACGATGACGGCACGGTGGAAAAATGACGCGGTCAGATGGATGTTCGCTTTCCCCGCCGCTGTTCATGAGTTATGCATGGCGCATGCAAACCCGCTTCATCGGCATTCTGAGCGCGCTATCCGCACTGCTCATCGCCACCGCCACCGCCCAGAAACCCGTGCCGGCACCCCAACCGCCGCGGCTGCCGCTCGACGTCGTTTTTAAGGGTGAGTCGAAGTTACAAGCCATCGTCGCCAAGGCCGAGCGGCAAAACTGGCGCGCCCTGCCCATCGGCGAGCGCACCATCATGGTGGCCCGTGAATTGGTCGGCGTGCCTTATGTGAACTACACGCTCGAAGTGCACGACCGCATCGAATCCCCGGTGGTCAATCTCAAGGGCATGGACTGCTGGACGTATTATGAGAACGCCCTGGCGATCGCCCGGATGCTGCGCTACAAACCGGGTCCCTACAAACCGCAGGACATGCTGCACATGGTGGAGATCGAGCGCTACCGCAATGGCGTTTGCACCGGCAGCTACCTCAGCCGCATGCATCATCTGGAGGAGGTTTTTTACGACAACGAGCGCCGCGGCTACGCCACCAACATGACGCCCCGCCTGCCGGGTGCGGTGCGCCTCAAGCGCGAAATCCGCGAGATGACCGTGCAGTGGAAAAACTACCGCTACCTGCGCTCCAACACCGCGTTGATCCAGCCGATGGGAAAAATCGAGGCCCAGGTTTCGCGGCTGCCGGTCTATCACATTCCGAAGTCCAGGGTGCGCGCCGTGGAGAACCATCTTAAGAACGGCGACATCTGCGCGATCACCACCACCTGGCACAGCGGCTACACCTCACACGTCGGCCTGATCATCCGCATCAACAACCGCGCCTACCTCGCCCACGCCACCTCGGACCGCGAGAAGGGCCGCATGACGCTCATCGACAAACCGATCAGCGATTATCTCAACGGTTCGTCAAAACACGCGGGAATCATCATTTGCCGGCCTAAAGACGTGCCGCCCTCCCCGCTCTGGCAGCGCGGCGTGGCCAAGCAGTGAACAGCCCGCTACACGGATCATCCAAAAAATTTTCACCGCAAAGCCGCCAAGGTCGCTAAGGAACGCAAAGGCTTCATCAAGGGGAATCAATGGTCCTCTCTGCGCATCCTTTGCGACCTTGGCGGCTTTGCGGTAAAATTGATCTTCATTGTGATGTGTCAGCCCGGCCTTGCGGCCAGGCCGCATTGTGCTTCCATCCTTTCGTCCGATGCGCGACTCATCGTCCTCGCTCATGCAGTTTCCGTATCTTCCCATTATCGCCGGATTGAGCCTGGTTGTTTCCGGCTGTGAATCGTGGCGATTCGCCGCGCCGGTGAGCGATGCTTCGATGCGCACACCGGGAAACTGGGCCGCGGCGTCCAGTGGAGCCGAGGGCCGGATCTCCAGCGGCTGGCTTTCGGAATTCGGCGATGCGGATCTCACCCGCACCGTCAACGAGGCACTCGCCCACAACCGCGATATCAAGACCGCCGCCACCAGGTTGCGCGTGGCGGAGGAAAACTCGATCATCGCCCGCTCACGGATGCCGCCACCCGCGGACTTTCGGGCAGCGCAGCGGTCACCGATTCCTCCGGCAGCTACCGCCGGCAGAGCCACGGCCTCAATCTGGCCGCCGCTTGGGAGGCCGATTTGTGGGGCCGCCTTCGCAATCTGCGGAATGCCGCCGAGGCTGAGGAACGGGCCGCGCTGGAGGATTTCCGCGGTGCCCGCCTGTCACTGGCCGCCAACACCGCCAAGGCATGGTGCAACCTGATTTCCGCCGAGCAGGAAGTCACCCTCGCCAACGTCACACTCGAATCGTTCGAGAAAAACCTCCGCATCATCGAGCACAATTACAAGGGCACCGGCGAGGGCGCGCTCGACATCCAGTTCGGCCGCACCAACGTTTCATCGGCCCGCCGCGCGGTGGAATCCCGCAAACTCGCGCGCGATGAGGCCGCCCGCTCGCTCGAACTGCTGCTCGGCCGCTACCCGGCAGGCACCAGCCGCAATCGGCGCGACCTGCCAAAGCTCACTAAATCCGTGCCCGCCGGGCTTCCCGCGGATTTGGTGGACCGCCGCCCGGACCTGGCCGCCGCCCGCGCCCGGCTTTTTGCCAGCGCCGAGCGCGCCGATGCCGCCCGCAAGGCGCTACTGCCGTCGTTTTTCATCACCGGAGCCGGAGGGTCATCGACCACCCGGCTGACCGACCTTCTCGATTTGGACAATCTCGCCGCCACACTGGCCGGGCGTTTCACCCAGGTGATCACCGAGGGCGGGGCGGTCTCCGCCGTGGCCCGCGCCGCGCTCGCCCGCAACGAGGGGCTGCTTCACGACTACGCCCAGACCGCGCTAGCGGCCTTCCGCGAGGTGGAGGCCACGCTCGCCGCCGACCGCTCGCTGGCCGCTCAGGAAAATTTCCTCGCCTCCGAGCTCGAACAGGCGGCCCTCGCCGAAAAACAAGCCGAGCGCGATTACTCGGAAGGCATCAACCCGAACATCCTCTCCGTGCTGGAAGCCCAGCGCCGCGCCAACAACGCCCGCGCCAGCATGATCCGCTTGCGCAACCAGCGCCTGCAAAACCGCATCGACCTCCACCTCGCCCTCGGCGGGGATTTTGAAACCCGCTCATGATGCAATTCATATTTGGCAATGACGCGAATCCGGGCCAGATTTCAGCGTCGGTTTTTTCATGTTAGTCTGTATTCTCATACCGATTGTCATCCTCGCCGCCGGGATCGGCGCGTGAAAGTGGCTTGGCATTCCGGTCGAGGAACCGCAGCCCTCACGCCATGCGCCGCAGAAGCTCAAAACCGAGCGCCTTGAGCTGAGCCTCACGGATTTTCCGGTGGTTTTGGAAACCTAGGGAACCATCCGCGCCCACCACAGCACCACCATTACCTCGCTGGTCCCCGGCACGATCCATAAGGTGCACCCGAACTTCGAGGACGGCGCGTTTTTCAATAAGGGCGATGTCCTTGCCGAACTGGATCCCGCCGACCTCCAAGCCGCACTGACCGCCGCCGAATCCCGTCTGGCCCGCGCCGAGGCCGCCCTCGCCCAGGAAGAAGCCCGCGCCAAACAGGCGAAACTCAATTGGGAGGACATCGGCTACGACGAGGAACCCTCGCCACTGGTCCTGCGCATCCCCCAGCTCAAGGAGGCCAACGCCGTGATCACCTCCGCACGGGCAGATCTCGACCAAGCGAAACGAAATCTCAACCGCTCGAAAATCCGCGCGCCCTTCGATGGTCGCGTCTAAGCCCGCCTCGTCGGGCTCGGCCAATCCGTCAGCGGTACCACCCCGCTCGGCGAGGTTTTCGCCACCGACTACGCGGAGATCCGCCTGCCGCTCTCCGCCAACCAACTGCCCTTCGTCAATCTGCCATCCAGCGCCGATGATACGCCGGTGAACGTGACTCTCACCGACGCCCTTGCCGGCAACACTCCAACAGGCAGCGGATCCTGAGAACCGCTCACCTCACGCCCAGCCACTGCGCCGCCTGTTTGGCGAAGTAGGTGAGCATCATGGAGGCACCCGCACGCTTGATGGCGGTGAGCGATTCGAGCACGGCGGCTTTTTCATCCAGCCATCCGGCCGCGGCCGCGCTCTTGATCATCAGGTATTCGCCGCTCACCTGATAGGCAGCAACCGGCAGCGTGCTGGTTTCGCGCACCTTGGCGATGACATCAAGATAGATGCCGGCGGGTTTCACCATCAGCATGTCCGCGCCCTCGGCCTCGTCTAACAGAGTTTCCCGCACCGCCTCGCGGATGTTCGCGGGATCCATCTGATAGGTCTTCTTGTCACCCTCCTTGGGCGCGGAATCGAGCGCGCCACGGAAGGGACCGTAAAATGCAGAGGCATACTTCGCGGTATAACTCAGGATCGAGACATCGGAAAAGCCTTCCGCATCCAGCGCCTCGCGGATCGCGCCCACCCTGCCGTCCATCATGTCGGAAGGTGCCACGATGTCGGCCCCGGCACGGGCATGGCAAAGCGCCTGTTGGCAGAGGATTTCCACGGTCTCGTCGTTGAGAATCACCAGTTCGCCGCGCTCGTTGCGCTGCACCAAGCCGTCGTGGCCGTCGGAGTTGTAAGGATCGAGCGCCACATCGGTGATCACGCACAGGAAAGGATATGCGGCCTTCAAGGCGCGGATCGCACGCGGCACCAAGCCGTCGTCATTGTGGCACTCCGCGCCATCCGGCGACTTGAGGTTTTCCTCGATCTTTGGGAAAAGCACCACCGCCGGAATGCCCAGCGCATGCGCCTCGCCAGCCTCGCGCACCAGGCTTTCGAGCGACCAACGCGTCACGCCCGGCATCGAGTCGATCGGCGTGTCGTGAGAGTCCTCATGCAGGAACAGTGGCAGGATGAAATCCGCGGCGGAGAGCGTGGTTTCACGGACCATCGAGCGGATGGCAGGCGTGCGACGGTTGCGGCGGGGGCGAATCATGGGCGGAGAATGAACATCCTACGCAGAACTTCCAAGATCGAAGGTTGAAAGAAAAAAGCCTACCCTCCCCGTTCCTCGCGGCGGAAGGCTTCCATTTCGCGTTTGAGCGGTTCCCAGTATTGGCGGTCCTTTTCCTGCTCGGTGCGCACTTCGGCATCGAGTGCGGCGCGGAGTGAGGGCATGTCGCCATCGCAGGCCAGCGCGAGAAGCGGCCGGATTGGAAGCAGGCGTGCGGTTTCCTGCGGGAAGCGGCCGGCGAGTCCGGTGAGGCGCTCCGGGGTGCGGCTTTCCCGCAACCAGAATTGGATCCGCTCGGGATTCGGTTCGTGTTCGAGTGAGTGAAAATGTTCTTCCACCAAAGCGCTGATCACCGGCCAGTCTTTTTCCCTCTGGGTCTTCTTTGCGTCCACCAGATCGGGAATGCCCAGCAGATTGATCTCGCTGCCATCGTCTCCGATGATGGTGGTCCTGCGCTCCCAAAGCGTTGGAAAATCCTCCAGCGAACGCAGCCGGGTCATCACGTCGATTCTCAATCCCTCAACGCCCGGTGCCTGACAGCGGAAATGCACGGCATGTCCGCGTGCGAGCACATCAGCACTGAACTTCGGCACGGCGATTCGCACGGCTTCAAGTTCAGCCATGGCGGAGAGCAATCCGGCGAAATTTTCCTCATCCGCAAGAATCAGGAAATCGACATCCTTGCTAAACTGCGCCGCGCCGTAGAACACGCAAGCCTGGCCGCCCATAAGCAATGCCTGAACTTGATGTTTCTGGATCGTAAAAAGGACTTGTCGGATCGGGGTCGGGATCAAGGGAACCTCCCATGGCTAGGTATTGGGCGAAGATTTTCTCGCTTTCGCGGAAGCGCTCGATGGGAGTGAGCTTGGCCCACTCCTGCCATTCTTCCGGCCAGTCTTCAAACTTCACGGCGTGAGGCTAACACGGGAACGGGCTTTGTCGATGGGTTTGAGCCTGGGCGCGGAGCGCCTTCATCCCAACACCCACTTTGCACGCTTGCCAGCCGCGCGGACGGTCTGCATTTTCCCGCGCATGTCACGCCAGCACCGCATCACGATCCTCGCCGGAGACGGCATCGGCCCCGAAGTCATGACCGAAGCCGTCCGCATTCTGGAAGCCGCCGAAGCAAAATTCGGCTTCACTGTTTCGCGCAGCGAGCACTTGGTGGGCGGTGCGGCGATTGATGCCATCGGCCATGCCTTGCCGCCGGAAACCGTGCAGGCCTGCGAAAAGGCGGATGCGATCCTGTTCGGATCGGTGGGCGGCCCGAAGTGGGAAAACCTGCCGCCCGACATCCAGCCGGAACGCGGTGCGCTGCTGCCGCTGCGCAAGCACTTCGGGCTCTTCGCCAACCTGCGCCCCGGCGTTTGCCTGCCCGCGCTCACCCACGCCTCGCCGGTGAAGCAGGAACTCATCGCTGATGGCTTCGACGTGCTTTGTGTGCGCGAGTTGATCGGCGGCGCCTATTTTGGAAAACCCAAAGGCCGCCACGAGGAAAACGGCGAACCGGTCGCGCTCGATACGATGGTTTACAAGAAATCCGAAATCGTGCACATCGCCCGCGTGGCTTTCACCGCGGCGATGGGCCGCAAGAAAAAGCTGCTTTCCGTGGACAAGGCGAACGTGCTCGCCTCATCGGTGCTTTGGCGCGAGACGGTGGTGGAAATCGCGAAGGAATTTCCCGAGGTGGAACTCTCGCACATGTATGTCGATAACGCGGCGATGCAGTTGATCCGCCGTCCGGGATCGTTCGATGTGTTGGTGACGGAAAATCTTTTTGGCGACATCCTATCAGACGAGCTGGCGATGATTTCCGGCTCGCTGGGCATGCTCCCATCCGCCTCGCTCGGCCACGAAAACGATGAGGGTCTTTACTTCGGCATGTATGAACCCTCGGGCGGCTCCGCTCCGGACATCGCCGGCCAGGGCATCGCCAATCCGATCGCGCAGATTCTCTCGCTGGCGATGCTGCTGCGCTTTTCGCTCGGTGAGATCGAGGCGGCGGACGCCATCGAAAACGCGGTTTCCAAGGCGATTGCCGATGGTTTCCGCACCGGCGACATCGCGACCGGCCGCGAGGGCGAAACCAAGGTGGGCACCTCCGGCATGGGCGATGCGGTGCTGGCGAGGCTGTGATCTTTGGGAAGCAGGGACTGCAAGTCCCAGCCACGTGTGGAGAATCAGCGGCTGCGCTCGATATGCACGGCCACGCACTCGGTGTCCGGCAGGATGTGCTTCTCGATGGTGACCGCCACGCTTTTGAGCGGATGGCGGACGAGGAGTTGATCCGCAATCTCGACGGCGAGCGTCTCGATCAAGCGGCGCGGGCGCTCGGCGGCCAGCGCCTGGATCTCAAGCGCCACGGCATGATAGTCGATGGTATGTGATAACTCGTCGGCCAGTCCCGCGAAACCCTGGCCGGGCACCATGCGCACGGTGACGAGCAGGGTTTGCGCTTCGGCGCGCTCGTCGTCGGGCACGCCGATGTGGGTCTGCACCCGCAGGCGGCGGATCTCGATGGTGTCAGGCAAGGTCATGGGCGAGCAGTTGGCGGGCGAGGCATTCATCCATCAAAACGCGGGTCGGCTGGTTGAGGTCGAGTTTGAGAGCCTCGGTGGGGGCGAGCCACTGGAATTCCTCGGCCTCGTCGTTGAGCCGGACCTCCGTGCCGCTGGCGCGCGCCAGGTAGTTGAGCAGGATGAAATGTTCGGGCCGCATGAACTCGGGTGAACCAATGCTGTCCTGCACCATCACGAAGCGGATGTCATCGATTTCCAGAGCGGTTTCCTCGCGCACTTCGCGCCGCAACGCATCGATGGACGGCTCACCGCGCTGGATTTTCCCGCCGGGGATGCCCCATTTGTGGCTCCACTTGTGGGTGCGGATCATCAGCACTCGGCCGGCGGTGTCGTGGATGAGCGCGCCAACCGTGGCGATCGGCCGGGTGGCCGGGCGGTGGCGGCGGTCGAGCAACTCGCGCAGCACACCGAGGTCCGGCACGGTGAGATCCGGCCGCACCTGGGCGAGCAACTCGGGATGATTGTAGCCGGTGAGCACGGCAATGGATGCCACGCCGCCGTGGCGGGCGGTTTCCACATCGTGGGTCATGTCTCCGACAAACGCGGTTTCCGCCGGATCGAGGCCGTGGATTTCGAGAATCCGGTGGATCACCTCGCGTTTGTCGAGCACGCCGGAATAAGTGGCCTCGAACAATTCGCGGAAACCGAAGTCATCCATCTGGCGCTCGAAGGCGAGCGTATCCATCGAGGTGAGCACAAAGGTGCGGATGCCGAGCGCCGCGCACCATTCGAGTTTCTCGCGGGCATGCGGCAGCACGGTGACCGGTGTGAGCGCAGCATCGAACGCCGGACGGAAGTGCGCCTCCAGTTCTTCCAGCGGAATGTGCGGCAGGACCTCGGTGTAGAACTCCCGGTATGGCAGGCGGAAACGCCGACGGAAACCTTCGCGGTCGAGCGGCGCGACATCGTATTTCATCAAAACCGCATTGGTCGCCTCGATGACCGGCCCGAGATCGTCCACCAAGGTGCCGGACCAATCGAAGATGAGGTTGCGAAACATGATCGGAATGCGGGAAAAGCGGCTATGAGATCAGCCCAGCGAGAATTTTACGGACTGGATGCGGTTTTCGCCGAGGTGTTCGCGGATGCGGGCCAGCAGCATGGGTTTCATCTGCTCGAGGTGGAAGCGCATGGCCGGCTGGGTCACGCGCAGCACGAGGTGGCCGCCCTTCACCGAGAGCGGCTCGGAATTGCGGGCGATGAATTCCCCGGCGAGTTCTTTCCATGCGGCGCGCAGCTCATCCTCATGGATGCCATCCTGGAAGCCGGCGGAGCTCAGGATGGCGGAGATGAACTGATCGGCACGCCGGACGCCGGCGTTGAGGTCCAGCGCCTCGTCGCAGCCGCGCCATTCGCTGAGGATTTGCCGGCTGATGTCGGACAGCCGGTTCTTGCCGCTGGCGGATGAGGATGGGCGCTTATTCGTCGCCATCGTCGCCAATGGCTTCGACGGGGCATCCTTCCATGGCCTCGCGGCACTGGGCGGTTTCCTCGTCGTTTTCCGGTTGTTTGAAAACGTAGGAATATCCCTCATCCTCGGAGCGGGCGAAGTTGTTGGGTGCCGTCTCGCGGCAGAGGTCGCAGTCGATGCACTGGCTGTCCACATAGAATTTGCCAGCAATGTTTTCGGAATTTTTGTCTTCGCGGTCGGCCATGGTATTGTGGTGGATTGGTGAGGCCATTGGATGCCTGCGGCGGACGACCGATGCAATCCGATTTTTCGCGAACTTGCCATTTGTGATTCGCTCTGGCCAAATCCGGCTCCGCCCCATAAAAACCACCAAGCTTCCAACCATGACCCCCGAACCCCTTTCCCCGTCGCCCGATGGCCCGATGCTCCCACCGCGCCATCGACCGACCTTGGAAAACATCACCAAGGATTCGATGGAGCTGGACTTGTGGGCATTTGAGGACGACCTCGAATTGACGGAGCCGCAGGTCAAACCGCTGCGCACCGCCACGTCCCGCGCATCTGGCGGCGACCTGCCCGCACCGCGGGAGCGGCACGTGATGAAGCCGCACGAGTTCAGCCAACCCCAGGAAAACACCAGTCCGGCGGGTGGTGAGCGCATCCAGATGAATGTCAGCAAGGCCCGTCAGCGCAGCATGCCGAGCATGGAGACCGTCAAAATCCTCAGGCCTGAAAGCGAGTTTGATGATCTCGAAAACTGGGACGATGTGCCCAAGGGGCCGCACATCAATGAACTGCCTGAGGAAATTCTGGAGCCCGAATCGCTGAAACCGGAGCCAGGACCGGCAATCGTCGAGCCAGTGCAACCGCCACCTGCGGAAACCGCAGCACCGCCAGAAACCAATGACAACGAGTTTTCACCCATCCCCCGTGGCAATGCCGCGCCTGTCTCGCTGCGACCGCTCTTGAAGTTGTCCCCGCTGGAGCGCATCGGTCTGTTGGTATTGCTGGCGGTGTTGACCATCGGTGGACTTGCCACGCTTGTGTTTTCAATCAATCGCCTGCCCACTGAATCGGCGCGGGCGGATGCCGCCGATTTCCCCATCAAGGGCAGCCGGATGACCATCGAATCCGCTGAAAGCTATTGGCGCGAACCGATCACTGACGGTGCCGCGCCCGAAATCATCCGGCGCGGCACCAAGCTGTTGCCGGTCATCGAGCTCAAGGTGAGTCAAGGCAGCGGCGCCATCCGCGTGTTGTTCCGCGACGAGGAGCGCGCGGTGCAGGGCGATGCCGTCACACGCACAGTGCACGGTCCCGGCATGCTGGTCATTCCGGCGACTGCCGGATTCGACGACCTAGGAATGCATGCCGCCTACCGCACCGGTGGCAGCAATCCGTGGTCCATCGAGATTTACGAGGCCCCCGCCGAAAATGTGTCTGGCAAGGATTTTAAAAAACTTTTCGAAATCAACATCTCCACCGAACGCCGCTGAAACCCACCGTCATGACCCACGAAGATGTCACCCCGATTGTGCCCAGGGAAGGCTGGCACGTCCTGCATTTGTTCTATCATGTCGATCACTCGCAATGGGCGCTTTATGTCGATGATGAGAAGCGCCAGGCCAAGACCCGGCTCACGGAGTTGGTTCAGGAAATCCGTGCCACGCCGGACACCCACCTGCTGATTTTCTCGGTGGTGAGTCCCAAGGCGGACCTTGGTTTCATGCTGCTCACCCCGGATCTGCAAGTCGCGAATACTTTCGAAAAGCAGCTCGCGCTCTCGCTGGGGCCCGAAATTCTCAGCCCCGCCTATTCCTACCTCTCGCAGACCGAAAGCTCGGAATACACCACCACCCGCGAGCAATACGCCGCCGAGACGCTCATCGGCGAAAAGGGCCTCACTGAAGGCACACCGGAGCATGACGCGGCGCTCAAGGAATTCGACGAGCGCATGGCCCACTATCTCAAGCACCGGCTCTATCCGGTGCTGCCGGACTGGCCGGTGATTTGTTTCTATCCGATGTCCAAACGCCGCAGCGGCAATGACAACTGGTATTCTCTCGGCTACGAGCAACGCCGCAAGCTGATGGCCGGCCACGCGCGCGTCGGCCGCACCTACTCCGGCCGCATCCTGCAGCTCATCACCGGCTCCACCGGCTTGGACGAATACGAATGGGGCGTCACCCTGCTCGCCAAGGACACCATCGATATCAAATCGATTGTTTATGAAATGCGCTTCGACGAGGTGTCGGCGCGCTACGCCGAGTTCGGCGACTTTTACATCGGCCTGCAACTGCCGCTCGATGTGCTGTTCCGGCGGATCTGTCTGTAAATCCGCCACAAGCGAAACGTTCATGAACATCGTGGACCAGATCGCCCTGCGGGCGTCGGCCGAGAGGCCGGCGCTGATGGCGGATGGCGCGGTGATCACTTACGGCGCTCTGTTAGAGCGTGTGGCGAGGGTGGCTGGCTGGCTCAAGCGCATGCCTGGATTCCACCGCGAGACCGCACCCCGCATGGGCCTGGCCTGTGGCAATGGCGTGGATTACATCGTGCTTGCGCTGGCAATCCTCAAGGCCGGCGGCTGCCTGGTGCCGGTGGCGGAGGAGCTCACGGATGCCGAGCGCGCGGAACTGCTGGATCGCACCCACCTCTGCGGTGTGATTCTCGGAAACGGCGGGAAATGGCGGCGTGACGAAGCGGTTTGCCACGAACCATCCACCGGCGCGGGCTGGCTGTCGCTGGAAAACCACCACTTGGATCACGAAGCGGAGTTTGCCACGCTGGATCCGGCGTTCATTCGTTTCAGTTCGGGGACGACCGGCCGCAGCAAGGGCGTGGTGCTGAGCCACGTCAAACTCCGGGAGCGCATCGAGGCGGCCAACGCCGCGCTAGGCATCGGCCCCGGCGACCGCATTCTGTGGATGTTGCCGATGGCCCACCATTTCGCGGTTTCCATCATACTATATCTTTATCACGGAGCCTGCACCGTGCTTTCGGAATCACACCTGGCCGCCGAAGTTCTGGAAACCGCGCGAACCACGCGGGCGACGGTGGTTTACGGCGCGCCGTTTCATTTCTCGCTGCTGGCGGCGGATCCCGGCACGTATCGCTGGCCGGACCTGAGGCTGGCGGTCAGCACCGCGGCTCCTTTGCCGGAACAGGTGGCGGCGGCATTTGCCGCGCGTTTCGGCAGACCATTGGTGCAGGGCCTCGGCGTCATCGAAATCGGCCTCCCGCTGCTCAATACCGGCGGCGCGCAAGACGCGCCATGCGCCGTGGGCCGGCCGCTGCCCGCCTTCGATGTGGAGCTGCGAGATGAGGAAGGACTGCCGGTGGCGGCGGGCCGGATCGGCGAACTATGGATCAAGGGACCGGGAATGTTCGACGCCTACCTCTCGCCTTGGCAAACGCTCGATGAAGTCTGCGTGGGTGGCTGGTTTCCAACTGGAGATCTGGCGGAAACCGACGCCGCGGGCAGGGTGTTCATCCGCGGGCGGAAGAAAAGCGTCATCAACGTGACAGGCATGAAGGTTTTCCCCGAGGAAGTGGAAAGCGTGCTCCTACAGCATCCGGCGGTGGCCGCCTGCCGGGTTTCCGGCACCAGCCATCCGGTTTTCGGCAGCGTGCCGGTGGCGGAGGTCGTGCTGCGCGAGGGACCGGCGGTGGTGCCGCGGGAACTGATCGATTGGTGCCGCAGGGCGCTTTCGCCCTACAAGGTTCCGGCCCGGATCCGCCTGGTGGAACAACTGGCGCTGACCGCCAGCGGCAAGATCCGCCGCGCTTGAGCCACTCGCTCAATCCTCCTCGAACTTGCGAGCGATCAACTCGCCCAGCGCGTCCAGGGCGGAATCCGCATCCGGCCCGTCGGCGCTCACGATGATCACCGAACCATGGCCTGCGGCGAGCATCATCAGGCCCATGATGCTCTTGCCATCCACTTCCTCCCCGTCTTTTTCCACGAAGACATCGGACTGATAACGATTGGCCGTTTTGACAAATTGCGCGGCCGGTCTGGCGTGGATGCCGAGTTTGTTGAGGATGGTGAATTCTTTCTTTGCCATGGACAAATTGCGGCTGTCGCTGGGCGAACCCTAGGAAGTCCCCCGCCCGCCTCCAAGGCAAAAGTTTATTCCTGCTCCACCCGCGCGAGGATCCACAACAGATCGGCGAGCTTGTTGAAAAACAGCCGCACGCTCTCGGATACCGGTTCGCCGGACTCGTGCAGAGCGAGGATCGCACGTTCCGCACGGCGCGCCACGGATCTCGCGAAGTCCACACCGGCCCTTGCCAGGCAGCCTTCCGCGCCGGGACGCGCCCAACCGGCGAAGCGGACGCCGCGCCCTTCATATTTGTGTGCCTCGGCGATCACCCACTCGACGTCCGCCATTTCAATCAGCGGAAACTTCGTTTCACCATAGCGCGCCTCGTCCCCGGGCAGTGTGGCGAGTTGGCCCATCAGTCCGATGAGTTTTTCCTGCAGAGTGTCGATCAGGGCGATCCACTCCGGGTTCGCTCCGGACGCGCGGGCCACGCCGAGCGCGGCGTTGAGTTCGTCCACGCAGCCGAGCGCCTCAATGCGCCGCGAGGTTTTGGCAATGCGTTTGCCAAACAACAAATCGGTTTCGCCGTTGTCCCCCCGGCCGGTGATAATGCTCATGCGCCGCCAGAATAGACGGGCGTCAGGCGACTGTCCACCCGTCACTCGGCAGGCTGCACCGCAGCGGCTTTCTGTTTCATCCGGCGGACATCCGCTTTCCTGAAATGCTCCTCGCCGATTTCTTCGATCAATGCGAGCGCCGCCTCTGGTCGGCCCGCTTGCTCAAGCACATTCGCCTTTGAGCGGTAAAAGTAACTCCAATGCAGGACCTGATCAATGCCCAGGCCCTTCATGTAGAACTCCAATCGTCTCAGTTCGGTCAACGCCGGTGCCGTTCCCTCCACATGCGACAACGCCTCCGCATAAAGCGCCGCGCAGGCAATATCGGCGAGGGCGAAATGACCGCTGGGCAGCTCGCGCGCGGGCGCCAGGCGGCGGTTTTCCTCGATGAAACGCTGCAAGATCGGCTGCCATTCCGCGCGCTGACGATCGATGATCTTCTGCCAATCGCCGAGGTGCGCATCGCGCCGGTGCAATTCCCAGATCGCGCGCCCCTGCGCCGGATACTGCCGCAGCACGTCAGCCATCAGTCGGTCGAGATCATGCCAGAGGAATGAACGTTTCGCCGACATCAGGGCGAAAACCACCACCAGCACCACGGCCGCATATCGCGGCGAAATTCCAGGAAAACCTCGTCGCCATGCCGCCGCCAAAACGATGGCCGCCCCCAGGCAGAACCACGGCATCCCGGGATAGATGCGGTATTCCGGCATGAACTCGGGTATGAGATACAGGACCCGGAAAAGGATCGTGGCAATGAACAGAAACAAACACACGCCCACCAGCCGGGTGTTTTTCCGCCAGCCCAGCCAGATGCTGAATCCGGTCAACGCAAGCATTGCCGCCGCCGCCCACATCGCGCCGGTGTCGGGAATGTTCCAGAATTCCGCTCCGGGCGGGATCAGGGTTTCCGCGATGTGGTGATCCGCACTCAGCGAGACCGGAACCACCGCGCGCCAGGCGAACTCCCAGAACACGCGGGTCAGCGTGTAGGCATGTCCGATGAAACGCGGCT
>CAXNHR010000014.1:0-28115 GCA_964202135.1 Luteolibacter sp. | reverse complement strand
GGTCGGAAAGCGTGGTTTTCCCGTGATCGATGTGGGCGATGATGGAGAAATTGCGGGTCAGCTCGGTGGACATGGGCGGTGGAAAAGTCGGCGGGGCGGGCGAGGGAAAGCAGGAATTTGCCGGGAAGGCACTAAAAATCAAGAGCGGGGCTTTTTGCGTTTTATGGACCAGATCCCCTTCGACATCCTGATGGATCAGCCGCGATATCAAAGACTGCTAGGACACAGCCTCGGCGGCGGCAACCTTTTGAATGCCGACCATGTCTCGATCAGACAGCCGGGTATGGATGCGCCGGTCTTTGCTGAAGGTGTTTTCGGCGTTGCCAAGACGGCTGGCTCCCGGCCACGCTGCGGCCATGCAAAAGGCCACTTCTACGACTCCTCTGATCCTGGTGCTTGTGCTGGCGGCGACTGCGGCCTTTCTCGCGCTGCGCCCCCATGAAAGCCCGCCACCCGCAACAGCCACCGCGCCCGTTCCCTTGGCCCCGGCAACGGATGAGCCGCCGCCCACCACCAAGACGGACGCCACCGTGGCAAAAGTCACGCCGCAACCTTGGCCACAGGATGGTTCGGACATCTCGGCAGACCCTGATGCGGTTTTCGGCACGCTGGAAAACGGCATGCGCTACCTGATTTATCCGAACAGCGAACCGCCCGGCCGCGTTTCGCTGCGCCTGCACATCCGCGCCGGCTCACTCATGGAGCAGGAAGACCAACGCGGCCTCGCACACTTCCTCGAGCACATGGTCTTCAACGGCACCAAGAACTTCACCGCCGCGGATATCGTCCCTCGCATGCAGCGGCTCGGCATCGCCTTCGGCGCCCATGCCAATGCCTACACTTCCTTCGACGAGACGGTTTACATGCTCGACCTGCCTGATCTAACAGAAGAAACGCTCAAGCTCGCCTTCACCGTGATGCGGGATTTCGGCGACGGCGCATTGCTTGATCCCACGGAGATCGACAAGGAGCGAGGCGTGATCCTGTCGGAAAAAATCAGCCGGGATTCGGTGAACTACCGGCTCATGGAACAGCAGTTCGGCGAGTTCCTTCCGGACTCGCTCATTACGCGGCGTTTCCCGATCGGCGAGGAGGAAGTGATCAAAAACGCGCCGCGCGAGCGCTTCGTGGATTTTTACACACGCTATTACACGCCGCAACGCATGACATTCATCGTGGCGGGCGATGTGGATGCGGCAGAAATGCGCGGCCGGATCGAGACCGCCTTCGCCTCGATGGGCAACCCGGTCGAACCGGCGAAGGATCCGAACCTCGGCGGAATCCGTCTGCCTGAGGGCCTTGAAACCGCCGTTTTCAGCGACAAGGAAGTCAGTTCAACCGATGTCTCGCTCATTCTGGTACGCCCGCATCAGCAAAAACCGGATACCCGTGCCACCCGCGCCGAACGCATGCCGCTCGAGATCGCTCACTCGATTCTCACGCGCCGTTTCGAGCGCATCTCCAAGGAGCGCGATTCCGTGGTGGCGGAGGGCTCCGCGTCCGACAGCATCCTCTTCAATCACGTCGAACTCGGCTCGGTCAGCATCACTGCGGCGGATGATCGCTGGCAGGAAGTCGTGCCGGTGCTTGAGCAGGAATTCCGCCGCGCGCTTGATTACGGTTTCACCGAGTCCGAACTCGCCGAGGCAAAGTCCAACCTGCTCAACGCCTACGAGCAGCAGGTTAAACAAAAAGCCACGCGCAAATCCGAGGGCATTGCCACGGTGCTTGCACGCTCGGTCAACGACAAGACGGTGTTTTCCACTCCCGAGGAGGATTTGGAGATCGCCCGCGGGATTCTGGAAAGCGTCGATACGGCCACCTGCCACCAGGCGCTCAAGACCTTCTGGGAAGCACCGGGTTATCACCTTGTGCTGACCACCAAGCAGAAGCCCGAAAACGCGGAGAAGGATCTCGCCGCGCTGTTCGAAGACTCGCGCGGAACCCCGGTGGAAGCACCCGCCGCGCGCGCGATCCAGGTGTTCGACTACACGGATTTCGGCAGCCCCGGCAGCGTCGCCAGCAGCAAGGAGATCGCGGACATGGGCATCACCCAGCTTGTGTTATCTAACAAAATCCGGGTGAACCTGAAGCGCACCGATTTCGAACAGGGCAGGATCCGCCTGCTGGCGCGCATCGGCTCCGGCAAGATCGGCCAACCGCTGGACATGCCGATGCTGGATATTTTCGCGCAGGCGCTCTTCGAGGGTGGCGGCCTCGGCAGGCATTCCAATGACGATCTCAAGCAAATCCTCGCCGGCAGGAACGTCGGCAGTTCGCTGGCCATCGGCGGTGATGCCTTCACGCTCGGCGGCACCACCACACCGGCGGATTTCACCTTGCAATGCCAGTTGATGTGCGCGGCGCTCACCGATCCGGGCTGGCGCGAGGAGGCTCTGTGGCAGTTCCAGAAGGCACTGCCGATGCTCTATCAGCAACTGCGCCACACGCCCGCCGGACCGCAGAAGGAGATGGAGGCATGGCTGCATGGCGGCGATTCACGCTTCGCCACCGCACCGATGGAAAAACTCGCCTCCTACACCATCGAGGACGCGAAAAGCTGGCTCACGCCCGAGCTGACCCAAGGATATCTGGAGCTCACCATCGTGGGGGATTTCGATCCGCAAGTCATCGTGCCGGATTTGCTCACAACCTTCGGCGCACTGCCGGCCCGCGCCGACGCGCCGGCCGATCTCACAGAAGCGCGCAAGGTGAAATTCCCCAATGCGCCCGCCATCAAAACCTTCACTTACGAATCCAAAATCCCGCAGGGCGTCGCCTTCACATTGTGGCGCACCGCCGGCATCCGCGGCAACATCCGCGAGTTCCGCCGCCTCAACCTGTTGGCAAGCATCCTAAGCGACCGCCTGCGCGAGGAGATCCGCGAGAAACTCGGCTCCTCCTACAGCCCCAACGCCGGTGCCGATGGATCCGACGCGCTGGAGGACTTCGGTTATATCATCAGCGAAAGCATCGGCAAACCGGAAGACCTCGAAACCCTGCTCAACACCATGCGCGAAGAAGCAGACAAACTCGCCACCGAAGGTGCCACTGATGACGAGCTCGACCGCGCGCTCAAACCCACCCTCGGCATGCTGGAAAAATCCCTGCGCGACAACGGCTACTGGCTCAACACCGTGCTCAGCCAGTCCCAGGCCGATCCCACACGGCTCGACCTCGCCCGCAACCGCGACGCCGATTACCGCTCGATTTCCCTCAAGGAAATCAATGCGCTCGCCAAAAAACACCTCGCCGCCGAAAACGCCCTGCTCGTCACCATCAAGCCAGCGGAATGAGCTGTCCGACGCATGCCATGACTGGTGTGCCGCACTCCACATCAACCCGGGCGAGCACTTCGGCAGGGCTGAGGCCGGATTCGCGCAGCGCGGCGATCGAGAGCGCGTCGTGGCGCTTGGCGAGGCGTTTGCCCTGATCGTCGAGCACCAGCGGATGATGGAGATAGGCGGGCTCGGGCAGTTCTAACAAAACTTGCAGCAAACGGTGGACATGGGTGGAGGGCAGCAGGTCCTCGCCGCGGGTGACGCGGGTGATTTGCTGGAAGGCATCATCCACCACCACGGCGAGATGATAGGCGGTGCCGATGTCCTTGCGGGCGAGCACGATGTCTCCGAGCAGGCCGGGGTTCACTTCAATCGCGCCGAAGCGCAGGTCGTGAAAAGTGAGCGGGCCGGTGATGGCTGCGGCCTGTTGCGAGTCGAGCCGCCACGCGTGTGGGGTGCCGGCGGCGATCCTTTCCTCGCACTCGTTGGCGGAAAGCCGGCGGCAGGTGCCCGGGTAGAGCGGTCCTTCAGGACCTTGTGGCGCGGCGACCATATTCGCCCATTCATCCTGGATTTCCCGGCGGGTGCAGAAGCACGGATAGACGAGGTTTTTACCCCGCAGCGCGGCGAGCGCCGCATCGTAGGCGGCAGTGCGCGTGGTCTGGCGCAGCGGCGTTTCATCCCATTGCAGCCCGAGCCATTCGAGATCCTCGATGATGTTCTGATAGTAAATTTCACGCACGCGCGGGGCATCGATGTCTTCGAAGCGCAGCAGGAATTTCCCCTCGGGCGATTGCCGGGCCAGCGCATGGGCCACGCGCGCGGCCAGCACGTGGCCGAGGTGCAGCCGCCCGGTCGGGCTGGGCGCGAAACGCGTGCGGATCTCGGTGTTCACTCGGGTCATGCCGCCATGCTACTTGAACAAAGCATCCACGCCCATGGCGGATTTTCGCAGGAACTTCGGCATGGCCGCCGGATCGCGCGGACGCAGCGCACGCCATGCCACACCGGCGAGGCGCAGGGTGATGACTTGGTCGAGCAGGCGGTATCCGCGCCGCCGTCGCAACAGGATGGCCGCCGCCAGCGCCAGCGTGCGACGCCGGAACGGCAGCGGCCGGAATGAGATTTTCACACGGTAGCGCTGGCGCGCGGAGGCAGGCCAACGTTGCTTGTAGGCTTTCTTGGCGGCGCGGATTTCGGTGACTAACGCTTCGCTGAACGGCTCGAAATAATAACGCCGCGCGAGCAGCAGCAGATGACCGAAGTCGCGCAGGTGCTCGATGTCCTCGACCGGCAGTTCCGCCTCGCGGGCGAGTTCGATCATGCGTGGGAAACGCGTCATCGCCTCCTCGGCGGCGCGCAGCGCGGCGGCGGGGTCGCGCACGAAGTGCCGCATCACCTTGCGCACCGCGTGGTTGATGAACAGCGAGTCCCAATAGACATGCAGCAGCGGCGGAATGCGCACGCGGCGGAAAAAAAGTTTCTGGCGGGCAAACTCGGGAACATAGAGCAACTCACGGATGACTTCCGTGGCCTCATCGAGCAGCGCCAGCGTGGCGGCAGCGCGCTCCGGGCCGGTGACGGTGGAGACTGCTTGGGCGGCGTTTTGGTGGTGCTTGAAGACACCAATGGCTGCGGCGCTGTTGAGCCGGATCCACACGTCGCGGCCATCGTTTTCAAGAAACGCGCGGCGGAGGAATCGGTGCCAGCCGCCGGTTTGGCACCACATGGAGATGCCGGCCATGTTTTCCACGTCCGCCAGCTCACGGGCGAAGTCCTCGCACTCGCGGCCGATGAACGAGGGATACTCGCCCGCGCCCTCGTATTCGCGGCGCGCCTGCAGCTCCAACAGCTTGCGCGCCTTGACATGGAAAAACGCGCGGTTGAGCGGCAGGTAGCGGAAGAAATCGCTCTCGCCGTGTTTCATGGAAACAATCAGCCGCGGCGAGTCGAGGCCCTTGAGCGTGTCGGCGAGCGTGTCGCGGTGCCAGATCAAGTCACCGATGCGGTGCGCGCCCACCGTCCAGGTGCGGAAGATCAGGTCCTTGCCGCGTTGCTCGAACTCCGGCAGCAGCCGTGCGAGCAGGCGGTTGGCTTGTGTGGCATGGCGCACGAACAAGCGGGTGTGCAGCGGATCGCGCACATCATTGCCGTCGCTCTCGCCGATGCGCAGAATCAAGCCGGAAAGCTGCGGAAAATCATCGAGCACGCCGCAAACCAACGCATGATAATAATCCGCGAGCGCCACCTCATCGCCGCCGAAGTGCGCCGCCAGCGCAGGCGTAAACGGTAGCACGTCGCTGGTCAGGTAAACCCGCAGCCCGTGGTCATCACGCAGCAATTCGAAGAAGCGGGCAAACCGACTCCGGAAGCCGGCGATCCGCAGCGCCGTCTCCGGCTCGTGCAGCGGATGCGCGGCCAGATGCGCCAGGTCATCGAGCGAGACCGCATTGTATCCCTGCGCCGCGACTGCGGCGGCGAATTGCCGCAACTCGCACTCCATTGCCGCCCAATCGTCCGGCGTGGCCGCGTCCAGATGCGTGAAGGGGATTTTCGACCAGTTGATGCGCTTGCGTCCATAACCGCGGAAAAACGGGCCGGTCGCATCGATCAAAAACAAATCCATGGTGCGCTGGGCACCCTCGCCATACCCCAAATTTCCGCCAGCGGGCGATTCTGACGGATTTGTCACAAAGGCGTTCTACGGATTGTGCGTGCGGCCGCACGCGTGATCCGTGGGTTGTTGGTTTTTCGGGCTGGCCGGATTTTGCGGAAATACACGCTTTGATTTGCGGAGCGCTGCGGATGGTTGACGGCGGGAGGGCTGTGACGCGTAATGGCAATGGATCGAAGCGATCCGTTCATTGACAAGATTTGAAACAACCCCGCAACCCACCACCCGATTTATGAAAGACTACCGCGCTCCCGACATCCGCAACGTCGCTGTCACCGGCCATGCCGCGACCGGCAAAACCCTGCTCTGCGAGGCCATGCTGGTCTGCGCCGGCAAGCTCACCCGCGCCGGAACCATCGAGCAGGGCAACACGGTGTCCGACTTTCACCCGGACGAGAAGGAACACCAGCAGTCGATCCACGCCACAGTGCTTGCCGAGGAGTGGCTGGGCCGCGAGCTGAATCTGATCGATTGCCCGGGAACCCCGGATTTCATCAGCGAACCGCTCAGCGCGCTGCGCGTGGCGGATTCGGCGATGATCGTGGTAAGCGGCGTGAACGGCGTGGAAACCGGTGCCGACGAGGTGTGGGCGGCCGCCGAGCACTATGAAATCACGCGCTTCCTGGTGATCAACCAACTCGACCGCGAGAACACGCGCTTCGACGACATTCTGGAGGAAGCCAGGGAGCACTACGGCGCGCGGGTTTTCCCGATGACGCTGCCGGTGGATGCGGGCCCGGGTTTCCGGTCGGTGCTGGATGTGATGCGCTCGGATGTCATCACCTTCGCGGCCGATGGCAGTGGCAAGTTCGAGGAAAAACCGGCGGAAGGCGCGCTGAAAGACAGGGTCAATGAATTGCACCGGCAATTGATCGACATGGTGGCGGAGTCCGACGACTCGCTGATGGAGAAATTTTTCGAACAAGGCACGCTGAGCGAGGAGGACCTGCGCGCGCATGTGCACGATGCGGTGCAAAAAGGCTTGGTGGTGCCGGTTTTCGCGACCTCGGGCGTCAAGAACATCGGCGTGGCGCGGATTCTGGATTTCATCGCCAAATATGGATCGTCACCGGTGGATCGCGCCACGGTGAAGGGCAATGCCCTCGATGGCAGAGAGGCCACGGTGGATCTCAAGGACGGCCAGACGGTGGCCTATGTTTTCAAAACGATGCACGAGGACCACGTCGGCAACCTGTCGTTTTTCCGGGTTTACAGCGGCGACGTCGTATCCGGCACCGAATTGGTGAACGCCACGCGCGGCGAGAACGAGCGCATGGGGCAGCTTTACCGCGTGAACGGCTCAGCCCGCGAGCCGGTGCCTTCGCTGCATGCCGGCGATATCGGCGCGGTGGTGAAACTTCGCGCCACCCGCTCCGGCGACACGCTTTGCTCCGCCAGCCGCCAGGTCACACTGCCGGTCGTCGAATTCCCGACGCCCAACACCCGCGGGGCGTTGGTCGCCAAGTCCAAGTCTGATCTCAACAAGCTCGGCGAAGGACTCTCCGCACTGCGCGAGGAGGATCCCACGTTTGATTATCACTTCGAGCCGGAGATCGGGCAGACCATTGTTTCCGGCCAAGGCTGGCTGCAGCTCCAGATCGTCACCGAGGAACTCAAGCGCCGCTTCAACGTGGATGTGGAGCTCGTCGAGCCGCGGGTTTCCTACCGCGCCACCATCAGTGGCCGCGGCGAATCGAAACACCGCCACAAGAAACAAACCGGCGGCGCGGGGCAGTTTGCCGAGGTTTGGATGCGCATCGAGACGCTCCCAGCGGATAGCGGCATGGTCTTCACCCAGTCGCTGGTCGGCAACAACGTGGATCGTGTCTTCGTGCCATCGGTGGAAAAGGGCGTGCAGGCCGCTTGTGCGGCCGGCCCCTATGGCGGATTTCCGGTCACCGATGTGAAGGTGGATTTCTACGACGGCAAACAACACCCAGTGGACTCCAAGGACATTGCCTTCCAGATCGCCGGCAAGGCCGCCTTCAATGAGGCCTTCCTGATGGCCAAGCCCAAGCTGTTGGAACCTGTGATGGAACTGCGCATCAAGGTGCCCTCCGATGCCGTTGGCTCGGTGCTCGCCGATCTGTCCGGCCGCCGCGGCCGCATCATGGGCATGGAAACCGAAGGCCGCTTCGAGGTGGTCGTCGCCCACGTGCCGCAGTCCGAGCTCTATCAATATTCCAGCCAGTTGCGCGCCATCACCGCCGGCCGTGGCAGGCACAAGGAGAAGTTCGAACACTACGAGGACGTCCCGCGCGAAATCGAACAAAAGATCATCGCCCAACACGGCCGCAAGCTGGAGGAAGATTAGGCCATGAGGCATCATCGGTTTCAAGAATGCGGGCTGAAGTCCGCGCTCCATGAAACTTGCTTCGCGGCGGCGTTTGACCAAAGATCCCGCGCATGCCGCGCATCGCCTTGCTCCAATCCAGAACCTTCGCCACCAAGGCGGAGGCCTTGGATCATCATGAATCCCTAATCCGCCAAGCTGCGGCGGACGGGGCGAACATCGTGGTTACCCAGGAGCTTTTCCTCACGCCCTACTTCTGCACCGTGCAGGATCCGGCGCGCTTCGACCTCGCCGATCCGCTGCCCGGGCCGGTCACCGACCGCCTTGGCAAGCTGGCAGGCGAACTGGGTATTGTAATCGTTTCCTCGCACTTCGAGCACCGCGGCCCGGGACTGTATCACAACACCGCCGTCATTCACGACGCGGACGGCAGTTTGCTCGGGTTCTACCGGAAATCCCACATCCCGCAGGATCCGGCGTTTGAGGAAAAATTCTACTTCACCCCCGGCGACAGCGGTTGGCCGGTCTGGGACACGAAATTCGGCAAGCTCGGCGTGCTCATCTGCTGGGACCAATGGTATCCGGAAGCCGCTCGGTTAATGGCCCTGGGCGGCGCGCAGATACTCATTTACCCTACCGCCATCGGCTGGCTGCCGGAGGAAAAACCCGCCCTCGGCGAGGCCCAGCATTGCGCATGGGAAACCGTGCAACGCGGCCACGCCGTGGCCAATGGCTGCTACCTCGCCGCCGTAAACCGCTCCGGAATCCACGATGCCACCGAGTTCTGGGGCCGCTCGTTTGTCGCCAATCCCTACGGCGAAATCGTCGCCAAGGCCTCCACGGGTGACGAGGAAATCCTCGTCCATGACATCGATTTCCAAGTCGTGGAGGACTTCCGGCGGATCTGGCCGTTCTTCCGTGATCGCCGGATCGATGCCTACGGCGGCCTGACCCAGCGCTGGCTGGCTTGAGACATTCGGATCGCTTGCTGATATGGGGTGATACCCGCAGGCTTGAACGATTCCCTGCGACAAATTGTCTCAATTATTGGACAACAACGTCGTTGCCGCCCCCCTGCTTCAGCCCCCCTCATTGTTATTTATTGGAAATTAGTCACTTGTGATTTCCTAGACCCGGGCATGACGTATGCTTTCAATGTCATTGATCGAATCTAAAAGCTCAGCAAATCCGACTTTTGTATTTACAAAAAAACTACAATGAAGGTATTTTAAGAAAAAATAGGAATAAATATCGCTGAGCGACGTTTAACAAATAACCCCACACGACCATGGCATACGAATCCGAAGGCAGTCTGAAGATCTACCTGAGAGAAATCTCCAAAACTCCCCTTTTGACTCCACAAGAGGAGATCGCTCTCTCGGAGCGTATCAAAAAAGGTGACCCCGAAGCGCGCTCGCACATGATCCGTGCCAATCTGCGACTGGTCGTCAAGATCGCCCAAGACTATTCCAACTACGGCATGCCGGTGACCGATTTGATTTCCGAAGGCAACATCGGCCTGATGAAGGCCGTCGAACGCTTCGATCCGGACAAGGGCGGCAAACTTTCGACTTACGCCGCCTGGTGGATCAAACAATCCATCAAGCGGGCGCTGGCCAACCAGTCCAAGACGATCCGTCTGCCGGTTCACATGGTGGACAAAATCGCCAAAATGCGCCGGATCGCGGCGATTCTCACCGAAGCGCTCGGCCGCGAGCCCACCGATGAGGAACTGGCCGATGAGGTCGGCGTTCCCCGCCGCAAGCTCGCCATGCTGCGCCAAGCATCGCACCGCCCGACCTCGCTCGACGCGCCGATCAACGAAGGTGAGGCTACCGAATACGGTGAAATCATCAGCGACGAGCGCGCCGTCAATCCGCTCGACATGCTTTCCGATAAGAATCTCCACGGCGAACTCGATGGCCTGCTCTCGGTGCTCGACGAGCGCGAGCGCCGGATCATCGACGAACGCTTCGGCCTGAGCGGCCGCAAGGCACTCACACTGGAGGAAGTGGGCCGCGAATTCGGGGTGACCCGCGAGCGGATCCGCCAATTGCAGAACTCGGCGCTCACCAAGATGCGCCGGGCGCTCCGCAAAAAGGAAAAACCGCTTCCCAAGCCACTCGCGGCCGGTCTGGCCTGAGTTTGATTTCATGTGTGTTCTGGTGTTAGAGCGCAACCGCGGCAGGTCCCTCTGCCGCGGTTGTTTCGTTAGAACGCCAAGAAACCGCGGGTTGCCATCCAGCGGTGGATTGCCCACAGTGACCGCGTGAACGTTCCCAATGCCATCACGCTCTCGCGGCTTGTGCTGACCGGGATCTTCGTCGCCGGAGCCTCGTTCGACAACGTCGTCGGGCATTGGGTCTCCCTGGTTTCCTTCGTGATCGCCGCGATCAGCGATTTTCTGGATGGCTACCTCGCCCGCAAAATGGGCTTGGTCACGCCGATGGGCAAGTTGATGGATCCGCTGGCGGACAAGGTGCTTGTCTGCTCGGCCTTCGTCTATCTGAGCGCGGAGGGTTATTGCCCGGTGTGGGTGACGGTGTTGATTCTGGCGCGCGAGTTCCTGGTCACCGGGCTGCGCCAGATCGCGGTAGAGGCAGGGCAGGTGCTGGCGGCCGATCGGTTGGGCAAATGGAAAACCGGCCTGCAGCTCACGTTTTGCATCACCTGTCTGGTATGGTTCGCGTTCCAACCGCTCGATCCGGCAAACCCATTGGTTTGGCTGTTCCAGTATCTTTCCCGCCCGGAAGGATGGTTGCAACCGGTCTCGCTATGGCTCGCGCTGGCACTCACCCTGCTTTCCGGTTGGAATTACATCTGGGAAAGCCGGAATTTGCTGCGCGGAAAATGATCGACAACCAGCGCTACTGAAAGCGGCACCCGCCCGCACATTTTTCCGCTTCGACACGCCGGGCCGCACTGCCCAGCATGGCCGTATGAATGCGCCATCGGACTTGCGCGTGGCCCTCGTTGGAGGATTTGGCCATGCGGCATGTGTGTTTGAGGAATGGGCGGAAATCCGGCCTCAAGGAGTGGAGTTTGTCGGCACGGCACCGGCCTATGCGGGCGAGGATCTCTCTGGATTCACCGCACACCAGTGGCTGGCTGGCTTCAGCGCGGAAGTTTTCCCGGATGTGGCGGCCTTGTTGCGCGAAACCAAACCGCAGGTCCTGGTGGTCAGCACCCGGCCGGACCAGATCCCGGTGGTGGCCAAAACCGCGCTGCAACACGGCTGCCACCTGATTCTTGAAAAACCCATCGCGCTGTATCGCGCCGATTTGCGCAAGCTCCATGCGCAAGCCCATGCGGCCGGCCGCAGGGTGATGGCCATGTTCACCATGCGCTCGATCCCGGCGCTAATCACGGCGCGGGAAACCATCGCCGCCGGGATGATCGGCGAGCCGGTTTTGATCAACTCCCGCAAGTCCTACAAGTGGGGCGTTCGGCCCGAATGGTTCAACCAACGCGAACTTTACGGCGGCACCTGGCCGTGGGTGGGCATTCACAATCTGGACATGGCATGGTTTCTAACAGGCAAGCGCGTTCTCTCCATCACTGCCAGCCACTGCAACCTCGCGCATCCCATGATGCCGCAATGCGAGGACGTGGCCACCGGCATCTTTGAAATGGAGGGCGGCGCGCGGATGACCGTCTCCGTGGACTTGTGCCGGCCGGAATCCGCACCCAGCCACGGCGACGAACGGATCCGCGTGGTCGGCCGCAGCGGTGTCATCGAAGTCGATCCCCAAGCCAACACCTGCCGTCTGTCAGACACCGCTGGCGGCCCGCGCGACCTGCCGGTCGTGCAAAAGCCCGGCAGGATCTTCACCGACTTTCTCGCCACACTCGGCGCAAACGACTCAGCCTGGGATCTCAGCGCGTTTCACCTGACCGACGCCGCACTCGCCGCACGCGACTCGGCGGACTCGGGACAAACCGTGCGCCTGGACGTGGCTGAATTTTGTTAACATGATCATTGTCGTTGCACGGCGATTTTTGAGCTGTCTGGAAGCCCTACCGGGCGAATCCCCTTGCCAAGCCACGTCCCGGATGGCTAGCAAATGCCTACACACAAAGCGCCTGTAGCTCAGTTGGATAGAGCATCCGCCTTCTAAGTCGCTTGGTGCGCTCGCAGGCTTAGGCTGCCTTGGTATTTTTCCGTGTATCCGCCAAATTTTCGGCGCAAAAATTCGCCCCGGTGGTCAAAAGCGGTGGTCAAAAATCGGTGGTCATACCGTAAGTGCGGCTCCTTGAATGAACATGGAATCGACCTGTTCCTCGGATAGTCCGAGGGCTGGGGCGAGGGCGGAAACGGTGGGGCCTCGCCGGGCGAGCGGCGCACCGCTTTGCCAGGCGTGGCGCACGATGATGCCCTCCGGGCCGTCCATGGAGGCGAGGGCGGATTCTACGGAGGACAGCAGGCCGGCCAGTTCCAATACGGCCCGCGCGCGCCAGTTGGCGATCTCTCGCGGCACACGTGGCGGCATGGCCGGGAGCTCGGTGCCGTCGCAGAGCGCTTGCAGGGCACTTGCAGGGGCCGTGCCGAGTAGCTGCAAGACCCGCGCCGCGTGATCCTCCATGGTGTCGGCTGCTGCGGCGGCGAAATCGGCCGGGCCGTAGAGTGGCAGGGCGTGGGGGATCGGCGCGAGGTGGGCGCGGATCTCACGCGCTGCGGCGTCGTAATGCAGGTAAAACGGCAACTCCTCAAACTCATGCCATTCCGGAACATGAGTGGAATCCTCCGACAGGGTGGCGGCATCCGGCTGAACCACGCGCGGGCGCGGGCTGGTGGCTATGCGTAGGTCAATGGTGACAGGCTTGGAAAAACGGATGGTGGATTGAGCAATCATGGGGTGATGAATGGATCGTAGCGGGTGCCTGGGGTGATTTTGAGGCGGCCGAAGGCTTTCGGGTGGATCGCCACTCCCGCCGAGTTGACGAGGTTTCCGGCGAAAAACGCCCCATCAACCAGAGCGTCGATGAAGCCTAACATGTCGGCGACGAGATAGCCCGGCCAGAAAACCTTGTTGAGCTGCAGGAAGGCTGTAAACGTCTGGTTTGGAATACGGATGCGCCAGACCGTGGCGCTACTCGCCTCCACCGTCGCACCGGGGAAGATCGCGGCCAGATCCGTCTGCATCCGCGCCGCGTCTGTGGGCATCGTGTAGGGGAAACCTCCGAGCGCTCTGACCACTCCCAGAATGGTTAGAGCGGTGAACGGGGTGTTGCGAGTGTCGGTGTTGGGGTTGTTGCCCGGCTGCCCATAATAGAGCTGGCCGGATGAGCATTCGAGCATGCCGGTTTTGACGGCTGAGTCCACCGGGTGAATCGCCCGGCTCCAATAGCTCCATGTGCCGTCTCCGTTGTCCACGACCGGTGTCGGGGCCGGGATGAATTTCCCCATGCTCCAGTTGATGAGATCCGGGCTCCATTGCGGCTCGATGCGGAAATAATTCCCTGCATCCGTCCAGCCGGTGGCTGCGTTGCCGGAAAGCAGGTGATCCATTCGGAACCCCATCTCGAACCAGCGCTCATTTGCGTCGAGCACCACGCGGGCCTCGGTGCGGCCGTAGATCTCCGCGCCGAGCGTGGGGAGGATCTGCGTCCCACGCCCAAAGACAAACTCCGCCTCTTCGCCCTGGACAAACACTTGCCCGATTTCCGCCCCCTTGGTGTAGGCCGTGCGTGGAAAAGCGTGCGTGCCCATGACTCATTTCGGGATGACATACCAGCGGCCGTCCATTTGGACTTCCGGCGCGAGCGCAAGGTATGCGGCGAGGTTGGCGCACAGCACAATTTCTGCGTTGGCTCCCGGCGGGCCATCGACTCCGGGCGAGGCCTCGGTGATGGCCACGGTGACGGGCGATGCGGCAGGCGGCGTGACGGCCACGGCCACCGGCGCGGCGGTCTCGGTAATGGCCACCGTGACGGGCGATGCGTTGACGGTGATGTTGACGGTGTCCGGCATGGATCAGACGGTTTCCAAAACGGTCACTTCGTCGGCGAGGTAGGTGCGCTTTTTCCCAGCGGCGTCTTGGAAGCACATCCGCCAGGTCCACTTGCCGGCGGTGAGACCGGCGACGATCTGGGCCGGGATGGTGATGGTCCAGTTGGCGGCGTTGGTGATGTTGATTTGGCCGGCAGTGGCACTGGTGAGTTGCACGGTCTCGGACTCCAAACCGCCGCTCTTTTTGAAGCGCATGGTGACGAGCGAAAGCGAGCTGGCCGGAGGCGCGCCGTTGATCGTCACGGTGAGCGACGGGAGGCCGTCCCAGGTATCGCCTTCGGTGAATGGGGTGAGTGCGAGTTTTTGCGGAGTCATGTGTTTAGCCGGGTTGGTAGTTGTCTTCCGCCGGGATGCGGAGGCGGTCGATGAGGGACTTGAAATCCTGCCTTGGGCTCGGGCCAATGGTCACGCTGGCCGCGCGGGTGGCGAGGTCGATGGATGTCTCGGCGACGGGCACTTTCATGGCGGCCCACTCGGCGGGGATGCCGCTGCCGCTGACATTGATGAAATCACCCGGCGCGGGGATCTCCGCCACGCTGGGAGAGCAGTCGATACGGCCCTTGTAGGGCGTCCAATCCTGCGCCGCGAAGTAGTTTTGCGCGAGGTCCGCCGGAGCTTCCACGAACTCCGCCCGCTCAATAAACCCGCTGGCCGAGGTGCCGGCCGCTGCGGCTTTGACCGCTGCCGCCACCGCGCTCGGGCTCATGTTGATGGCGTCCACTGGGTAGTTGACGTTGTAGCGCACCAGCCCTTCGTCGTTTGTCGAATCATGAACCCAGGAGGCATAGGCTCTATTATATCCTCTGTAAAAAAATGTCTGGGCAGGCGCGGCTGATTCGAGGTTGAGGTATTTATTGTAGAGCGTGCTGGAGTAAGATTGCTCGAGGTGAAGCGCGCCTTGAATGTAGCGGGTCTCTTTGGTGGCCCCGGCCGCTTGAAGTTGAGCAGTGGTGAAGGCCCCGGCCTTGATGGCATACCAGCCGGTGGCGGAAGAACCGTTCGAGTTGGCGAGATAAAGCCCTGGGACGGTCACACTGGCCAGGGAATTGTGGTTGGCAAAGTGGTCCGTGCCTGATCCGTCGCACCAGTTTGTGGAGATCGAACCAACAGACATTGTTGTCCCTGGGTAAGCCGATACCAAGCCCTGCAAATTACTGTCCCGCTCCAGGCATGTCGCCCAGTCCAGCGATAGCGCCGCCGTGGCCGCAGCCGCATCCACGCTGGCACCTGTCACGGTGATGAGCTCGTTGATTTTGATGAGGGCGAGTTGAGCGGAGGTGAGAGCATCAGACACCAGCGCATCGCTTCTCTCGACGCCGGATAAAAAAACGCTGAGCCTGCGCCGAGCCTCCGCCGTGGGATCGCCGGCCTGTTGCTCCAGCGAAAGAATCAAGTCATCGCCGCTGCGGCGGGCGTAGGAGAGAGAGATGCCGAGGGCGCGCGCTTCCGGCAGTGCGGCGAGCTGGATCTGCGTGGCCTTGTGATTGTCAGCCTCCAGATCCAGCGTGCGGGCGGAGGCTGCCGCGCGGGACTCAAACCGCAGCGTCGGCGGGTTGGTGCTGTAGTCCATGCGCGTCACGAGATCCGGTGCCCACTTGCAGCTATCCTCGATGGCCGCCGCATAGGTGAAGGCGCGGAATGCCTGCTTGGGCGCGAGATAGAGCGGCGGCAGATCCTCCGGCGCTTGGATGGGTAGCCCGGCATTGACCGCGCGGGTAAGCAGGTCGCGCAAGCGGTTGCCGAGATCGTCGGCAATGTAGAGCAGGAACGGTCGGCCATCGTCACCGATGAGCGGGGTTTCCATCAGCCCCTGATAGGGACCCTTGACCTCGTAGCGATAAATGCGCGCGGGATACTCGAAGGTGCGCTTGGCGATGCCGGTGAAAAGCCGTTGGTGGTTGGCATCGTAGAGGCTGAGCCACTGGCCATCGTCCGGGATGGCGGGGCGACTGCCATTGTCCCGTAGGGAAAACGTGAGGGTGTCGCAGTTCCTCCTTGCGGACGTCGGTTGCGCCCTCTGTCAGTGGCAGCGCCCCGACCAGCGCGTCCCGCGCGATTGTCGCGGCGGAAAACAGGCACTCGCTCGGGATGGTCCCGGCCGGGCCCAGCTTGCTCAGGTTGTCACGGCAGCTTGCCACCTTGCCGCGCACCATGGCCGTCACCTGGCTGATGATGGCCGCCACGATGTCGGTGCCGTCGCTGGTCAATTGGCCACCCGTGAGCGTGTAGGAGTCGTACTCGTCTTTGGACAAGCGGGCTTTGACGTGGTCTGCGGTGAAGGGAATCCAAGACATGACGTTTTCTTTCCAAGAGAAAGCCCCCGCCGCCTGGCAGCGAGCGGGGGCTTATGAGCAACACAATAACAAACAGAAATCAGGCGGTCGTTACCGTGAGGCGGGCGGCGGCGGCAGCGTTGTTGACGTAGGCCGCTTCGGTCCATTCCACGATGTGCTTCTCGCCGAAGTCTTTCGGAATGACGCGCACGCCACCGAAGGGGTTGGCTTGCACGCGGAAGGTCTTGAACGCGGATGGATCGAAGGTGTTGGTGTTGCCCTCTGCGTAGTAAATCCAGACTTCCGGATTGGTGGCAGTGAGCGCGTTGGCCTTGGCGCTGGTGGCGTTGAGCTTGGAGTCGAACACAACCGGCGAGACCATGCACTGCGTTTCAGGATTAAGAAACAGGCTGCCGACGTCACTGAGCATGACCGTGGCGTCCTTGGTCTTGGTGTTTCCAGCGGTGAGCCGGTTTTGCACCTTGGCGGCGTTCTTGAAGATCGACCATGCGCCGAGTGAGAAGACCACGCGGTTGGGAACCATGCCGATGGTGTCGGCAATGGTTTTCATCTGTGCGTCGATGTCGGCGACCGGATCGTCGTTTGCTCCCCAGACTTCCGCAGTGGCGGAAACGCCCGCACGGAGCACGGCGAGGGTTTCGGCGAGGCGGCTGTTGCCAGCTTGGGAAACGAGGTTGCCGACGCGGCCTTCACGGAGCAGGCGGGAGCCTTCGCCGGTGGTGGCGAGGTCGAGCTCGTGATTGTCGATGATGTCGTGCAGCGCGTAGGGGTTGAGCGTGATCAGCACGCGCTCGCCATCAGTCACCACGGCCGTCGAATCGCCACCGATTGCGCGGCGGGCACTCGGGACCTGGAAGCTGGAACGCTTCGCGTAGTCGATGACGTTGAACTGAGCCGCGCCGGTGGGAACCACGGGAGCGAGGAAGTCAGCGAGCGGCGAGGCGGTCTTTTGGAAGAGCCCTTTGGCGAACTGGTTGAGAGTGGGGATATTGGCAGGAGTGGCCATGGTCGTGTTATGTTATGGGTGAGCGGTTGGCGGCTTGGATTACGCGAGGATGATGTATCCGGGGCTGAGCACGGCCTTGATGAGCTGGCCTGCGGCGGTGGATGCTTCGAGAGCCACGGCAAACGCCTTGTGGGTCGCGGTGGTGGACTTGTTGCACTGGCCGGAGGCGGCTGGCACGAGATTGTCACCGATAGCTACGCCGGACGCGGAAACCTCGACAAGCACGATGGCACCGGACCCGGCGGGTGCGATGCTTGCGACACCAGAAGCGGCGCAATCTTCGACTACGACGCCTAGGGCGGCTTCAGTGGCTGCGGTAGTGACGACGCAAGTGCCAGAGCTGGCCTTGACGATTTTGCCGAGAGTGACGGCGGCGGCTCCGTTGGTGATCGGAACGATGGGGGTTTCTTGCAAGAGTGGCATGGTATTGAGGAGTTAGGGTGAGCGGTTGTCGGTGGATTAGTTGAAGGCGTCGGGGTCGATCTCAGCGGCGCGGGCCCAGACGAGTTGGAAGTCGGCATCTTGTCCGAGTTCGGCGCGGGCCTTGGCTTGCGCAGCTTGCACGCGGGATTGATTGTCGCCTTTGCCGGCCGATTCGCTGGCATTGACGAGCGGTTTTTCAAAAGCGGCGAACTTGACGGGCAGGATGTCGAGCGCCTTGGTGCCGAGCGATTCATTGGCGGCGAGAACTTCGAGCACTGATGCTTTCAGCTCCTCGTCTTTCGGGGCGATCTTGCCAGCGGCGACGGCGGCTTCCACGAGCGCGGTGTGACGGGCCTTGGTGGCGACTTCGGCAGCTTTCACCAGTTCGTCATTCTTGGCCTTGAGGGATGCCAGTTCGGCTTCGGCGGCTTGGATCTTGGCGAGTGCGGCGGATTCAGCGTCGGCTGCGCCGGTGTCGATTCCCAGGTGGGCGAGGATCAGGTCCATTTTCTTGGTGGGGTTAGGTGAAGTGTCAGCCGCGTCTTTTGCGGCGATGCGTGGGATTTCGCGGAAAGCGGGTTCATTTACCAGCGCGGCGAGTGGTCCCCTTTCCGGTAGGCCGGAAGGAATGCCCGCAGCATCGATCAGGAAGGTGGGTGAGAGATAGGAGAAGTCCTTGCCCTCGATGGCGGCTTTGCCCGCGCCAGTCCATTCGATGGATGCCATGATACCCTTGCCGGGCTCATAGCGGAACGCAGTGGGCAGCGCGGCGGCCTTGCCACCCTTGTGCTCGAAGTCGAACCATGGGCGCACGTTCTGTTTCTGGCGGTCTGCCAGAGCGGCTTGCAGCTTGGCAGCGATGGCCTCGCCCTTGTCGGCCGGCACGCGCACCTTGATGCGCTGTGCCTTGCCGTTCACGGTGGGCGTGATGTCATGCTCGCCCTCCGGCAGATAGACGATCTCGGACGGCACGCCGGATTCCGCTGCGATCGCGGCGGTCATGGCGGCATGAATCAGAATGAACATGCCGCGCTTTTACGCGCAGCCGTGGTGGCTGTCATTGCGCGCGAGTGGTCCCCGGATCTCAATCGACCTTTGTCAGTTCGAACCGGACGTCATCCCATCCGAACGCACGTTCGAAATCGAGGGTCCGCGCCTTGGCGAAACCTGCCGCGTGCTTTGGATCTGGATCGGAGACGAAGTAATACATGAGTATGTCATTCCCCTTGAAAATCCTTACTTGGTGCGCAGGGCGGTCAAGAATACTTCTTGCCCCGTAGCCCAGCAGTTCACCGTTCACCCCGTTGGCCGAAACCCGAGCAATGGCGTCGATGTCAGATTCACCGCCAGGCCGGTAGAATTCCGGATCTGAATCCAGAATGATCCGAACCGGCTCCTTCTGATAAATGAAGAGCATTCCGTCCCGTGATTGCACCTCGACATTCTTCGGGATCACGCGACGGTAGGACTCTGCGAACGCGTCGCTGAATTCTTCGCCCCAAGGTTCAAAGTAAAGCGGTTTCCGCCCGGTTACTGCGGCTGCAATCTGGGCTTCAATAGCCCTTTGCTGGCTTTCTCCCTGGTCTCCATCACCATGCGGAATTGACCATCCGGGGTAAACATCCTTGCTTGCTGCTCGGATATTGAGCGCGATTGATCGCTCGTCAGGTTTTTGGTTCTGACCCATTTGCCCTTTTCCAGTTTGAATGTGCGTGTTGCGCTCATCTGGATGAATAATACTCCCAAGACCGCCTACTTCAAGGACGATCTTATCCCCGTCGTCACGGACCTTCATGCCGGGTTCAAGTAGCCCAGAAATCGCTTTGCGATATTTCTCGGCCATGGATCCGTCCCCCCTGATTTCGGCATCTGCCAGGCCACGGCTCAGCATCTCGCGCCGGACCTCGGCGGCTGCCTCGCGGGCGGCTTCCTCAGGGTCGCGTGGCTTCGGGCCTGACCGCAGTTCTTTCAGGAGTTTCGCCTTGATGGCTGGATCCATCTTCTTGGTGCTGGCCTGCGTTCCGTCTGTGATCTTGGCAGGCTTCGGAGCGACGGAATCCACGTCGAGTCCCAGCTCACGCGCTTCGTCGAGGTCAACATCCTCTTGAGTCACGCCCGAGTTGAACCCATACGGGCCCCATGGCACGCCGAATCCTCCGATGAGCGGGTCATTGTGAAACTCAGCCCAGCGTGGATCGGTCTTGAGCAAGACCTCGCCGAGATTGGCCGAATACTTTTTGACCACCGTTGCCCACCGTTGCCCACCACGCTTGAGCCTGCTGCCGCGTCCATGTGCGTGCGTGGATGTCGAGCGGCAGCGTGTCGGTCATGATCCGAATGAGGTCCTTGCAGGCCAGTTTGGTTTTCGGCGCGATGTTCGGCCGCTCCACCAGATCGGCCCGCAACAGGTCGAGCACCTCGCGGATCGTCCGGATAGCGCCATGTTTTCCAGATGCCGCCACGGCCGAGCGCAGCGATGCCAGCCGGTCATCCCGCTTGATCTTGGCAATGCGGAGGTCCTTCACCTTCAGGCTCTCGCGAATGACCTTGCCATGCACCTTTGCCCGCAGGTAGTAAGTGCCGTTCGCATGTCTCACAAGATTCTCCGCAACCTGATTCCAATCGCTCGCCATGCGGGAAATGTTGCATGTTTCAGCACGCTTGGGAATAGCGGTGGTCAAAAGCGGTGGTCAACCGGCAAAAAACAACCCCGTGCAAATGCCGATAATCCCCGAAGAATAAAGCAAAAGCGCCTGTAGCTCAGTTGGATAGAGCATCCGCCTTCTAAGCGGAATGTCACTGGTTCGAATCCAGTCAGGCGTGCCAAGCGCCTTTAGCAAACACCCGGAGGGTGCTGACTGGGGAGGCCGGCCATGGGTCGGTCCGGCATTTGGCACGAAACATCCACCGCAATCCACACGTAATCGAGTGCACCCATGACCGAATCCACCCCGCCCCGCCCCTCGTTTGCTGGCCCCTTGTTTTTCAGTTTCGCCGCGATCCTGTTGATTGCTGTGTTGGCGAGCCTGCCGTTTTGGGCGGGAAAACCCGACGAAGACGGCTTGCAGGGCATCGCCAAGTTCATCGGCCGCTTCCACCCGGTGGTGCTGCATTTGCCAATCGGCATGCTGGTGTGGGTGCTGCTGTTGGAAACGGGAAACCTGTTCTCCCGCAAGCCCGGTGGGACTTCGAGCCGCATGCCCCTGATGTTCACGGCGCTTTCCGCGGTGATCGCCGCGCTGCTCGGCATCGTGTTGTATCAGAGCACGCCCGATTACGACGCGGAGCTGGTGGAGCGGCATCTTTATGGCGGGCTTTTCTTTGCGTGTGCGACGGTGGCCACCTTCGCCTTCAAATGCTGGGTGGATACCCTCGACGGGCGCGGCGCGGGATTTTACCGGATCCTGCTCATGGGTTGCGCCACAGTGATGGGTTTTACCAGTCACGACGGTGCCTCGCTCACCCACGGCAAGGGCTATCTCACCGATCATGCGCCGGACCCGCTGCGCAAGCTGCTCGGCCTGCCTGAGGGAAAATCACCGAAATCCGCGTCGGCCGCGGACAGCGGCGGGCAGATCGTTTACCGCGAGATCATCGTGCCGATCCTCGAACGTAATTGTTACTCCTGCCACAACGCGGACAAGCAAAAGGGCCGCTACCGCATGGATGAATACGAACCGCTGCTCAAGGGCGGCAAGGAAGGTGATGGCATCATTCCCGGAAACTCCGCGGCAAGCAACGTGATCGTGCGCATCGAACTGCCGGTGGACGACGACGAACACATGCCGCCGGAGGGCAAAAAGGACATCGAACCTCACGAATTGATTCTACTCAAATGGTGGATTGATCAAGGCGCGCCGATGGGAACCAAGCTGTCGAACCTGGCAGTCACCGACGAGGTGAGGGACGCGATCACGAAACTCGTGCCGGAGCCCGCCGCTGAAGCGGAAGAAGCACCGGTGGAGGGATTGAGCGATGCGCTGAAGGCGGAAAACTCCGGGGGATGATGACCCGCTGAGCCGTAAGTGAGCGCTCGGTGGTATTTTATTTCCAGACTGGTCTGTGCGCTGAGGAGTCGCACCGGCAGGCAGGATGCCTGCCGTCCGAAACGGGCTTGAAGCCCGTCCTCCGTTTTTCAGATACTCTCACTCGCTGTAACTCTTCACAGCGCCGTGCTGGCAGGGGCCTGAATGAGCAGGCAGTCTTCAAGGAAGGGCTGGATTTCGTGCTGCAGCGCGGATCCTTCCTGTTGGAACTGATCGCGGAAATGATCCTCGATGCGCCGCAGGGAGAATTCCAGATCCGAGAGCACGAGTTCGCCGGGGCGGCCGCGGACGATGGCGGCGAGCACCACATGGCGGCCGCGGCGGGCCACCGCACGGTGGGTGGAGGAAAGTTCGAAAGCCGGATGGAATTTTCCGGAGGCGTCGCGCAGATGCAGGGCGAGGCGCTGGGCCGTGGCCGAAACGCGCCGCACCGAGGCATGCCGTGCCGGATCGCAACTCGCGAAGGATACCAGCGCCAGGGTCGAGGCGTCTAACAGGAAAACCTCCTCAACTTGGAAGCGCCGTGTTTTTTCGAAGAAGATATCCTCGTAGGTGCGGCTGGTGAAGAGCGCGCGCACATGCCAGAAAAAGCGGTCCAGCACGCCGGGCGGCTGGAAGGGACGCGAGGCGGGCGCGTATTCGGCGAGCGCCCGGCGGATGGTCGCCCGCAGCATCGGTTCGAGATAGGTGTCGATGCCGTTTTCCTTGGCGTAAACCGCCTTGCGCACGGCCTCCTCGACAATGGGGCCAAAGGCCTCGCGCAGGTCGTCATCCGTGAAATCCGACTCGCTTTCGGAAGCGGCCACCGGCGCGGCACTTTGAACCGGGGCACCCTCTGCTTGCGCGCCGCCGGGCGCGGGCATCGGCCCGCAAAACGGAACCCCGGCAAGGGCGGCGCGAGTGGCCGCTGCCACAGGCGGTGACGACAGTGGCCAGGGTTGCGGAAAAGCCGTGCTGCCGGCGGCAGGCACTGCGGCCGGATTGGGAAACGGCAGCAGGTTGCGCAAAGCAGGCTGGGCCGGTCGGTCGGCGAGACCCGGCTGCGGCATCGGAAAGGGACTGATCGTTGCAGCGGTCATCGGAGTGCGGTTTGGGTTTCGGGCACCGATGGCGAGGCGCATTCGGCCAAGGCCCGGGCAGCCAGGGCGATCCGGGCGAATCGTTCCTCGATCCATTGACGATCATCGGCGCGGTTTTGCTGGCTCTGCAGGCGGGTGATTTGCGCTTCGGTGCTTTCCCACAGCGAGGCCACCTCGCCGCGCAGTTGATCGGCCAGACGATTGTCCCGTTCATTGAGGTGACTGTTGAGCCCGCCCTGCCAACTGGTCAACCATGCGCCGAGCCGGCCTTCCAACTCACGCACGGCCGTGTGCTCGCGCTCCTCGGCGGATTTCATGGCCGCCACTTGCTGGATCTGCACGGAGAGTCGCTGGATTTCCGCCTGTTGCCGGGCACTCCGGATTTCGACTTCCTCGCGGGTGAAATCGGCGAGCCTTTGAAGCGAGTGCTGCAGTGCCTCCAGACGCGCCTCGCTGGTGCACAAGCGGTCTTCCCATGGTGACTGGGTCACGCCGCGCGGCTCCATCGATTCGAGATGCGCAACACGTTGCTCCAAGCGCTCGAACTGCCGGCCGACGATGATTTCGCGGATGCGTTCGACCGTCTGGGACGGATTGAGGGGTGATGCAGTAGGGGACATGGCGGTTCTCCGTGGGGGGAGTTCCTGATGGGGGTTATCAGAAACACGGTAGATTAAACGGCTGCCAAAATCATGGGACAATCTCCGACGCGATGTAAACAAGAACGATGATATTTCGTTTCAGATGACCATCCGGGTCTTTTTATCAATATTTGGAATCCTGACAGTAAATGACTTACGAAAAATATCATTCCGTGAAAGACATGGGGGAGGAAATGATGTAAGGAATTCCTGATGTCTGAGGACGACGAGGAAAAAGCGGAAGTGCGCGACGAGGTGTTGGCGCAGGCTTACGCGAAGACCCGCAAGAGCCTGATTGCGCGGCTCGACAACTGGGAGGACCAGCGGACCTGGGACGAGTTCTATCAGACCTATTGGCGCTTGATTTACTCGGTGGCCGTCAAGGCCGGGCTCCGCAACGATGAGGCCTTCGACTGTGTCCAGGAGACCATCCTCTCGATCGCCAAGCAGAGCAAAAAGAACCTCTACGACCCCAAGCAGGGATCCTTCAAGACCTGGCTGATGAACATGACGCGCTGGCGCATCAACGACCAGTTCCGCAAGCGCAAAAAAGACACCGCCATGGCCGGCGGCGAGTGGGAGGGCGATCGCAAAACCTCGGCCATTGACCGCGTGGAAGATCCCGCCGGCGAGGTGCTGCCGCGGCTGTGGGACGTGGAGTGGAAGAAAAACCTGGCCGATGCCGCGCTGGCCCGCGTCAAGGCCCAGGTTTCACCCAAGCAATACCAGATTTTCGATTGTTACGTGATCAAGCAGTGGGACGCGAGCAAGGTGCAGGACAAGCTCAACGTCAGCATGGCCCAGGTTTATCTTGCAAAGCACCGGGTGGGCGCTGTGCTCAAGCGCGAGTTGGCCAAACTCGAGGAAGACGAAGATGTCGGTTAGAGTACGCCCCCATCCCACTATCCCCGATCACGAGGTGCTGCGCAAGATCGGCGGCGGTGCCTACGGCGAGGTCTGGCTCGCCCGCGGGGTGACGGGCGCGCTGCGCGCGGTGAAGGTCGTCTGGCGCGAGGATTTCGAGGACGAACGCGGCTTCGAGCGCGAGTTCGAGGGCATCCTGAAGTTCGAGCCGATCTCGCGCGATCATCCGGCGCTGGTCGACATCCTGCACGTCGGCCGCAGCCCCGACGGGGTTTCCTTCTATTACTACGTGATGGAGCTCGGCGACGACGTCGCCACCGGCCGCGAGATCAACCCGGTCGAATACCAGCCGCGCACCCTGCGGGGAGATCATCCGCAGGCGGCGGACGTGCGCTGGGAAATCAATGAGTGCGTCGATGTCGGCATACGGCTGGCCGAGGCCCTCGGGCATCTGCACGACCACGGGCTGGCGCACCGAGATGTGAAGCCGTCCAATATCATTTTCGTCAACGGCCGCGCCAAGCTGGCGGACATCGGGTTGGTGGCCGCACGCGGCCAGCGGACCTTTGTGGGCACCGAGGGGTTTGTGCCTCCGGAAGGGCCCGGATCCACACAGGCGGACATCTACAGCCTGGGCAAGGTGCTTTATGAAATGGCCACCGGAAAGGACCGGATGGATTTTCCCGAGTTGCCGGATGAAATGCCCGCCGGCACCGGCCGCCGGCGCTGGCTGGAACTCAACCGCGTGATCTGCGACATCTGCGAACCACGGATTTCAAAACGGGAAATCACCACCGCCACGGAGCTTGCCGACGCCCTCAGGCGCATTCAAGGCGGCAAGAGCGGCCATCGCAGCATGGCCTCCGTCTGGCTGGCCACCTTTCTGTTGATGGGATTCACCGCCTGGGCCGGATGGGAGATTTCCAAAGACCGGGGCTTGCTCAACAACTGGGTGCAGGAGCGCACCTCGCCGGAACCGGCCTCCGCACTGTTGCGTGTCTTCAGCACCCCCGAAGGGGCCGATGTGATCGATGCCAATGGCGTGGTGATCGGAACCACGCCCACCCCGACCATCGCCGCGAATGTCGGCGACGAGGTTTCCTTCACCCTCAGAAAACGCGGTTATCTGCCGCTTGAACTGCGCGGCACCCTCACGCTTGCCGCCGTGACCGAACCGATGGTCCTTTCCGGGCAGTTGCGGTTTTTCAGCCCGCCAAAGAACGGCGAGTCATGGACCGATCACCTCGGTGCCCGTTATCAACCGATAAATGACCATCACGTCAGCTCCGGATTCGTCACCGCCAAGGATTGGAAGGAATTTGCCAAGGCTGCCGGCGAAATCGCGCAGGCCTCCGAAATCATCAGCTTCTCGCAAGATGGAGAGGCGGTGGAAATCGTGCTCGCATCACCCAAAGCGGCTGACGCTTTCTGCCAATGGTTGGTCAGGGGCGGCATCAAAGAGGGTTACCTCACCGCCAAACACGAAGTGCGCGCACTGCGTGAAACGACATTCGAAAATCCCGCTCTCAGCGAGCGCGCCCGCAACGAGAACCTGCGCCCGTTCCGCGTGATGATCCGCAAGTTCTCCCTCGGCAAGCTGCGCCTCAGCAGCCAACCGCCCGGCGCGGAAGCCTATCTCAACGGACGCCTCGTCGGCATCACCGAAAACACGATCGAAATCCCCAATCTCAAACCCGGCAACTTCGACCTCCTGCTCGTTCTGGAAGGCTACAAGCCTCTCGAAAAAACCATCACGTTGGCTGAAGGCAAAATCCTGGAGCAATCACTCATCCTGGTACAAAACGAAGGCGTTGTCTTCGGCCGACCATGGGAAAACGGCATCAAGATGCGCTTCGTGCCCGTCGGCCGCGATCTGATGGCATCGATCTGGGAAACCCGCGTCAGCGACTACGCGCTCTTCGTCACCGAAACCGGCCACCCCAATCCTCCGGCGGCTTCCTTCACCCAGGAACCGGACCACCCGGTCATCAACGTCTCACGCGATGACGCCCGCGCCTTTTGCCAGTGGCTCACCCGCCGCGAGCGCAACGACGAGCGCATCACCCGCTCCCACGAATACCGACTTCCCACTGATCTCGAGTGGAGCCTGATGGCCGGCCTCATCGAGGAAGAGGGCATCAGCCCCGGCTGGCGCTTTGCCCGCAAGCAAGCGGCTTTCCCGTGGGGAACGAGTTGGCCCAACAGCGAAAAGGTCGGAAATTTCGCAGACATGGCCGCCGCCCGCACCCCCGGTGTCACCGCCGACCGCACCATCGCCGGCTACGACGACGGCTCTGCACACACTGCGCCCGTCGGCTCGTTCCCACCTAACGAGCTCGGGCTTTTTGATCTCAGCGGCAATGCCCAGGAATGGGTGGAGGATGAATATTCCAAACTCGGCACCAACGTGCTCGGCGTGCTGCGCGGCGGCGGCTGGAACACCTATCAGATCGAGCAACTCTACATCGGGGCCCGCAATGCCGTGCCGCCCGACTACCGCGACGCCTATTACGGATTCCGCGTGGTGCTTGCCAAAATCCCGCCGAATCCCGAGTGACTCACCCACCCAAGCCCTTACCCACGATCCACCATGGTTGAAATTCATCTCACTTACGAAGGCGGCCTGCACTGCCGCGCCGTCCACGGCCCCACCGGAAACACCCTCGTCACCGATGCCCCGGTGGACAACAACGGCCGCGGTGAAGCCTTTTCACCCACCGATCTCGTCGCCACCGCGCTCGCCTCCTGCATGGCCACCGTTATCGGCATCGTCTCACAGCGCAAAGGCATCGCCGTTGAGGGCATGAAGCTCGCCGTGCGCAAGATCATGTCCGCAGACACCCCGCGCCGCATCAGCCGCTTGGAACTCGATATCGACATGCCGCTGCCGGCGAACCACCCGGACCGCGAATTGCTGGAAAGCACCGCCCGCGGCTGCCCGGTCCACCAAAGCATCCACCCCGACATCGAGGTGGTGATGAACTGGAACTGGCGCTAAGCTTGCCGCAGAAATGTCAGACAAAAGCCAATCTGCGGCACAATCTGCGGCAGCAGGCGGAAAAATGGCAGTGCTGGTCCGCCGCGCCCGGCCCACTTGTCACCATCGCCCTCGTGGTAAACGAATGCACCAAATCTCAAGCGAGCCCAGCGATTCCATCAACCGGCTCTGACCGCACGCTTATGAATCGCTTGCAGCGGCATCTCTATGAGCACCGATGCCAATGATCTGCGAAAAGCCCTCTTCCTCTTGCTTATTACTGTCTTGTTTCGTCTTCAAGCCTTTCGCAGATCCCTCATGCTCCACAACATTCCCGCTGCGACACTCGCGCTGCCACGCAACTTCCGCGCGCCATCTTTGCGCCTCGGCCCGAATCGCTCCCGCGCCGATTCAAACGCCGCATTCACAAAGTCCCGCGAGCCGATCACCGCACCATCCGTGAAATAGCGCACCCGGCAGCGCAACATGCGCCCGAACGGAATTTCTCCCATCCGCTTCTCCTCCGC
>CAXNHR010000013.1:0-28847 GCA_964202135.1 Luteolibacter sp. | reverse complement strand
CGCGAATATGCCGACTGGCTCAACACCGAGCACCCGGAGTGGGCCAGTCGCACCACATTCGAGCTCCGTTTCAACCACATCGAACCCTTCTACGGCAGCATGGTGCTCTATGTCGCCGTGTTCCTGCTCGCCTGTTTTTCATGGCTTGTCATGCCGCAGGGCCTGCGCAAAACCGCATTCCTGCTGCTGCTGTTGGCTTTTGCCATTCATACTTTCGGCATGTTCGCGCGGATGTATATTCAGGGCCGTCCGCCGGTCACCAACCTCTATTCCTCCGCCATCTTCGTCGGCTGGGGAGCGGTATTGTTGGGAATCGTGCTCGAGCGCATGTTCCGCGACGGCATCGGCAGCGCCGCATCGGGTGTCGTCGGCTTCACCACCCTGGTCATCGCCCACCATCTCGGCTCCAGCGGAGACACCCTGGAGATGATGCAAGCCGTGCTCGACAGCAATTTCTGGCTCGCCACCCACGTGGTGGTCATCACCCTCGGCTACTCGGCGATGTTCCTAGCCGGCATGCTCGCCATCGTCTATGTGCTGCTCGGTTTGCTAACGCCGCTGCTCACGCGCGATGCCGCCAAGGCGCTCACCCGCATGGTTTATGGCATCACTTGCTTCGCGCTGCTTTTCAACTTCGTCGGCACCGTGCTCGGCGGCATTTGGGCGGACCAATCATGGGGCCGCTTCTGGGGCTGGGATCCCAAGGAAAACGGCGCGTTGCTCATCGTGCTGTGGTCCGCCCTCATCCTCCACGCCCGCTGGGGCGGCTACATCCGCGAGCGCGGCATCATGGCCATGGCCATCGTCGGCAACGCCATCACCGCCTTCTCATGGTTCGGCGTCAACATGCTCGGCGTCGGCCTCCATTCCTACGGCTTCATGGACAAGGCCTTCCCATGGCTTGTCGGATTCGTGATCTCCCAGTTCCTGCTCGTCGCACTCAGCCGACTGCCCGCGAGGTTCTGGCGCAGCTTCCGCGGAGCCCAACCGCGCGATCTCAATGCCGTTGGCTTTCAAGCGGCGACTCCGCAGCCCTGACCACACCGCCAAATTCGAAGAGTGGGGGGCGGAAAGGTTCCTCCACGATGGGAATCCGCCAGAAGCCCGATTGCGAGGTCCATCTGCGGCCCTGTTTCCTCCTGAGTCAAAGCTTGTGGTGGAACTCCTCCCTGTCCTTGAGCGAGAGCACGAAGGCCGTGAGAAGTTCAATGGTGTGGGCGATGTCATCGAGGTGTGCGGTTTCCACCACCGAGTGCATGCAGCGCAGCGGCAGTGAAACCAGCGCGCTCGGAATGCCCTGGCGGCTGTGGAAAATCCGGTCCGTATCGGTGCCGGTGAAACGGCTGCTGGCCTCATGCTGGACCGCGATTTTGGCGTCCCTGGCGGTTTCGATCAATTGTTTGACCACCAGCGGGTGATTGGCAGTGCCGTGGGTGAGACTGGGGCCGCCACCGAGTTTCACGCAGCCATGCTTGGAGGCTTCGAGGCCCGGGGTGTCCGTGGCGTGCGTCACATCGAGGCAGACGGCCACATCCGGGCGCAGGCGGTAGGTGGCCATCATCGCGCCGTTGCCGCCCACTTCCTCCTGGATGGCATTCAGGCAGACGAGGGTGAAGGCGGGTTTGCGCTTGCTGGCCGCCACGCGCTTCATCACCTGCGCGATAATGTAGCCGCCGATGCGGTTGTCCAGGGCGCGGCAGACGAGGCGTTTGTTGGCGAGTTCCATCGGCCCATCCTGATAGACGGCCGGATGGCCCACGCGGATGCCGAGTTTGGCGACCTCGCCGGTATTGGAAGCGCCCACATCCACCCAAAGGTCATGCACGGCGGGGGCTTTTTCGGTGCCTTGCACATCGCGGCGCAAGTGGATGGCAGTGTTGCCGATGATGCCGGGCACCGGGCCTTTGTCACCGAGGATGATGATGCGGCGGCCGCGGGCGGTGGCGGCATCCGAGCCGCCCACCCGGTCGATCCTGATGAAACCCTTGTCGTCGATGTGCTTGATCATGTAGCCGATCTCGTCGGCATGGGCCGCCAGCATGACGACCTGATCGGTCTTGCCGGCAAGCGTGGCCCAGGTGGAGCCATAGGCGTCGCACTCGACATTGCCCGCATGTTCGCGGATCCAATCGGCCCAGACTTTCTGACCCGGCATTTCAAAACCGGTGGGACTCCGGCTTTCCAACAAACGATACAAAAACTCGCGGTCTTCTTTTTTCACGCGGCGATTCAAGCAGACCGGACCCTGCTGGCAAGCGCGCTGATAGGCGGGATCAGGGATTCACCCTGGTCACTGGCGGCGGAAAAATCGGTGGCAGCGGCGGTCCTGATGGCGGACGGTCGAGCGGATTTTCCGGCGGTTCGACAAGCGACGCCACCTTGGCTCCCTTCGGGCTTTTGGCGCTCTTGGAACTGTGGCCGGCATCGCCGGCATTCGGATCGAGCTTGCTCAAAAGCTCCTGCACGCCGGTGATGGAATCGGGCGAGGCGGCAAGGGCGCACTGCGCGATGATTCGCATCGAATCCGGTGCCGCATGGATGGCGGCTTCCACGATGGCGACCACCTCGTTGATGTCGGCGTCGCTGGAGGTGATGGCGGACTTGACGATTTCGCAGGCACATTGCGGATTGGCAGCCACTTCGAGCGAGACGATTTCGAGAATGCGCGAGGCATCGGACTTGATGCGTTGGGACACCGCGAGTGCGAGCGTCTGGCAATCGGCGCTTTCGTCGGACTTGCCGGCTTCACGATACATGGCGGAGACCATGGCGAGGCCATCCTGCAGGCTGTTGCTCGCCACCTCGTAGCGCTGGCCGCGTTTGCGGGATGCCAACTTCCGGTAGGGCGACGGTTTGCGCAGCACATCGAGCTTGTCCGCGGATTCCGCGGCGCGGTGGTTGGGCAGGCGGGCCTTGAGGGTGCGCATGTCCTGGACGGTGAAAACGGGCGGGCTGTCGGATACTTCACCGCGCACTTTTTCCACCGGCGGAACTTCATAAGAACCGGGTGCGGTGACTTCCACCTGGGTAGCACCGGGTTTGAAAATCCTGCTGAACAGGCTGGGGTTGCCGGGTAGATTCTGGGCCGAAAGCGGAGCCATCAAACCGAGGATCAACAAGGCAACCGAGTGGGGGGACACTTGGTTTTTCATGGTTCTGGGGGGAACGCCCACAGTGAACCCCAGACGTGGCTTTATTGCAAAGGTTGCCTTGATACGTGATCACGTAGGCCCGTGGCTTGCTTTGCAAGTGCCAGAAAACCAGTGCTTTGCCATGCAGGTTACCGGTTGGCATCGCAATGTTTAACTTTTCCTGATTATTTCAAATCAGGAAACAATTTGGGAATTGGGGAAAACAATCCGTGATTTAGGCCAAGCCGGGGATGCGGCTATTGGAGGATGGCGAGCGCGCTCTTGAGCGCATGAACGGCTTCGGCCGGGTGGGCCGCGGAGAGGCTGATGCGGAGACGGGCGCGGCCGCGCGGCACGGTCGGGAAACGGATGGCAGGAACCATGAAACCCGCATCGGCCAGAGTGCTCGCGGCAGCGAGCGCGGCTTCGTTGGAGCCGAGAATGTGCGGAATGACCGGGGTGGGGGAGTCGGCGAGAATGGCGATGTTTTGATGGAGTTTTTCCCGCAGGGATCTGCCTTCATGAGAGCGGATGAGTTGCAGCGCGGTGATTGCCGCATGCGCCAGTGCCGGTGGCGGCGCGGTGGAGTAGATGAACGAACGGGCGCGGTTGACGAGCAAATCGATCCATTCGCGCGTCGCGGCGATGTATCCGCCGGAGAGTCCGGCGGCCTTGCTCAGGGTGCCCATTTGAAAAGTGACGCGTTGCTGGAGTCCCTCGCGCTCCGCAAGGCCCATGCCGCTATCGCCGAGCACGCCGAAACCATGGGCTTCGTCCAAGAGCAGCAGCGCGCCGTGGTTTTCCACCAGTCCGACGATTTCGCGCAGCGGGCAGAGATCGCCATCCATGCTGAAGACGGATTCGGTGGCGACGAGAATGCGCGCGCCGGCGTTCTTGGCGCGGATGGTGGAGAGCAGGCGCTCAAGTTTGCGCAGGTCGTTGTGTGGAAACACGCGCAGCGTGGCGCCGGAGAGGCGTGCGGCATCGACCAGACAGGCGTGGCAGAGTTTGTCCAACAGGATGAAATCCGCCTTGCCGACGACGGCCGGGATCACGCCAAGAGAAGTGGCGAAACCGGACGAGAAGACGAGAGCGGCGGAGCTTTGTTTCGCGGCGGCGAGTTGCTCTTCCAGCAGGTGGTGGGGTGGCAGGGTGCCACAGACGAGACGCGATGCGGCGGAGCCAGCACCATATCGCCGGACGCCCTCGACCAAGGCGTCCTCAAGCAGCGGATGGCGCGCGAGACCGAGGTAGTCGTTTGAGGCGAAATTCCACAAGTCGCGCCCGTTGCGGATCACACGCGGGCCGGCGGGTGATTCGAGTGGCTGGAGGCTGCGCAACAATCCCTCCGCTTGGAGAGCCCGGAGTTGATCGGCGGGGCTGGGCATGGCGCTGATGGATCAGGCGCTGGCACCCGGCCGTTCGAGCGCCCAGCGGAGCAGCTTGCTGGAGTCGTTCCAGACGTTGGCGGAGTTCGACTTGAGCACGACCACGATGACCGAGCGGCCGTTGAGATTGCCGGTGGAGACGAGGCAGCGGCCGGAGGCATTGGTGGTGCCGGTTTTCATGCCATCGCAATAAGGCAGCGTCTTGAGCACCTTGTTGGTGTTTTCCAACAGGCGGGTGCGGCCGTCGTGGTAGCGGAATGAATAGGCCCTGGTGGAGGTGAAAGATCGCATGAGCGGGCTGCGGTAGGCGGCGCGCGCGGCGATGGCCATGTCCCGCGCGGTGGAATACTGGCCCGGTTCGGTGAGGCCGTGAGGGTTCTTGAAATTCGAGTTGCGCATGCCAAGCGAGGCGCACTTGCGGTTCATCATGTCGGCAAATGCCTCCTGGCTGCCTGCGACATCACGGGCCAGAGCGCGGCCGACGTCGTTGCCGCTCTTGACCATCAGTGCCTTGACCAAATCGCGGCGGGTGTAAACCTCGCCGGCCTTGAGCCCCAGCTTGGTGGGCTCGCAGTGGCCATCACTGGCGGCGATGGTCACGGGCTTGTCGATGTTTCCGGTGTCGAGCACGCACAGCGCGGTGATGATCTTCTGGGTGCTGGCCACGGCGCGTGGGAGGTCGGCGTTTTTCGCATAGAGGACACGGCCGCTGTGGAAGTCCACGACGATGGCGCTCTCTCCGCTGATCGCCGGCGGCGGGGTTTGCGGAATGGCGGCGACGCGGACGGTGTCACCACTGCGGCTCACCGGTTGTCGCTGCGGTTCACCGCGCGATTGGCTCAGTGGCGGCGGCGGATTGCCACCGCAGGAAGTAGCCATAACCGCCGTGAAGGCGAGCGCGGCAAAGCGGACACAAAACAAGCGGAACATGGCGGGGATGATCGTCACGGACGGTCGATTATCAAGCCGCGAATGCCATGGTTAGATGATCCATGCTTCACGGCATCCGCGGTGGCAGCAGGCTGCCGTCCATCTCGGAGCCTGGCTCCGGCAGCACGGGTTCCTGAAAATCCACGGGACCACCAAAGATCCAGAATCCCCTCTTGCGGTCGTTGCGGTAGGCCAGTGCGCGATCATGCCCGCTGGGCAGATCCTTGAGCTCCTTCTCCCGCACCTCTACGACCTTTAGGCCGCCGGCAGGCATGAGCCGGGCGATCGGTGTGTCCACGAGATCCGGCAGCTTGGCGTAGGATGAGACCTTCGCGGCGGCGTTGGCCGTGGTTTCCTTCACTGCGGCGCAGGAAACCAGCGCTTGGCCTGCGACTGCCAGCAATACGGTCTTTGCTGTGGACTTGGCATTCATGGGGGAAGTCGGACGAATGAAATTTATCACGCCCGCACGATCTGTCCAAGCATTCGTTTGGCGGATTTTTTCAAGCGCTTTTGCCATCGGCCGTGGGTTTGCGGATCTTCGGCGGCGAGGGGCTGGTCTCGGGGATGATTTTTTCGATGGCTTCCACGGGCACCCAGCCGCGGGTTTTGGAGGCGAAGGCGATGTAGGCCCAGCGGCCGGACTGGCGGATCACTTCGCACAGCGAGCCAGGCGGGGCATCGATCACCTCCGGCGAGGTGCGTGCGGCTTCGGAGTGGAGGATGGCGTTTTCACCGATGATCACGGCCTGCCTTGCCAGCGGCGCGAACTGCGCGTCATTCGGGAAATAGCGCCAGCCGAGAGCGCCTGCGGCCGCGAGCAGCGGTGCGATGACCAGCGCGATCACCGCCACGGCCCGCATGCGGTTGCCCGGGCGGGTCGCGGGAAAAACCAGGATGGCCAGCGCGCAGAGCCATGCGCCGGACCAGAGCATGCCCTGCCACCAGGATAGCGGCACGCGGGCGATGGCATATTGGAATTCCGGACGGTGAACGGTGATGGCTCCATATTTGCGCTCGATGAAGCGCAGGTTCTGGCGGGATTCCTGATGACCCGGATCGCGGGCCAGCGCCCGGCGATAATAAAGCGCCGCATGGCCGGGTGAGCCGGCGCGATAGCACGCGTTGCCGATGTTATATAAAACGTCCGGCGAGAGATCCTCATAGTTTCCGACCTTGAGCCAGTGGCTGATGGCTTCGTCATAGCGTGCCGATGCGTAAGCCTCGCCGGCCATCGCGGCCGGGTTTTCGGCGCGGACTTCACCACTGCCAATGCCTAACAAAAGAACCGCGCACCATGCGGTGACCGCCTTGCGCAAGGTGCGCAGGATGGTCCGGCGTTTTTCCTGATCGAGCGAAACACCGGTGGCCCCGCCCTCGCGGAAACAACGGGCGTCGCGTTCTTCCAGGATGGCTCTTGCTTCGGGCGGCGGATTGGGACCGAGCCAGCGTTCGATGAACCGGCCTGCGGCCATCAGGAAGCCCGCTTCTCCGGAAGCATCCGCCATGCGCTCGATTTCACGCAGCGCCTCAAGCCGCGCCTGCCGCGCCGGGTCCTTGCGGAAACGATGGCCGAGGCGCATCCACAGCGCCTTGAGAAGCAGGACGCATGCAATGAGCGCGCCGACCGCGTGGCCCAGCCAGCCGGGGATGCGCGGTGATGCCGGCAGCGTGACGCTTGCGGGATCCAACAAACCGAGGATGTCGGTCATGCGCTCCACCGGAGTGGCGAGCACCTCGGGCGGCGCGATGGCGTCCGCCTTGGTGGCGGTGGCGGGCGTCATCTGCAAGGGGATCGGCTCAGTGAGTGCGGTCTTGTATGTTTTTTCCCGCGGATCGAAGTAAACAAGCTGGTAAGCGGGTATCGCGGATTTCATTTCAAGCGGTCGCAAAAACTGTTTGAAAACCGCGGTTCCAGAGAGCTCCCGCCGCTCGTCGCCACGTTGTTCGGCAGTGGCATCGTAAAGTTTCCAACCACTCGCATCCACCGGTTGTGGCGGCCGCAGTGTGTCGAGATTGCCGCTGCCGCTGACCACGATTTCCACCGGCAGCGGGTCGCCTTCCTGCACCTCGGTGAGTCCGGCGTTGATCTTGAGGCTGAAGTTTCCCACCGCGTTATCGAAGCCGGCGGGCGCACCGGCTGGCAGCGGGATGGATTGCAGTTCAAGCCCGGGAACCGTTAGATTCACCTCGCGGGAAACGCGCCGCAGGATGCCATCCATCACCACCTCGGTGGTGATCAGGCGCACGGTGGCCGGCCCGATGCCGATCGTGCCGGTGCGCGTGGGGGTGAGGGTGCTGGGGTAGGCCACGGAAACGTGCGGCATGCCGAGCAGGTTGACCTGCCCGCGCATGGCGGAGGGCTGGAACCGCCATGCGGTGAGCCCGTCGCGTTGAAAATCCGGGATGCCCCAGTCTTCCACAAACAAATCGCGCGGCACGAAGATCTTGATCTCCACCGGCGTGGTCTCGCCTTCAAAAGGACGCGCATTGAGCACGCGGAAGGCACTGGCATAGCGGAAGCGCGTGTTGCCGGCCATGGCTTCCGACCACTGCAATTCGTCGGGATTGAAGACCGTGAACTCAAGCGGCTCGGTGCGGCTGGTGACTCCGCCGGCACTTACTTCAATCGACGGCAGCAAGTGACTGCCTATGTCATAACTGGAGACGAGATATTCGAAGACATATTCCAGCCGTCGGCCTGGCAGCAGTTTGGTTTGCGCGCCGCGACCCGCCGGGCGGATCTCGACACCGGGAAGCTCCGGGATGGCAGGCAAGGACTCGGGCCTTACCCCGGTGACCGATATTTCCAGCAGCGCCTGTTCGCCACGGGCGAGGAAGCGCGAGGAAAGCCGGCTGCTGGTTTGCGCCGCGCCGTGGATGGCGAGGATCAGCCATGCCGCGAGAATTCTGTGAGTGATGGAAATTCCATTCATGATGTTACCAATCCTTTTCCGGTGGGTTGAACTCGATGCGTCCCGGACTGAGCGGGCCTTTTTCGGTATCCGCATTTTCCTGGAGAATCCGGCGAGCGCGGTCATCAGGGGTTTCGTTGGGATTTTGCGGTGCCTCGCCGGTTTCTCCTTCATCTTGCTTCCCGCCGGATTTTTCCTCGTGTTTTTGTTCTTCATCGCCCGAGCCATCCTTGGGATCCTCGTCGTTTTCACCCTGGTCGCCTTCGCTTTGCGGACCTTGAGGATCGTCGCCTTCCTGTGGTTCTCCGTTTTCATCCGGATCACCCTCGCCGGGTTTGCGCGGCTGGGGCTCGCCTTCGCCTTGCTGTGGCTGGGGCAATGATTGCTCGGTTTGATCGCGGTCTTCCTCAAGCAGTTCCTGCAGGCGTCTGAGATAGGTCATCACCAGCGTGCGGTTATTGCCGGCGGACGGGTCCTGCGGATCGGCGGCGCGCGCGGAATCGAAATGTCGGACGGCATCCGCCCAGTTGGTGATCAGGGTTTCGATGGTCTCCGTGGATGATGCGGATTCACCGCCGCCGCGCACTTCCTCGAGTTTGGCGCGCACCAGTTCATCGAAGTCCGCGAGCGTGGGTGAGATGGCAGCGTCGTCCGGGTAGGGCTCGCCCGCCAGTGTGAACCAACCGAGTTGAAACAAGGACTTGCCAGCGCCGGAGTGCGCCTTGCCGCGGACTTGTGCGTCACGAGATAAAATCGCCTCGCTGTAAGCGCGGCGCGCGGCGCGGTAATCCTTCTGCTGATAGGCGGCCGTGGCCTCGCCAAAGTGGAAGCGCGCCTTGCGTTCGCGCAGACGGGTGTCCACGGCTAGTTTCCGATAGGCATCCCTGGCACCGGCATAACTTCCCTTTGCAAGCGTCTCCTTGGCTGCTGACACTTCATCAGCCCGCGTAGCGGCCGGTGTGAATACCAAGGTGGCGGCCATCAGAGCCGGATTCACTCCGCGCCAGCGGGTGGAAATCAGGATCGAGGCTAACAGAAATGCCAATGCCGGGAACAGCAGCCATTGATAGAACTCGATCATCACGGCGCGCTCGCGTCCTTCGATCTCAAAGGCATCGAGATCCTTGATGGTGGAGGTCACCATCGAGGCGATGTCCGCGCCGGTGCCTGCCACGGCATAGCGGCCCTTGGTCTCACTGGCGAGCTTGCGCAGGACATCCGGCTGCAGGAGGCTGAGCACGGGTTGGCCGCCGCGATCCACCATCCGCCCGCCTGGAAAATCCGGGTTTGGAACGTAATCTCCATCCTCGGTTCCCACACCGATGGCGAGGATATACACGCCGGATTGGCGCGCCTGGTCGATGAGGTCATCGAGTTGGGCGTCGTGTTTTTCCCCATCGCTCAGGATGACGAGCGCGTTGTTTTTCTGGCCGGTTTTCTTGAGCGTTTCGATGGCGAGGCGGATCGCCGCACCGAGATTGGAGCCGCCGCGGGTGGACCAGGTTTCATCGATCTGCTCGACGGTCTCGCGCACGGCCTGGTGATCGACGGTGAGAGGCGCATAGACATAAGCACTGCCGGCGAAGCCAATGATGCCGACGCGTTCGTTGGGCATGGCTTCGAGCAGTTCGAAGATTGCCATTTTCGCACGCGTGAGCCGGTCCGGCTTGACGTCTGCCACGCGCATGCTGCGCGAGAGGTCGAGGGCGATGAGCACGTTGCGGCCGAGCGATTTCTCGGTGCGTGTCCCGGCATCCGCCTGCGGGCGGGCCAGAGCGAGGATCATGGCGGCGCAGGCGGCCAGCAGGAAAAACAGGGCGAACCAGCGGGGCAGGGGACTGCCGCCCTTGAGCAGCGCGCCGCGCAGGCGGGGGGCGACAAAGGCCGCCCATTGCTTGCGCCGCATGCGCGCCACGGCCACCGCCGCCGCTCCCAGCAGCGGGAGCAGCACCAGCAGGATGAGCCAGGCGGGTTGGGCGAATTGCATCGGCGATCAGGGTGATGGCGGTGGATTGATGGCGAGCAGGGTGCCCGCGCCGAGCGCGGCAAGCAGGCTGAGTCCCAGAAACCATGGAAACAACTCGGTGTCATCGATGACGGTATAACTCTTCACTTCGGTTTTTTCGAGTTGATCGATGGTGGAGAAGGTTTCCCTGAGCGAGGCGAGGTTTTGCGCCCAGTAGTGCTCGGCACCGGTGAGCCCGGCGATTTTCCTGAGCGTGGGGATGTCGAATTCCTGATAGGGGAAACGCATGATGCTGCGGTCCACGCGGCCTTCCTTGGTGCCGATGGCGATGGTGTAGATCTTGATGCCGAGGGTTTTGGCATGCTCGGCGGCTTCCACGGGCGAAATTTTTCCCGAGTTGCTGGCGCCATCGGTGATGAGCAGGATGATCTTGCTTTTGGCATCGCGCGCATCGAGCCGTGATGATGCCGCAGCGATGGCCGAGCCGATGGCGGTGCCTTGTTCCTTGACGGTGCCGCGGTCGAACTGGTCGTTGAGGCGCAGTTCGTCGAGGGCTCCGCGCAGCCATTTGTGATCGAGCGTGATCGGGCTGGCATCGCGCGGCCGCCCGGCGAAGGCGACCAGGCCGATGCGGTCGTCCGGGCGGCGGCTGATGAAATCATCGACCACCGCCTTGGCGACATCGATGCGTTTGACGCGTTCGCCGTTGTCGATGAAGTCATCGATGTCCATCGAAAGTGAGACATCGAAGGCGATCATGATATCAATGCCGCTGGCGCTGCGGTTTTGGTATTCGTTTCGCCAGACCGGGCGTGCCATGGCGAAGATGGCGGTGAATAGCGCGATGAAGGCGAGCGGCAGGCCGAAGCCGCCTGCGGTGCGGCGGACGCGTTTGCCGAGACTGACGAGCACCGAGAGATTGGGAAACATCACCGCCGCATCCGAGCCACGGCCGCGGCGCAGTAAGAGCAGCAGGAAGGCGGGCAGCAGAAGCAGCAGCCATCCCGGCTGGGCGAAGCGGAAATGTTCGAGAAACGCGCTCATTTCACGAAGCCATGGTGCAGGGTTTCCAACAATGAGCGGGATTCGGCAATGACTTCGGCCGCGGCCTTGCCCGGGATTTCCGGTGCGTATTTCAGCGCCGCGAGCTTTGAAAAACTGGCTTCGGCGGCGTTGCGCGCATCCGCAGTGAGTGCAAGCAGGGCATCCTGTCGCGATATGAACTCCTCATGGGTCTCATAAAGTGCGGGATCACTGGCGGCGATGGAGAGATACTTGCGGACTATCAATGACGTCTGCACGGCGGCCTCGCGTGCATCCGCTGCCGTTGTGGAGTCCAACGCGGCCAAGGCTTCACGATAGGCGTTGCCGCGGAGCTTGGTGATGTCCACAGGCTTGGGCTTGCGCACTTTCAGAAATGCCCACGCGGCGATGATCAATAGCACGAAGACGCCCGCCGCAAGCCACCACGGCCAGAGCCCGTGATCCGGAATCAAGTCCAGCGGCGCGGCCGAGTCCTGCAAGACGAGTCTGGATGCTTCCTCGTTCATCAGCGGATGCGCTTGCGGCTGCGGCGTTTGAGCAGTCGGTGGAGTTCGGCGAGCGTGTCGCCATGAGTGGCGAGTTGCGCGGAGTCGATGCCATGCTTGTGGAAAACCGAGGCGACTCCCTCGTATTGGCGGCTCATCAGTTTCTGATAGGCCATGCGCAGGTTCGGGTTGTCGGTGTTGACCAGCGTCTCGAAGCCGGTCTCGGCATCGATCATGACCACCTTGCCTGCTTTCGGGAGTTTGCTTTCCAGTGGGTCGGCGACACGCAGGGCGACGGTTTCATGTTTGCGGGCGAGCTTGCCGAGCGGCTTGTCGAGCGGGTCCGAATAGAAATCCGAGATCAGGAAAACCAGTGACTTGCGGTGCAGGCTGCGGACCAGGAAATCGCATGCGGCGGCGATCGAGGTGCCGGCATGCTCGGGCTTGGCGACGAGGATCTCGCGTATCATGCGCAGCAGGTGGCGGCTGCCTTTTTCCGGCGGAATGAAAAGCAGCGGCTCGCCTGCAAAGAGCAGCAGGCCCACCTTGTCGCCGTTGTTGAGCGCGCTGAAGCCGAGCACGGCGGCGGTTTCCGCAGCCACCTCGCGCTTGCTGTAGTTGACGCTGCCGTAGTCGGCCGAGCCCGAGACATCCACCGCCAGGATGACGCTCAACTCGCGCTCCTCGCGGAATTTCCTCACAAACGGCGTGTTCATCCGCGCCGTCACGTTCCAATCGATGAAGCGCACCTCGTCGCCGTGCTGGTATTCGCGGAAGTCGTCGAAATCCAGTCCCTGGCCGCGGAACGACGAGAGATACTCGCCGGCAAACGACTCGCGCACCAGCCGCCGGGCCTTGAGCTCCAGCTTGCGCACGCGCGCCATCATTTCCTCGATCTGTTCGTCGGTAAGCATGGTGAATTTGAAATCTCAAATTTGAAATTTGAAATGATCACGGCACCGGCACCTTGGACATGATGCGCTCGATGATGGAATCGGTGGTCATTTCCTCGGCCTCGGCCTCGTAGGTGAGCAGGATCCGGTGGCGCAGGACGTCGAGTGCCATGTCCTTCACATCCTGCGGAGTGACGAAGGCGCGGCCGTGCATGAAGGCCAGCGCGCGGGCTGTCAGGGCCAGGTTGATGGTGCCGCGCGGCGAGGCCCCGGCGCGCACCAGGTTCTTGAGCGGCGCGTCCACCAGGCCGGGGTAGCGTGTGGTGTGGATGATCTGCACGATGTATTTGCGGATCGCCGGATCGATGTAGATGGCATTGACGAGCTCGCGCGAGTTGCCGACTTCCGCCGGAGTGGCGACGGTTTTGGTTTTGTAGGGCGGCGTGGAGGTGGCCATGCGGTCGAGGATGGTGAGCTCCTCGTCCTTGCCCGGGTAGCCGACGTTCACCTTGAGCAGAAAACGGTCGAGCTGGGCTTCGGGTAGCTGATAGGTGCCTTCCTGGTCGATGGGATTCTGGGTGGCGAGCACCAGGAAAGGTGCCGGCAGCGGATAGGAATGATCGCCGAGGGTGACCTGGCGCTCCTGCATGGCCTCTAACAGCGCGGACTGCACCTTGGCGGGCGCGCGGTTGATTTCATCGGCCAGGATGAGGTTGTTGAAAATGGGCCCGAGCTTGGGCTCGAACTTCATCGTCTGCGGATGATAGATCATGGTGCCGACGAGATCGGCAGGCAGCAGGTCCGGCGTGAACTGGAAGCGCGCGAAGGAAGCATCCAGCGAACCGGAGAGCGCTTTCACGGCGAGGGTCTTGGCGAGACCGGGGACGCCTTCCAGCAGGATGTGCCCGTTGCAGAGCAAGCCGATCAGCAACCGGTCCACAAGACGTTGCTGACCTACGAGGACCTGTGCCATCTCATCCTTCACGGCTTGAATCCAGCCACTGGATTCGGCGATGCGTTGTTCTAAATTTTCGATCATGGTCGGTTTGGTGGGTGAATCTGGCACGTTGCGCCCGGTGCGCAACCCGTTAAGCGCCGCCGCTTGGGCGCTTCATCCGGGGATTTTCCGCTCACTGCGCGCGAAGGGTTTCCAAATACCCCTCAAGCGCGCTGGCACAGGTGCGGCGGATGCCCTCACCCGGATGGGCGCAGGTCGTAACGGAAAATCCTGCGAATGCGGAAACCACGAAGGCCGCCTCGGCCGCGGGTTGAATCGAGCGGTGGATCCAACCTTCCGATTTGCCGCGCTCCAGCAGGGTGGCGATGGCCTCGCGCCATTGCTCGAAAATTTTCTCCAAGGCTTCACCCAGCATGGAATCCGAGGCGGCGGTTTCGGCAGTCAGTGAAACCAGTGCGGATGTTGCATCATCCGGCGCAAGTTCCATGCAGCGCGCACGGCAAAAAGCCCGCAAAGCATCCAGCGAGCCGATCGATTCGAGCGGTGACATCCAACGCGCCTCCATTTGCGGGCCAAGCAGATCGCTGATCCATGCCACCGCCATCGCCCGCTTGTCGGTAAAATGATGGAACAGCGCGCCCTTGGTGAGATCCGCCCGGGTGACGATCGATCCCAGCCCGCTGCCCGCATAACCATGGAGAGAGAATTCAGCACCCGCCGCTTCCAAAATGGTCTGCCTCGTCTGCTGCGGTTGCTTTTTGCGCTGCTTCATGCGCATGTGATACCGACCTAACGGTATGGCGGCAAGCGGGAATCCAAAAGTCTCAATAACCAGTGGCGAGCGTGGAGACGAGTGTCTGGCTGGCGCGTTCGAGCGCTTCGGGCAGGGCGTTGTTGCGGGCCGTCTGCAGATTTGCGGAAACGAAGAGCTGGCTGGTGCCCTGCGAGAGCCCTTCTGCCAGGATCCTGCTGGGGTCCTTGGCATCGCGGAGTTTCCATTCGAGGATTACGGTGTTGGCAAGTTCCTCCGGGTAAAGCGAGTCCACACGAGTTCCGCGGATTTGGCGGTATTCGATGCGCTTGAGGGACCCCTCTAGCACGGCATCCGCCTGATCAAGCGTGGTGATGCGGTAGGTGCCGTCCTGGACGATGGTGTTGGTGACGGCGGAGGTGGCAAGGGCGCTTGCGCGCGGGTGCTGGGTGTCGTTGGAAAACATCGGCACGGCGATGTTTTTGACATTGGACAGCGAGTCGGGCTTGACGCCGCCGAGTTGATAGCCGGTGCAGGAGGCCAGTGCCAGGATGATGGCGAGCGCCGCTGGTTTGGTGAGTTTGCGGATCATTCGCCGAGTTCCTTGAGGCGTGCTTTGGCGGCATCGTGGAGTTCGCCGGATGAACTCCGTTTGATGATATCCCGATAGTAAACCTTGGCGGCTTCCATTTTGCCGGTCTTGAAATAAAACTCGGCGATGTCATAGGAACGCTGGAGATCGCGGCCGCCAAGGCTGGAGATGAGCTTGAGTGCCTCGGCATTGCGCGAGTGGCCGGGATACTGGATGAGGTAGTCGTTGAAAGCCTCGCGTGCGAGGTCGAGGGTGGATTGGTTCTGATTGCCGCGGTCGGCTTCCTCCATCAGCACGACGCCCACCCGGAACAAGGCTTCGGGGGCTTCGGGGCTCTCCGGTTGATCACGCACGAGCTGCCGGTAAGCGGCGATGGCCTCCTTGGGTTTCTTCTTCGCCTGGTAGAGCTCGCCGATCATGAACTGGGCCTTCGATGCGGTGCGGGACTTCGGCGCGTTGGCGCTGACCTTGGTCAACATGGCCACCGTCTTGTCGAGCGAGAGTTTGGTTTTCAGACCAAGGAAACTCGATTTGATGTCGCCCTCGGCGGCGGACTGTGCCATCGCTGCCTGGCGGTTCAGGGCGGTGGAGTAGAGACTGTCGGCAGGGAAGTATTGCAGGAACTTGTCGTAGGCATCGAAGGCCTTTTGGATCTCACCCTGCTGTTCGAGCAATTCCGCCTGGCGGAAGCGCGCTTTGCCGGCGGATGGAGTGAGAGGGTGGCGTGTCGCCGTCTGCTCGTAGAGTTTGATGGCGCGCTTGGTCTTGCCGGCATCATCCGCCTGTTTGGCATTCTGATAGAGAGCTTCTCCATCGGAGGATGATGCCTGGTTGCTTCCGGCCAGCACCGGGACGTCCGAATTGGATCCGCAGGAAGCCAGCCACAGGGTTGCGGCGGAGAGACAGGCGGAGAGGATCAGACGTTGAAGCATGAGGCGCAGCATAGGAGTTCGGTGGATCTGTGAAAGCGCAAAAATCCGCGGTTCGATTTTCACTTGCCGAGCTCCGCGGCGCGGCGGGTGGCGGCTCCCACGGCATCGATCAGCGCGGAGCGGAGTCCGTGGCGTTCAAGTTCCGCCAGCCCGGCGATGGTGGTGCCGCCCGGAGAGGTGACCATGTCCTTGAGAACCGCCGGATGCTCGCCGGTTTCCAGCACCATGGCCGCAGCGCCGAGAACCGTCTGGGCCGCAAGTTTCAAGGCATCTGCGCGTGGCAATCCCGCACGCACGCCGCCATCGGCCAGCGCTTCGATGACCAGATACACGTAAGCGGGACCGCTGCCGGAAAGCCCGGTCACCGCATCCATCAAGCGCTCTGGCACCTCGACGGCCAGGCCCACCGCGCCAAGCAGTTTGCGGGCGCAGTCGTCGTCCTCACGGGTGGCGCGCGTGCCGATGCTGTATGCGGCGGCTCCCTTGCCGACCAAGGCCGGCGTATTGGGCATGGCGCGGATGATCCGGATATTCGCGGCGGCGGCGCTCTCCAGAGATGCCAGTGTGATGCCAGCGGCGATGGAGATGACCAGCAGCGGTGCGGAATGACCGGTGATGGAGACCTCTCGCAGCGCGGCCGGCACATCGTTGGGCTTGGTGCAGAGTAGGATCACCTCGCAGCCGGCCAAGGCGGAAATTTCCGCCGCCACCGTAGCTCCGGTGGCTTTTGTGAAATGATCGCGCGCGCCCTGCGCGGGATCGACGCCGGTGACATCCGCCGCCGCCACCGCGCCGGATCGGATTGCCCCCTCCACCAATGCCGTGCCCATTTTTCCGCAACCGATGACTCCGAGCTTCATGCGCGCAGCCTATGCCGATCCCGGCCGCGCGCGCCAGCGAGATTTTATCCATTGCGCTGCAAGTTGCCCCGATCATTTTCCAAGCCTTGCCGGATTCGGGCTTGCACCGTGGGGGGCCCGTCTATTGACTCCGCCATGGCGGAGATTTCCCTAGGATTATCATTCGACGACGTGTTGCTGGTGCCGGCCTTGAGCTCGGTTCTGCCCGGTGAAGCGGATCTTTCCACGCACGTCACAACGGGCATTCACTTGTTCCTGCCGGTCGTTTCGGCGGCGATGGACACGGTGTCTGAACACGATCTGGCGATTGCGCTGGCACGCGAGGGCGGCATGGGAGTCATCCACCGCGCCTGTCCGATCGATGAACAAGTGACGATGGTTTCGCGGGTGAAACGCTCGGAAAGCGCGGTCATCCTCAAGCCTCACACCGTGCGCAAGGAGGACAGCATCGAGCACGTGCGCGAGATCATGGCCCGCAACGGCTTCTCCGGATTTCCGGTCGTCAATGAGGCCGGCATCCTCGAAGGCATGGTCACCGGGCGCGACGTGCGCTACCTCGAACGCCTCGATGCCACCGTGGCCGATGTGATGACGCCCCTTGAGCGTCTGGTCACCGCTCCGCCGAGCACCGGCTTGGAAGAAGCACGCCGGATTCTCTACAGGGCGCGCATCGAGAAACTGCCACTCGTTTATCCGGATGGCCGCCTTGCCGGGCTCATCACCGGATCCGACATCGAAAAGCGAATCACCTTCACCAACGCCGCCAAGGATGACAACGGCCGCCTCCGCTGCGGTGCCGCCGTGGGCGTGGGACCGGATTGCATCCACCGCGGCAAGGCACTCATCGAAGCCGGAGCGGACGCCCTTTTCATCGATGCCGCCACCGGCCACACCCGTCATGTGATGGAAGTGATCGGAAAACTCCGCGCGCTTTCCGCTGTGCCCGTGGTCGCTGGAAACGTGGTCACCGAGCAAGGTGCGCGCGATCTCATCAAGGCTGGTGCGAACGCCGTGAAAGTGGGCGTGGGCCCGGGATCCATCTGCACCACCCGGGTCATCTCCGGCGTCGGCATGCCGCAGTTCACCGCCATCCGCAATGTGGCCGATGTCTGCCGCGAAAACGGCGTGAAAGTCATCGCCGATGGCGGCATCCGCTACTCCGGCGATGTCGTCAAGGCGCTCGCCGCCGGTGCGGACCTTGTGATGCTCGGCTCCCTGCTCGCCGGCACCCGTGAGAGCCCCGGGCAGACGGTTCATTTCCAAGGCCGCCGTTTCAAAACCTACCGCGGCATGGGCTCCATCGGCGCCATGCAGAAAGGTGCAGGCGACCGCTACGGCCAGAACAGTTCCGGCAAACTCGTCGCCGAAGGCGTGGAAGGCCGCGTGCCCTACAAGGGGCCGCTCTCCGATGTGATCTTCCAGCTCATGGGCGGCCTCAAATCCGGCATGGGCTACGTCGGCGCGTCCAATCTAACAGAACTGCGCGAGCGCGCGCAATTCACCCGCATCACCGCCGGCGGACTGCGCGAAAGCCACGTCCACGACATCGTCATCACCGAGGAGCCCACGAATTATCAACCGATCGGTTGATCTGATTTCATATTTCAAATTTCATATTTCAAATTTTCCAGAATGCACGATTCCAACCACGTCGCCGTCATTGATTTCGGCTCGCAATACACCCAGCTGATCGTCCGCCGCGTGCGGGAGTTGGGATTCTTCGCGAAACTTTATGCCATTGAGGATTTTCCCGACGTCGGGAAACCCGGTGCCATCATCCTCTCGGGCGGCCCCAAGAGCACCAGCGAACCGGACGCTCCGGATCTCGATTTCGAGGCGCTCCAAGCATTCAAGGTGCCGGTGCTCGGCGTGTGCTACGGCATGCAGCTTCTCAACATCAAGTTCGGCGGCAGCGTGGAGGCCAGCGACCGCCGCGAATACGGTCCCGCCAATCTTTTCCCGGCGGAGTGCAAGGGGCTCTATGAAGGGGTTTCCTCCTCGTCGCAGGTCTGGATGAGCCATTCGGATACCGTGAAAATCCTGCCTGAGGGTGCCAAGGTCATCGCCACCAACCAGCACGGCACACCGGTCTCGCTGCGTTTCAACGAACGCTTCTTCGGCATCCAGTTCCATCCGGAGGTCACCCACAGCCACGAGGGCCTGCGCATTCTGCACAACTTCCTGTTAGAGGCGGATAACCTGCTGCCATTCCGCATCGATGACCTCAAGCGCGAGATCATCAACGGCATCCGCGAGAAGGTGGCCGGCAAGCAGATCGTCTGCGGCGTTTCCGGCGGTGTGGACAGCACGGTGCTCGCGGTTCTCCTGCATGAGGCCGGTGCCAAAGTCCGCGCGATTTTCGTCGATCATGGATTGATGCGCAAAGACGAGGGCGAAGAGGTCCGCAACAACTTCCACCGCATGGGAGTGCCCATCGAAACGGTTGATTGCGCGGACCGTTTCCTGACGGCACTCGACGGCGTGGACGATCCCGAGAAAAAGCGAGTGATCATCGGCAACCTCTTCATCGATGTCTTCTGGGATTCGGTCGGCGATGCCGAAATGCTCGCCCAGGGCACCCTCTATCCGGATGTGATTGAGAGCGCGTCCAACGCGAAATCGAAAGCCTCGAAAATCAAGACCCACCACAACCGTGTGGACCGGATTCTCGAACTCCAGGCACAGGGCAAGGTGCTTGAACCGCTTGCCGAGTTCTTCAAGGACGAGGTCCGCGCGTTGGGCGCCTCCCTCGGCATCGCACATGACATCCTGCACCGCCACCCGTTCCCCGGTCCCGGCCTTGCCGTGCGCTGCCCGGGCGCGATCACGCCTGACCGCCTGCGCATCATCCGGGAATGCGATGCCATTTTCATCGGCAAGCTCAAGGAACACGGTTGGTATGAGCGCGTCTGGCAGGCCTACGCCGGTCTCATCCCGGTGAAAACCGTCGGTGTGAAAGGCGATGAACGCTCCTACGAGTGGGCGATCACCCTGCGCGCCGTGGTTTCCGAAGATGCCATGACCGCCGACTGGGTGGACCTGCCCTATCAACTGCTGCGCGAAACCAGCCACCGCATCCTCAACGAGGTGAAGGGTGTCAACCGCGTGCTTTACGACGTCTCCACCAAGCCGCCGGCCAGCATCGAGTGGGAGTGACGGCCGGGAAATTCCGGTCACAGTGGGATTGCATTCTGAAAACAGAAATACGGCGGCGGATTGCAACGTGAAAAGATTCCTTTACGGAAGCTCGCTTCTCAAATGCGGAAATGAAGCTCCGAATGGAGCGAGGGATCGCGGATTCGCTTGTCGTGAGCCGCTCGTCACCAATACCCAGCTCGCCCGCCTCGGTTGCACCTGCCCGTCACCGAGGCGGACATCCACCGCATGACGGTCACCAATGTAAGCCGCCTCTTCGCCTGATTTTTCCATCAAGGCACATGGATGAGGGCAGGTTTTCGGGTTCACCTTTTCTGTTGTTTATCCTGGAATCCCCCAATCTCACCGCTTGGGCTGCCGGGTTTGGATCGGACGATCCCGCACGTTTCATCCGTGCCGGTCTCGAAGCCTGCCAGCTTTTCCCAAAATGAAAGCCCCCATGGGAAAACGAGGTTTTTTGGAATGGCCAGTCCCGTTTCAATTCATAAAGTGCGGCCACCATGACCACCGCCATCGTCTTCCCCATCCTCATCGTCCTCGCCGTTGTGATCGGCCTGCTGCTGTTGTTTGTCATCGTCAAATACAACGGTCTGGTCGTCGCGCGGAACCTCTACAGAAACAGTTTCGCGCAGATCGACGTGCAGTTGAAACGCCGCTACGATCTGATCCCGAACCTGGTGGAAACGGCCAAGGCCTACATGGGTCACGAGCGCGAGACCCTGGAAGCCGTGATCGCCGCGCGCAACCAGGCCTCCGGCGCGCGCGCCACCGCCGCCGCCAATCCCGGTGATCCCGCCTCGATGATGGCGCTCGGCCAGGCCGAAGCCGGCCTCGGCGGCGTGCTCGGCCGCCTTTTCGCCCTCTCGGAAGCCTACCCCGACCTCAAGGCGAACCAAACGATGATGCAGCTCAGTGAGGAGCTCACCTCCACCGAAAACCGCGTGGCCTTCGCCCGCCAGGCCTACAATGATGCGGTGATGCGGTTCAACAATCAGCGCGAGGTTTTCCCCACCAATATCATCGCCGGAATGTTTAACTTCACGGCCGCCCAGTCGTTTGAAATCACCAACCCCGCCGAACGCGACGCGGTCAAGGTGCGGTTCTGAACCAACGCGGCACGCCGATGAATTTCTTCCAAGCTCAGGAGCGGGCGCGCGTCACCAGCCGCTGGCTGGTCGTCTGGTTTTCTCTCGCGCTCATCGGCGTGGTCGCATCGCTCTATGCCGTGGCCGTGATCGCCAAATCATGGCTGGCCGGCGGAAATTACAGTGATTATGGCGCACAGGCGGCCACCGATTGGCTGGATCCCGAGCTCGCCGTTGCCATCGGCCCGATGGCGGGAGGGCTCATCATTCTTGGCAGTTTATACAAGCTCAGCCAGCTCTCCGGCGGCGGCTCGGTGGTCGCGCGAGACCTCGGCGGCCGTGCGGTGGACCCGTCCACCACGGATCTGTTGGAACGGCGTCTGCTCAATGTGATCGAGGAAATGGCCATCGCCTCCGGCGTGCCCGCGCCCGAAGCATGGATCCTCGATGGCGAGGATGGCATCAACGCCTTCGCCGCGGGAACCGATCCCACCAACGCCGTCGTCGGCATCACCCGCGGATGTTTGGAGCGCCTCAGCCGCGATGAGCTGCAAGGCGTGGTGGCCCACGAGTTCAGTCATATTCTGAATGGCGACATGAAACTCAACATGCGCCTCACCGGCTGGATTTTCGGGCTGGTGATGATCGCCATGCTCGGGCGGATGTTGTTTCAGGCGCTGCGCTTCGTCCGGGTTTCCAACAACGACAACTCGAAGGGCGGCGGGGTGGTGTTGCTCATCGTCGTCGCGGGAGTGGCGGTATGGCTCATCGGCTCGGTTGGTTCGCTCTTCGCCCGCCTCATTCAGGCCGCCGTCTCGCGCCAGCGCGAATTCCTGGCCGATGCCTCCGCAGTGCAATTCACCCGCAATCCATCGGGCATCGCCGATGCCTTGAAAAAAATCGGCGGCTTCAGCCGGCACGGGACCATTCACTCGTCCGGTGCCTCCGAGGCGCGGCACCTGTTTTTCGCCAGCAGCGATTTCCTGAAATTCGGCTTCGCCACCCACCCACCATTGGAAAGCCGGATCCGTGCGCTCGAGCCGGGTTGGGATGGCGGGTTGTTGGAAGCCGAACGCCAGACTCCTCCTCCTCTCAAACAACAAGGCCCAGTTTCCAAGCTCACTGGCGCACCCGTTGCACAGCTCGTCCCCGCGAGCGCCCGCTTTGCGCTCGACTCACTCGCGGAAAGCGGGCGGCTCGATCCACAGGTCGGCTCAGCCATCCGCGGGAATTTGCAAAGCGCGAATCTCGGCTTCCGCTCCAAGGACGAGGCCAAGACACTGCTCCACGGCCTCCTGCTCGCCCAGGATGGCGATGGGCATGATCGCGCGCTCGCCATTCTAACCGAAGCCGCCGGCCAGGAAACCGCAGCCGCTGCCAGCAACTGGCACCGCCAACTTGCCGGCCGCCGCGCCGTGGAAAAACTCGCGCTCGTGGATCTCTCACTGCCATGGCTCCGTCGCATGAGCCACGATGAAGCCCGCGCGTTCCTCCATCTCAACCGCGCGCTCATCGAGGCGGATGGCGAAGTCGTCCTGTTTGAATTCATGCTCGAACGCGTGCTGGAGCGCCACGTCGCCGTCGGACTCGGCCTGCGTCCGGTCGCCCGCATGCAATTCCGCTCGCTCGGCGAACTCCATCGGGAAACCGCCATCCTGTTAGGAGCCTTCGCAGGCCAGTCCGGCGATTCCGCCGCGCTGGATGCCGCCGCCACTGAATTCATGCAACACACCGGCGCGGAGCTTGAACGCCTGCAGACCGCTGACTGCACGCTCGACCAAGTGGCCGCGGCACTGACGCGTTTTGAAATGTCCACCCCGCTGGTCAAGGCGCGCATCCTGCGGCTTTGCGGCCTGGCCGTCATGTCGGATGGCGTCCTCAAGGACGGCGAAGTCGAACTCCTGCGCGCCGCCGCGGACGCCATCGGCGCGCCGGTGCCACCACTCTCCCACATCGGCACCGAGTGACCGGACCGGAGGCTCCCCGCCACATCACACTCGACACCACCGCCCCGCCGCGGCCAATCTCCGCGTCACCCGGCCACCCATGAATTCCCGCCGCCGCATCGCCCCGAGCGCGCTCCGCAGCCATGCCCCGCGCATCCTGCTCGTTCTCGCGCTCACCGCGCTGGGCGGACTGCTTTGCGCCATGCTGGCACCTGCGGAAAACCGCGCTGTGGCGGATCAACTGATCGGCTTTCCGGACTCCGACGCGTGGTCCCACAAGGCGCGCCCATTGGTGCTCGCCGGCCTCTGTTTCCTGCCAGCTCTGGCCGCGCTCTTCTACTCGCTCGGCGGCACGCTCGACCGCTACATCACCCGGCAGTTCCTCGGCATCTTCGCCGTCTGCATTTCCACGCTGTTCATGATCTGGCTGCTTCTGGATTTGAGCGACAAAATCAGCAACTTCCGCGAGTCTGACCGCATCCTGCTTACCATCGGCAGGTTTTACGCCATCCGCATGCCTGCCGTGCTGATGTTGCTGCTGCCCTACTCCCTGCTGCTCTCCTTGCTCTATTCGCTCGGAAAACTTTCCACCAACCGGGAAATCATCGCCATCATCCAGTCCGGCCGCGGGGTTTTCCGCATCACCCTGCCACTGATCATCGCCGGGTTTTGCTTCACCCTCTTCAGTCTCGGAATCAACTACCACTGGGCACCCGTCGCCGAAGGCCGCCAGGATGAAATTCTCGACGAAGCCGCCGGCAAACCGATCACCGAAGCCACCCAGGTGCTCTACCGCAATCCCGGATACGGCCGCCTGTGGATGATCGGAGCATTTCCCGCCGACTATCAAAAAGGCGCTCCTCTTCTCAACGTCGAAGTCACCACCACCGATGAAAACCGGCGGCTCGTTTCCCGCCTCTCCGCCAGCCATGCGCGGTGGGACCGCGAGAGCCGCCAGTGGACCTTCGAGAACCCGCTGGTCAGCCGTTTCATCGCTGGAATGCCGCCTGTTTTCGAAAAACAAAACGGCCCACTGGTCATCGATTCCTGGCCCGAGACCCCGTGGCAACTCATCAAGCCCGGGCTCAGTCCCGAATACCTCGGCATTCCCGACCTCAACAGCTGGCTGCAAACCAATGTCCGCCACCCGTCGTTTGCGGACGCCTCGCCCTACCTTACCCAATGGCATTACCGCTGGGCGCTGCCATTCACCTGCCTCGTCACCGTTTTGCTAGCCACCCCGCTGGCCATCCATTTCTCCCGCCGCGGTGCCGGCGGCGGCGTTTTCCTCGCCGTCTGCCTCTCCGCGCTGATGCTGCTGGTCAGCAGCATTGTGCTGGCTTTCGGTGAAGCCGGAATCATCCAGCCCGCCGCCGCCGCATGGCTGCCCAATCTGGGCTTCGCCCTGCTCGCCGCCTACCTCTTCCACCGCCGCATCGCAGGCCGCCCGATCTACCGCACGCTGCTCAAGTTCCTCCCATCCGGCAGTTGAACCAATCTCCAATCTCCAATCTCTCTTCCCATGGCCCTCGCAGAATCCTGGCATGTCCGCTCCCGCTCGCGTGAATGCGCCGTCTCCCAGCGCGCCTTCATCGATGGCGAAACCATCGTCACCGCGCTCTTCCCCGATCCCGAATCCTCCGGATACCTCCGCCGCGACTACTGCCTCGATGCCTGGAACGAACTTCCCGCCGATGCCGAAAAACCCTTCTCCTTTTGGAAAACCACCTTCGCCGCCCCCACCGGAAACGCCGCCGATGATCCGATGGAAAAACTCAGCCCCGAGGAAATCCTCACCCGCCTCGTCGAGGAGGACGAAGACCACACCGAGAACACCCGCTACATCCTCGCCGTAATGCTCGAGCGCCGGAAACTCCTGCGCGAGACCGACCACCAACGCACCCCCAACGGCATCCTCCGCGTTTACGAACACCGCAAAACCGGCGAGGTCTATCTCATCCGCGATCCCGACATCCCGCTCTCCGAGGTGGAGGCCGTCCAGAACGAAGTGATCATTCTGCTGGAAAACAACGGCCGCCTGCCCAAAACAATGGTTGAGGAAACGCCGGAAGAACCCGCAACCAGCGAAACCGGAGAAACGGCGGAACCCGCCGCGGAATCAGAAACAACAAGCTCGGACGGCGATACCGGAACGGACGAAGAACCGGAAGAATCTGAAGAGGATTAATCAACCGGCACCGCCGGACACCCGGTCTCTCAACGATCCGCTGTCACAGATTTCCAGCCAGAGCATGCTGAAACGCCTCGGAGATTCCATCGATCAACTCCGCCAACCACCTTCCAACCGCCTCGAATCACTCTCCGGCAATCTCAAGGGATTCTGGAGCATCCGCATCAACCAACAATGGCGCATCCTCTTCCGCTGGAAAGACGGCAACGCCACCGACGTCGAAATCACCGACTATCACTGAACCACCGCCATGAAAAAGAAACCGTCACTCATCCCGCTGCTCAACTTCTTCGCCGAAACCCTCCGCGAAACGCTGGAGGAATCCAGCCTGTCCCAGGCGGAGATCGCCCGCCGCTGCGGGATTCCCGCACCCCACCTCACCCAGATGAAACAAGGCAAACGCCGCTACACCCCGGAATACGACCTCCGCCTCAGCACCTTCTTCGGCATCACCCCCGGCATGTGGATGAATCTGCAACTCGATTACGAATTCATGCGCGCCGACCGCGAGAAAGGCGACGCCATCCGCAACGAAGTCCAGCCCTGCGCGGCGTGAGATGCTTGGAAACCGCCGAGGCGGCCATGAAACGAAACACCGACCTACTCCCGCTGGTGAACTTCTGTGAAAAAGGTAGGGCTGGGCCGCCGCGCCCGGCCCACTTGTTGCCATCGGCGCGCGTGGAGAATGGAACCGCCAAACCCGCCCGCCGCCGCGCTTACGATTGGCGGGCCGCGCTCCTCCTCATCCAACAAGGCGTCACCGAATTCGCCACCGTCAACGAAAAGAACTTCCGCGACTGCGGCTTCCAGCGGGTCTGGAATCCGCTGGCTGGAGGTTGAATCCAAGCCTCCAAGCCGACTCTGAGAGCCGATTCGGGAATCTCCGTTTTAGACCATGCCTCGCCAATTTTGGAGCTAATCAGATTGACTAAGGATCTTTTGTGATCCTTATTTGGCCGTGCTCTCGATTTCTCAAGCCGACATTGAAGCCCGCCTGCTGTTCGACAATCCCTGGTGGGGGGCGGATACGGCGGCGGTTCCATTCCGGGATTTGCCCCGGCGCGAGTACCTCCACCCGTTTTACGAATTGGCCACGGACCGCAGCGTTCGGCGCGCCATTGTGCTGCTGGGGCCGCGGCGGGTCGGCAAAACCGTGATTCTGCATCAGACCATCCACGACCTGCTGGAAAGCGGCGTGCCCGGCAATCGGATCCTCTTCGTCTCCTTGGAGACGCCGGTTTACACCGACATCCCGCTCGCCCGTTTCGTGGAAATGTTCCGCCAGCGCTTCGGCCACACCCTGCAAGCCCCGCTCTACCTGATTTTCGACGAGGTCCAGTATCTCAAACAATGGGAGGTTCATCTCAAGTCACTGGTCGATAGCTGGCCGGAGTTCCGCTTCATCGTCTCCGGCTCGGCGGCGGCCGCGCTCAAGCTCAAGAGCAACGAATCCGGTGCCGGCCGCTTCACCGACTTCCTGCTGCCGCCGCTCACCTTCCATGAATTCGTCCGGTTCACGGAAAAATCCGGGCTCATCGAGGAAGCGGACGGTTCCTCGCTCGGTTGCCGCGCCACCGACATCGACGCATTGAACGACATCTTCCTCGAATACCTCAACATCGGCGGCTACCCGGAAGCGGTGTTCAACCCCACCATCCGCAGCTCACCTGAGCGCTTCATCAAAAGCGACATCATCGACAAGGTTCTGCTGCGCGACCTGCCACAGCTCTACGGCATCCGCGACATCCAGGAACTCAACCGCCTCTTCACCACACTGGCCTACAACACCGGCAACGAAATCACCTTGGAGGAGCTGTCCCAATCGTCCGGCGTGGCGAAAACCACGCTGCGCCGCTACATCGAGTATCTCGAAGCCGCCTTCCTGATCCGCCGCATCGAGCGCATCGACCGCTCCGCCCGCCGCTTCGAGCGCGCCACCGCCTTCAAGGTCTATCTCACCAATCCCACAATGCGCGCAGCCCTCTTCGGCCGCCTCGCCGGGGACGACCAGGCGATGGGAGCCCTCGCCGAAACCGCGATTTACTGTCAGTGGTTCCATGACTCGGACCTGATTTCCCGCCTCCACTACGCCCGCTGGACCAACGGGGAAATCGACATCGTCAGCCTCGACCCCGCCACCCAGAAACCCGCGTGGTGTGTCGAGGTCAAATGGACCGATCGACCGGCCAGCGATGCCAAACAACTGCGCCACCTCGTCGCTTTCGCCAAGGAACACCGGCTCCCGGTCAATCCGCTGGACGACAGCGCCTGCATGGTCACCACCAAAACCATCAGCGCGGTGAAGACCGTGGATGGCGTCACCATCGAGTTCGTCCCCACCAGCCTCTACGCTTACGACCTAGGGCGGAATCTGCTGCGGAATCTTGGAGCAGAAGGGAGAAATGCTCGCTGAAAAAATTAAAATGCAAAATCTGACCCGACACGCTGACCCGAAACATCACGACTTAAATATTCACCATGGATATTCCCGTAAAACTAAAGCAGACCCTTGAGAAAACTGACGAAGAACTTTTTCTCAGCGGAGCTTGTCATGTTTTTGCCGATGAACTTTGTGATGAGTTTGGGTTTCATCGTGTGAGGAAGTCGTAACGGTTAAAAAGCGACGTCTGTTCCGCGACCAGTGGAGCGAGAGGCGTATGGCCAGCTGCAGCTGGCAGCCGCCGCATTTGCACCTCAGTCCTTCGCACTTCGGGCAGACTTTGGTGGTGAAATGGCTGATTTCCATCGCGCATCGCCAGCAGTGCGTGTGCTTCACCCGGGGTTCGTGGTTTCCGACGATGGCTTGAAACTCCCGATCCGCATACCTTGCCGCACCCATGGTGTCCACGCGGAGGATCAGGCGCTCGACGGGCACCATCCGGTGGAGTTGGCCGCTTGGCCCGGTGAGGTTGTAGAAAGTAGGCGTCTGGTGATCGTCGTCGCTCCATGCGGCGGGCGAATGGATCTTGAAGAGGCTCGTGTTGTGCTGGACGCGCACCACGTTGCCCACGGCGAAGGTGGGGATCTTCGCGGTGGCGGATGGGGCCGAGCTTGGGAAGGTGGCTGTCATGGGAATGGGGGTGGAATCAAGGAGCGGCGATACTCCGATTCGCCGTGGTCCATGTGGGGAGAATGGGATGTGCGGTGTGCTGGTTCATTGGCTGAGCATGGTCTTGGGCGGATCGGAGTCCGCCCCTCCTTGGGGTGGATTGGCCGGGTGGTGATGGTAAGGTGCCGGGACAGGATGGTTGAAGTATTCCAGCAGCACCGTGAGAGCGGAGTCTTTCACTTCGAGTTCGGTGCGGGTGAGGTCGCGGCCCTGGCCGGGCGTGCTGTCGAAGGAATGCGGGTGCTGGATTTCCTCGGTAAAGCGGAGGAACTGGAGGGCGGCTTCGATCTGGCCGGGGAGATTGGAGATTTCGGTGGGGAACATGGCAGTGCTGCTGGCGACAAGGGGAGAATGCCATGGATCTTGATTCTGTGGCGGGCTGAGCAAAAGTGGACAGAATTAAACTGAGCAAAAGTGGATTACTTCACCGGATGGCCGATTGCTCTGGCATCCTCGCATCCATTGTTTCCCGTTCGGCTCACCGCCGGAACGGATAGGGCTCTGCTGGAGAGCAA
>CAXNHR010000012.1:0-29003 GCA_964202135.1 Luteolibacter sp. | reverse complement strand
ACCATGCCCGCGCTCCTTCGCATGGACCGCCGCGCGCTCGGCCCGGCGCGCCTCGCCGAGCTCGACCAATTCGCCGACGCCTGCCGCACGCGGCCCGAACTCCAGGGCATGGTGCGCACCTTGTTCGATTCGATTTTCCCACGCGTCGGGGAAGACAGCAGAAGCGGCGAAACCCTTGGTTATTATCTCGAAAAATACGGTTTCGACCGCAGCGCCCACGAACACATCCGCGACGATCTGCGCGCCGGGCGCATCGGCCTCGCCCAGAACCGCCTGCCCGCCAACAGCGTGATCGAGGACGTGAAAGCCGGCGATCTAACCGATTCATCCGCCCTCACCAAGGACGACCACGCACGCGGCATGGAAGCTTTGAAAAACGGCGAGGTCGCCGTGGTCACGCTGGCCGCCGGCGCCGGTTCGCGCTGGACGCAGGGCGCGGGCGTGGTCAAGGCGCTCAACCCGTTCTGCAGACTCGGCGGTCGGCACCGCTCGTTCGTCGAAACCCACCTCGCAAAAAGCCGCAAGACCGCGCGCGAATGCGGCACTCCCCTGCCCCACATCTTTACCACCAGTTATTTCTCGCACGAGGTGACCAGCCGTTTCCTCGAAGAATATAACAACTTCAGCTACGAAGGGCCGCTGGTTCTATCAGAAGGCAAGTCGATCGGCCTGCGCATGATTCCCACCGTGCGCGACCTGCGCTTCGCCTGGGAGGAGATCCAGCAACAGACGCTCGACGTGCAGCAGCAGAAAGTCCGCGACAGCCTGCGCATCGCACTCATCGGCTGGGCGCAATCCGCCGGCGAGGCGGCCGATTACACCGACAACCTGCCGCTCCAGTGCCTGCATCCCGTCGGCCACTGGTATGAGGTGCCCAACCTGCTGCGCAACGGCACGCTCGCCCATTTGTTGGAGGAACGCCCGCAGCTCAAGACGCTGGTCATGCACAACATCGACACCGTCGGCATGAACGTCGATCCCGCGTTGTTAGGCCGCCACCTCGCCAGCGGTGCCGGCCTCACCTTCGAGGTCATCACCCGCCGCCTGGAAGACCGCGGCGGCGGCCTCGCCCGCGTCAATGGCCAACTCCGGTTGGTCGAGGGCCTTGCCATGCCGCATGAGGAGGACGAGTTCCATCTCACTTATTACAACTCCAACACCTGCTGGATCGACATCGACGCGCTGCTCGCCGCCTTCAAGCTCACCCGGGCCGATCTCACAGACGAAGCGAAAACCGCCGCCGCGATCCGCATGCTGGCGGCGAGAATGCCCACTTACATCACACTCAAGGACGTGAAAAAACGCTGGGGCCACGGCCAGGAGGATGTTTTCCCCGTTTGCCAGTTCGAGAAGCTGTGGGTGGACATGAGCCAGCTTCCGTCCATCGAGACCCGCTATCTGGCGGTGCCGCGCCTGCGGGGCCAACAGCTCAAGGAGCCCGCCCAGCTCGACGGCTGGCTGCGCGACGGCTCGGCGGCTTATCTGGAATCGCTCTGCGAGTGGAAGTAGTGGAACCAACCCAGCGCAGTCACCCCGCCCGCAACTTGCGGATTATTCGTGCGGCCGCACACATAATCCGCAAGTTGCCTGGGCCACGTGTTTCTCCTCAATATTCCTCCTCTTCTTCCTCGCCAGGCACCGGCGGGATCACATCCTCGCGCATCAGCAGGCGCTTGAGATCGAGATCATCCAGCAGGTCGGCCGGAGTGCCGCGCACGATCGCCGCGTAGGGCACGATGCGGTCGAGCTCGGCAATCGCGCAGTGGACCATCGAAGCCACGATGTCCGCATCGAACACCTCGCGGTCGAAAAGGTTGGTGATGCGGAAAACAAGCATCGCGCGGTCGATGTCGTATTCGAAACCACCCAGCGTGAGTTGTTTGTTCGCATGGGCCAGCAACTCGAGCAGGACCGGCAGGTGCTCATCGTCGAACTCCATCGGCGATTCCGAGACGATCACCAGCGCGTTGAGCTGCGGATGGGCCTGGGCGATCAGATCGACGCGGGTGTGGTGGGCCTCGAAGCCGGCGCGCAGGACATCTCGGCCCTCGACCAACTCGCAATGCCAGCCGTTGCGGCCAAAAGTTTCCTCCACCGTGAGAATCTGCCGTGAGTGCGGACGCATGGCCGGAATGTGATCCCCGGCACCCATCACAAGCAATGATTTTCAGGATCGAAACTCCGGCTTTGACCTGCGGCGCGGATGGGGCATTCTCCCCGCGCCATGCGTTTTTCCGGCACTTACACCGCTCTCATTACCCCCTTTCGCGACGGAGCCATCGATGCTCCCGCGTTCCAGGCCCTCATCGATCGACAGATCGCCGGCGGCGTGGATGGTATCGTCCCTGTGGGAACCACCGGTGAGTCCCCAACCCTCGACACCGATGAGCACATCGAAGTGATCCGTCTCGCGGTCGAATTCGCCGCCGGCCGCTGTGAGGTGCTCGCCGGCACCGGTGCGAATGCCACTGCCGAGGCGATCGAGCTCACCGAGGCCGCCGAGAAGCTCGGTGCCACCGGCTCGTTGCAGGTTTGCCCGTATTACAACAAGCCCTCACAGGAAGGGCTCTACCTCCATTTCAAGGCAATCGCCGAATGCACCAACCTGCCGATCATGCTTTACAGCGTGCCCGGCCGCTCGGTGATCGAGATTTCCCCGGAAACCACCGCCCGGCTGGCGGCGGATTTCCCGAATATCGTGGCCATCAAGGAGGCCGGTGGCTCGGTGGACCGCGTAAACCAATTGGTGCAGGCCGTGCCCGATGATTTCGGCGTCCTTTGCGGCGACGATCCGCTCACCCTGCCGTTCATCGCCTGCGGTGCCTGCGGCCTCGTTTCGGTGGCCTCCAACCTGATCCCGGATGTCATGGCGCGCTTGGTGCGTGCCTGCCTCAACGGCTCGTTCGACGAGGCGCTCGTCCTCCACAAGCAATACTACCCGCTGATGCGCGGGCTGATGTCGCTGGATGTGAACCCGGTGCCGATCAAGACTGCCGTGGCCCTGCAAGGCCATTGCACACCGGAGTTCCGCCTGCCGCTCGCCCCCCTCAGCGTGGATCACACCGCCAAGCTCACCGCCCTGCTCGAATCCTACAATCTGCTCTAACAACATCTCCAATCCACTATCCACCACCACTCCCATGGCCAAACTCTTCATTCCCGGACCAATCGACGTCTCCAAGGAAACCTATTGCGCGATGAGCCAGCCGATGATCGGCCACCGCGGCAAGGAGTTCGAGGAACTCTATGCCTCCACCCAGCCGATGTTGCAAAAACTCGGCGGCACCACCCGCCCGTTCTTTCTTTCAACCTCGTCCGCATGGGGCGTGATGGAAGCCTCGCTGAAAAACCTCTGCGCGAAAAAAGTTCTCAATCTCTGCTGCGGCGCGTTTTCCGACAAATGGTATAGCGTCGCCAAGAGCATGGGCCTTCAAGCCGACAAGGTGCAGGTGGAATGGGGCGAAGCGATTTCCCCCGCGGCTGTGAAGGCGAAGCTCGAGGAAGGCGGCTTCGACCTCGTCACGCTGATCCACAACGAAACCTCCACCGGCGTGATGAACGACCTCGAAGGCATCGCCAAGGTGGTGAAAACCTTCCCCGGCGTGTTGTTGGTGGTCGATTCGGTGTCTTCGTTTTCCGCCGTGCCGATCGAGATGGACAAGCTGGGCATCGACGTGCTGCTGGCCGGCGTGCAGAAGGCGCTGGCGCTGCCGCCGGGCCTCTCGGTTTTCGCCTGCTCGCAGGAGGCGCTCGAACGCGCCGAAGCCATGCCCAACCGCGGGTATTACTTTGATTTCATCGAGTTCGCCAAAAACGCAGCCAAGAACAACACACCATCCACCCCGGCGATCTCGCTGATCTTCGGCTTGCAGCACATCATGGGCGTGATCGAGGCCGAGGGCATCAAAAACCGCTTCGCCCGCCACATGGCGAACAACGCGATGATCCATGAGTGGGGAGCACGCCACGGCTTCAAAAACTTCGCTCCTGCGGGCAATCAATCGGTTTCCCTCACCTGTTTCCACACGCCCGCCGGATTCGATCAGGCGAACTTCATCAAGACCCTCAAGTCCAAGCACGGCTTCGTCATCAACGGCGGCTACGGCAAGATCAAGGGACTCACCTTCCGGATCTCCAACATGGGCAACGAAACCCGCGCGACGATGCAGGAACTCATCGATGCGATGGACGACGTGCTCGGGTGAAAACTGGAGCGCGGACTTCAGTCCGTCAGAGCAGATGGGGAAATTCCCGCGGACTGAAGTCCGCGCTCCGTCATCACTTTTTCATCAGCGCCGCGGCATAAAACCCGTCGAAACCGGTCGCCGCGGGAGAAACCGGGCGCGCCTCTAACAAGTCGAAGCCGCCCTTTTCCAACAGCGAGTCCACCGCCGCGCGGTTTTCCGACGGCAGGATCGAGCAGGTGGCATAGACCAGCCGCCCGCCGGGCTTGAGCATGATTGCATAACTTTCCAGCAGCTCCTTCTGCAGACTGCGGACGCGTTCGAGCTGCGCGGGCTTGAGCCGCCACTTGAGATCGGGCTGGCGCTTCAAGGTGCCGAGACCGGAGCAGGGAGCATCGATCAGCAGGCGGTCCGCGATGCCCGCGAAATCGGCGGGAGTGGTTTGCGTGATGGGTTTGGTTTTCACGCAGGTGGCACCCGCGCGTTTCGCCCGGCGTTCGAGTTCGGCGAGTTTCCGGGCATCCACATCCATGGCGAAAACGCGGCCGTCGTTGCGCATCAACGCGGCGATGTGCAGCGCCTTGCCGCCGGCACCGGAGCAGGCATCGATGACGCGCTCGCCCGGCTGGGGATCCAACAACGGTGCGATCATCTGCGAACCGGCATCCTGGATTTCCAACCTGCCATCGGCGCGCATCGCTTTCGGCAGCGCCTTGCCCGGCGGCAGCACCAGCGCATCCGGCAGGCCGGGTACCTCGGCGGCCTCCAAACCTGCGGCGGCGAGCCATGCGATCGCCTCCGCGCGGGTGTTCCTGAGCGTGTTGACCCGCAGGAAAACCGGCGCACGACGGTTGAGCGCGGCGATTTCCGCATCCCATGCCGCGCCGAGTTCGGCGGCTCCGAGTTCGTCGATCCAGTCCGGGATCGACTCGCGCACGGCCCGCGATTGCAAGGCGAGCTCCGCCTCACGGGCGATGATCTCCGCCGCGCCGAGCCCCTTGTATGACCACCAATCCGGGATCTCATAGCCCATCCGCACCCACTGCGCGGCGCAGATGGCATCGGTCTCGACGCTGTCTGTTAGAAACGAAAGCGCGCGCTTCCAACGCACCACTTCGAAGACCGTTTCGGCGATGAAACTCCGGTCGCGCTTGCCCCACTTCGGATTCTCCTCGAAGGCGGCTGCCAGCTCGTGATCCAGCACCTTGTGCTCCTTGAAAACGGATTTCACAATGCCGGCGGCGGCTTCGGCGAGGATGCGGTGCATTTTCATGGGCACGCAGGCTTCCCGAAAAACCGCAGCGTGGCAAATGAAACGAACCTTTGCCGCAGGGGCTGGCGAATCCATCAATACGAATTTTCCACCGCTCTGTTCCATCAGATCATCACCCGCGCATCCGCCGTGGAGGCACTGCTGCCGTTGCTCGGGTTGGCGCGCTTGACGGCGCTCCCTGCAATGACTGGCTGCCTGGAATTTGTTTTGCAGAGCGATCACCATCGATGCCGGAAAACGGGAGCACAGGTCCGGATTTTGGAGAAAAAATTCCACAAAATTTGCGTGAAGCGGCGGCAGGATCGTGATGAACTGCAGACAACCCATGCAGGCAACCCTCCTACCTCCGCGCAACCCCGCGCTTTGCGCCCCGATCACCTCCAACCGCGATCTCGGCGCGTGCTTGATCGCCAACCTGCCGATGCGCGACCTGCTGGCGGCCGACCTCCGCCGCGCCGGTCTGCAATTGGTGGATCCCAAGGAGGCCGGGCCGCGCACGCTGCGCATTCCGCTCGACAACTGGATCGAGCTCGGCGCGCTGCTGCTGCTCGGCCGCAACCCGAATTCCGCCTGCCTGCTGGATACCGAAGGCAACACGCTGGCATGGAAAGGTTCCGCCAATCCTGTCGATTGCGTGGACAAAATCGTCACCGACGCCTCTTGTTTCCCCGTCATTTACCCATGGGACCTGCTGCGCATGAATGAGGAGGTGCTCGCGCTGATGGATGAAACCTCGCTGCTCGGCGAGGTCAGCCCGCTGGCCAGCATTTCGGGCGTGGTGCGCCTCGGCAATGGCTCGCGCATCCTTCCCGGCACGGTGATCGAAGGCCCCGTGCTGATTGGCGCCAACAGCCAGATCGGCCCGAACGCCTACATTCGCGGTGCCACCAGCATTGGATCGAATTGCTACGTCGGAAACGGCGCGGAAGTGAAAAACTCCATCATCTACAACAACACCTACATTTCCCGCCAATGCTACGTGGGTGACTCGATCATCGGCACTCACGTCACCCTCGGTGCCGGCACCTGCACCGAAAACCACCGCCACGACGGCCGCCACCACGTTTCCATCGTGCGCGGAAAACCCGTCAACACCGGCCGTCTCAAGCTTGGCGCGATTCTCGGCGACGGCGTGCGCACCGGCGTCAACACCTCGCTGGAAGCCGGTGTCAAAATCGGTATCGCCCGAACCACCTCGCCCGGCAGCGTGATCAGCAAGGACCTTTTGTGACCGAATCGTCACACGCGGCGCATTCCGATTACAGGAATACCCCCGCTACATTCCGCACGCAATGCAACGCATTTTGATTATCGAGGACGAACAGGACATCGCTGACCTGATCGGCTTCAATCTCCAACGGGCCGGATACGAGGTGCTCAAGGCCCACGACGGAATCGAGGGTACGGAAGCAGCACTACGCGAGCGGCCGGACCTGATAGTGCTGGATCTGATGCTGCCCGGGCGCGACGGCTACGGCGTTTTCCGCGAATTGCGCCGCGACTCCCGCACGGTCGGCATCCCCGTGATCATGCTCACCGCCCGCGCCCAGACCGAGGACCGCATCCAGGGCCTCGAAGCCGGTGCGGACGATTACCTCACCAAGCCATTCAGCCCCAAGGAATTGCTGCTGCGGGTGCAGGCCATCCTCAAGCGCACGGACGCGGCACCGGGTTCGGTTGATTTCAGCCACGGACCGTTTCGTTTCGATAAAAACGCGCTCAAGTTTTACATCGAGAACGAACCCGCCGAACTCACCTCCACCGAGTTCAAATTGCTGCTTTTCCTCTGCGAGCGGGCCGGCAGGCAGCAAGACCGCAATGATTTGCTGCGCACCATCTGGGGCTACAGCGATGCCGCTCACAGCCGCACGCTCGACACTCACATGAAGCGGCTGCGCCAAAAACTCGGTTCCCATGGCTCTTGGATTGAAACCGTGCGTGGTGTCGGCTACCGAGTGGCGAAAGCCGAAGAATGATCACGGAAACCGCCATCCTCATCGCCGTCGCCGCCCTTGCAGGTGCCGCGATCCTCGCGAGGAAAAACACCCGCTTGCGGGCTTTGCAAAACCGATTTCAGCTAGAATCCAACGCCTCCAATGGCCGCCTCCAGCAGCAGATCCGCGACGCGCACGAAGAACGCGACCGTCTGCTCGACGCCCTCGGCGACGCATTCCTGCTGGTGGACTCCGATGGCAGGATCTGCTTCGCCAACGCTGCGGCTCGCGAACTTTTCGGCAAACGGGAACTCGTCGGCCGCCCGGTGCTCGAAACCCTGCCAGATCCCCGCCTCGCCGAGGCCCCGATGCACTGCCTCGAAACCGGCGAGCCCACCCAGGCGCGGGTGGTCCTGCCGCAACAAACCTCGCCACGCGGCGACTTGGAAACCCGCGGTGTCAACGCCTGGATCATCGACGCCGCCCGCCTGCCCACCCACGAGGGAGGAGAACCCACCACCCGTCTCATCCTCCGCGACATGACCACCGAGCACCAGACCGAGCAAATCCGCAAGGACTTCGTGGCCAACGCCTCCCACGAACTGCGCACCCCCATGGCCATCATTAACGGCTACCTTGAAAACCTATTGGATGACGACATGGTGGACGATCCGCAGATGGCGCGGCGTTTCCTCTCCGTAATGCGCAAGCACGCGGACCGCATCTCGCGCATCGTCGAGGACATGCTGGTCATTTCCCGCCTGGAATCCGGCGAGGCCGCCGCACTCAAGATCGAGCCATTCCGTTTTCGCTCCTGCATCAAGGACGTGCTCGAGCGCCTCGAATCACTCATCCGCAGCCAGCAGGCGGAAATCCTCGTGCTCATGCCCGATGAAGGACTCATCCTGCACGGCGACCGCTTCTACTGGACCCAGGTGCTCTTCAACCTGGTCGAAAACGCCCTCAAACAAAATCCGCACCCCGGTCTGCGGGTGGAAATCGGCTGCGAAACCGCTGGTGATTCCCATCACATCTGGGTGGCCGACAACGGCATCGGCATCCCCAGCGCCGACCTTCCGCACATTTTCCGCCGCTTCTACCGCGTGGAAAAACACCACTCCCAGCAGGAAATCAAAGGCACCGGCCTAGGCCTATCGATCGTCAAGCGCGCCATCGAGGCACATGGCGGCACGATCACCGTCACCTCCGTGCCCGGCCGCGAAACCAAATTTTTCATCACCCTGCCAAAAACCGGCGGTTCCGCAGACAAGCAGCCAAACGCAGTGGGATAAATTTCAGCAAGATTCTGCTTGGCAAGGCCGCCGGGATTCTCCAATTTCCGCCCCCGCCCGCTGCCGGGCGCACCCATTCGACTTTTTCATCATGTCCGTATCCATCCGACTCAACCGCAAGGGCACCAAGGACCGCCCTTATTACAAAATCGTTGCCGTGGACAGCCGCAAGCGCCGCGACGGCCGCTACATCGAGCAACTCGGCACTTACGATCCGCTCAAGGAAGGCACCAATTTCGAAATTGACCTGGCACTCGCCGACAAGTGGCTCGCCGTGGGTGCCAAGCCCTCGGAAACGGTCAACAGCATGATCCGCAAGGCCCGCACCGCAGCGGCACAAGCCTGATTGCAGACCGCCTAGCGAAATTTCATCCAAAACCGCGCTCCGCAAGGAACGCGGTTGTTTTGTTTGAGGATGCAGCCCGCCCCGCCCATCGCCTTTGAGGAATTCATGCGCCGGGCGCTCTACGCCCCCCAGTGCGGCTACTATTCGCGCCGCATCCCCGGTATCGGCCGCGGCGGGGATTTCACCACCGCGCCAATGCTCTCGGAATCGCTCGCCCGCGGGATCGCCGCATGGGCTGCGCGGGCACTGCGCGAAACCGGCTGCCGGGATCTCATCGAAATCGGTCCTGGCGAAGGTCGGCTCGCTGCCAACGTGCTCAAGCATCTGCCGTGGCACGTCCGGTGGAAAACACAGCTCCACCTCGTGGAGACCTCCGCCCCGCTCGCCGAAATCCAGGAAAAGCAACTCGGCCGCCGCGCACGCTGGCACGAATCCCCCGCCGCCGCACTCGCCGCCTGTGATGGAAGAGCCGTCATTTTCTCCAACGAACTCGTCGATGCCTTCCCGGTGCGCCTGTTTGAAAAATCAGCCGACAGCTGGCAGGAAATCGCAGTCGCTTTTGATTCCGCCGGAAAACCCGCCGAATCCCTGATGTCCCCTGCCCCGCTGCCGATGTCGTCCGGATTTCGCGACAACCATCCGCCGGGCCAGCGCATCGAAGTGCACGATTCCTACCGCCACTGGCTCGCCGGCTGGCTGCCGCTCTGGAAAACCGGCCGCATGCTTACCATCGATTACGGCTCCACCGCCGAGACTCTCTATCAACGCCGGCCGCGCGGCACCCTGCGCGGCTACCTGCTGCAACAACGCATCGAAGATGCCGCGATCTATCAGAATCCCGGCCGCCAGGATCTGACCGCGGATGTCAATTTCACCGATCTCGTCGATTGGAGCGCGCCTTGGACCTGTGGAAACCAACTCCAGACGCTGGCCGCATTCCTGCGCGGACTCCACGATCCGCAACACCCGGCTGACCGCGAGTTGTGCGATGAGAATGCTGCTGGCGGAGCTTTCATGGTGCTCGACCAGCAATGCCGCGGCTCCGAAAATCCGCATTGCCCGCCGCAGCGGAATGCCATGAAGTGACGGCGTGCGACACGAACCGATTTCCCCGGAGTTTTTCATCCGCAACCGCAAAAAACTGCGCGGCCTCCTCAAGCCTAACAGCATGGTGATCCTCCACTCGAATGACATCTATCCAACCAACGCGGACGGCACGATGCCCTTCAAGCAAAACGGCGATCTCTTCCATCTCACCGGTGTGGACCAGGAGGAAACCACGCTGGTCCTGCTGCCGGATGCGGTTGATCCCAAGGAGCGCGAAATTCTTTTCGTGCGCGAAACCAATGAACACATCGCCATTTGGGAAGGGGCCAAGCTCACCAAGGAACAAGCCCGCGCGGTCAGCGGCATCGAGCGCATCGAGTGGACCAACGCCTTTGAAAGTTTCCTGCACCGCATGGTGACGCAGGCGGACCACATTTACCTTTCCACCAACGAACACCCGCGCGCGGCCAACGTGGTGGAAACCCGCAACGCCCGATTCATCAAGGACTGCCAGGCCCGCTACCCGCTGCACCGCTACGAGCGTCTCGCCCCCTTGATGCACCGCCTGCGCGTGAGCAAGGCACCGGAGGAAATCCGCATGATCCAAAAAGCCTGCGACATCACCGAGGCCGGTTTCCGGCGCGTGTTGGGATTCATCAAACCGGGTGTCGGCGAGTGGGAAATCGAAGCCGAGCTCTTGCATGAATTCGTGCGCCGCGGATCGCGCGGCTTCGCCTACACGCCCATCATCGGCTCCGGCGGCAGCTCATGCGTGCTGCATTATGTGGAAAACAACAAACCCTGCCTCGATGGCGAAATCCTGCTGCTCGACGTGGCCGCGGAATACGCCGGCTGGAACTCGGACCTCACCCGCGCCGTGCCGGTGAACGGCCGCTTTTCAAAACGCCAGCGCCAGGTTTATGACGCCGTGCTGCGTGTCTTCCGCGGCGCGAACGAACTGCTGCGCCCCGGAATCACTCCGACGGACTATCACAAGCAAGTGCTCGTGCTGATGGAGCGCGAACTCGTGGGGCTCGGGCTCTTCAGCGCCAGGGAAGCCAAGGACCAAGGACCCGACAAGCCGCTGGTGAAAAAGTATTTCATGCACGGCACCTCGCACCACCTCGGGCTGGACGTCCATGACGTCTCGCCGCCGCACGAACCCATCGCGGAAGGCATGGTGCTCACCATCGAACCCGGCATTTACATCCGCGAGGAAAACCTCGGCATCCGCATCGAGAACGACATGCTCATCGGCAAGGAGCGCAACATCGACCTCATGGCCACCATCCCGATCGAAGCGGAGGAAATCGAGGAGCTGATGAATGCTACTTGCTCACGTTGAAGCGGAACTCGATGACGTCTCCGTCCTTGACGACGTATTCCTTGCCTTCGATGCGCAGCTTGCCGGCTTCTTTCGCGGCGTTCTTGGAGCCGAGGGTGACGAGGTCGTCGTAGTGCACGACTTCCGCCGCGATGAAGCCGCGTTCGAAGTCGGTGTGGATCACGCCGGCGGCGGCGGGAGCCTTGTCGCCCTCGTGGATGGTCCAGGCGCGGGTTTCCTGAACGCCGGTTGTTAGATAAGTACGCAGTCCTAACAGATGATAAACGGCGCGGATCAGCGCGGAAACGCCGGAGTCGGTCACGCCCATGTCCTTGAGAAACTCGGCGGCTTCTTCATGCGAGAGTTCGCTGAGTTCTTCTTCGATGCGGGCGGAGATGACCACGGCTTCCGAGCCGCTGTGTTCGGCGGCGAACTTGCGGACGCGCGCGACCTGGGCGTGTGAATCCGGGTTTTCCGTGGCTGCGGCGAGTTCGTCTTCGCTGACGTTGCAGGCGTAGATCGTGCGCTTGGAGGAGAGCAGGAAGAAGTCCTTCACGATGGCCGCGTCCTCGTCGCTGAACTGGATGGTCAGCGCGGGTTTGCCCTGATCGAGATGCGGCATGATGATGTCGATGAGTTCGACTTCCTTCTTCGCCTCCTTGTCGCCGCCCTTGGCTTTTTTCTCGCGGGTGTTGCGGCGTTTTTCGAGCGATGCCATGTCGGCGAGGATCAGCTCGGAGTGGATGATCTCAATGTCGCGGATCGGATCGACGGTGCCGAGTTCGTGGATGATGTCGTCGTTTTCGAAACAACGGACGACCTGGACGATGGCGTCGGTCTCGCGGATGTTGGCGAGGAACTGGTTGCCGAGGCCCGCGCCTTCTGAGGCGCCTTTCACCAAGCCTGCGATGTCCACAAACTCGATGGCGGTGGGCACGAGTTTCAGCGAGCCGGAGATTTTGGAAAGCACGGCGAGCCGGGAGTCTGGCACGGTGACGATGCCGACGTTCGGATCGATGGTGCAGAAGGGATAGTTCGCCGCCTCCGCTTTCCGCGTGCGGGTGACGGCATTGAAAAGGGTCGATTTCCCGACGTTTGGCAGTCCTACGATTCCGGCCTTGAGCATGGCGGCGGGAAAGTGGGCGAGGACGGGGCGCAAGGACGAGAAAAATATCGCCACCTTCCCAAATAACAGCCTTTCCCCACCCCTTTCAATCTCCTGCAAAACCTTGATGGCACAGGAATCAATTTCCATGCTGGTGGATGTGGCGGGGGCGTGGTGGGATGGTCCGGCAAGAGCCGATTGAGCGCATGACGACTTATCTTTTCAGTTGCGAGCACGCGACCTGCGCGGTGCCGGAGGCGTATCGGGAGCTGTTCCGCGGCTCGGAGGAGGTGGTGGCCTCAACCGAAGGCTGGGAGCCGGGTTCGCTGAATCTGGCGCAGGCCTTCGCCATGAAATTCCGCACACCGCTGGTGCATGGCGATGTGACGCGCCTGCTGATCGATTTGGAGAAGACTGGCGGGGAGCGCTGGAGCAGGTTTTCGCTGCAACTGCCGGAAACCACGCGGGTGAAAATCATCGACCGCCATGAGCGGCCGTTCCGCAGCCAGCTTTGCCAGCGGATCGCGGAGGACTTGCGGCGCCATGCCGCGGTGCTGCATCTGATGATCCACACATCCCCGGAAATCGACGGCCGGCTGTTGCTGGAAACCCCGGCTGCGGCACCGCTCGCGGAAAACATGGCCGCCGCCTGGCGCGGTCATCTGAGAAATGCGGAGATCGACGTGCTGCACGTGCGGGGCTCGACGCCGTCCGCTTTGGAGGCCTTCCTGCAAGGTGAGTTTCCGGCGGACCAGTATGCGCAGGTGCGCTTGACCGTTTCGCAGAGTTTCTTTCTGGAAGGCCGGCCGTGGCGATGGGAAACGTTGAAAAAGGCGCTTCTGGAGTCGCTGGCGCGCGCGGTTGCGGATGCCGAACCGGTCAGCGCCCCAGAATCCCCTTCGACTGCTCCAGACTGAGCGAGCGCTGTTCCCGCCAATCGATGACATCCGGTTGCTGGAAAACGCGGCGGCGGACATCGGTCTCGGCGTCGGAGGGTTTGGAAAGGCCGTTTTCGGATGCTTCGCGAGCAGCGGAGGTGGCGTAATTACCGGTCTGATAGGGATCCGAAACATCGGCGGCGCTGCCGCTTTCACGGGCACCCTTGCCATCGAGGCGGGAGGTTTTTTGGAAGCGGCTGCCGTCGGTGTTTCCGGCATAAGACTGGCGGTTGTAGTCCTTGTTTCCCCACCAGGATTTTTTGGAATATTCGCCGGTTTTGTAGGCTTCCTTTTTGCCGTATTCGCCCTTGAAGTAGGGTGATTCCCCCTGGGATTCGAACGAGCTGCGCTTGTCGTTTTTCGGTGCCCAGTTGCCATCGGCATCCTGCTTGTAGCCGTTGCTCTCCGAGAGCCGCTGGCTCAGTGTCTTGCGGGGTTCCTCTGGCGGAGTGGAATCGCCCGGGTCCGACGCACAAGAGGCAGCCAGAAGAGCCAGCGGCAACAGAATGGAGCGGGAAAATCTCATGGTTTGGCCAACTTCTTCTCAAGCGCGGGATCCGGCACGGCACCGCGCTCAAGCGCTTGTTGATAGTAATTTCTCGCATCTTCCATGCGGCGGTCGCGCGAGCACAGGAGGGCGAGATTGTAATAAGGTTCGCTGGGCAACGGATCGGCATTGATCGCGGCCTTGAAGTGGGATTCCGCCTCGCCGGCGCGGCCGAGGCGGTAGCAAAGGGTGGCCAGCAGCGTCTGGCTCTTGGCATCGGTGGGAGCAAGTTCGACGGCGCGGCGGACCGCCTGCTCGGCGGCCGGCAAATCGCCAAGCAGCATGAGGGAAAAGCCCAGCATCCGCGAGGCGTAGGGGTTTTCGGCATCCAATTCCACGGCACGACGGAACGCATCCACGGCGGCGGTGGGTTCCTCGAGGCGCAGGTGGACGATGCCGAGCTTGCATAATGAAGGCGTGTGGCCCGGGTGTTGCTCGATGATCATCTGATAGAGCTCGCGGGTCGGCAGCAGGCGGCCGGCAAGAAACGATTTCTCCGCCGTGCGCTCGAACACCGCGATGTCGCGGTTGAGCTCGGAGGTGGCGCGGCTGACGCTGGCGCGGTCGCGGGCGAAGGGCGAGACGAACTCGCCGTCCACCTGCTTGTCCGCGATCAGACGCTGTTCCTCGGGCGAGAGAGCGATTTCCTGCGCGTCGAACAACTCGATGGCCTTGGCAAGACGCTCGTCGCGCGCGCCGAGTTCCTTGGCGGCCTCTACTAACAGATCGCGCGCCTGGCGGCGGCGTTCCTGGACGCGGAGCTGGCGTTTGATGATATCGCGCAGCATCTCGATCTCCGCCGGGTCCGCTGCCACCTTGCCTTGGGCGAGCGCAAGTTCCTCGTTTTTGAGGCGGTTTTCGAGTTCGGCAAGACGGCTTTCCTGCTCGCGCTTGTCCTGTTGGAGCCGGTTGATCTGGGATTTTGCGATGGCAAGGTCGCGCAGGGCTTCGGTGTAGGCGTCCTTGTCGGCATTGCTCTCGCGGTGCAGGCGGTCCACATTTTCGTTGGCCACGCGCAAGTCGCGGGCAAGCGCCATGTTTTGCTCGATGAGGTCCTGGATGCGGCTGGCCTCGTTGAGCTTGAGCAGGGCGGCCATCTGGTCGCGCTCGCGCAGCAGCGAGTCGCGTTCGTCGCGCAGCTGGGCAAATGCCTCGCGGCTTTCCGTGAGCTCGTTCATCAAGCCGGTGATGCGCTCGTTGGCCTTGGTGAGTTCGGCGTTTTTCCTGGTGAGTTCGCGTTCCAGCGCATCGAGCTGACGCCGCTGACCGGCGACGACGGAATTGGCCACCTTGCGTTCGGTTTCCAAATTGCGTTGGAGGTCCGTCTGCTTCTGGCGCATGGCATTGAGGTCCGCTTCGAGCGTGGCGATGCGGGCCATCGCCTCGGTGTGGGCGCTGCGGCTTTGGTTGAGTGCCAGGGCCATCGCCTCGCGTTCCTGCTCAAGCGTCTCGATGCGGCGGTTGAGTGCGGTCATTTCCTTTTCCACGGGAGCGGCCATGAGCCGTGCGCGCAGGCTCTGCACGGTGGATTCCGCAGCGCGAAGCCGGGTTTGCAGGTCACTGATCTGTGGGGCTTGGGGGCCGCTGTTTTCATTGGCGAGACCGCGCAGGCGCTGGAGTTCGGTTTCGGCGTCCTGCAGGCGGCGGGCGGCGAGCGGATCCACCTCCAGCACTCCAGGCACGGGTGGCATGGGGTTCTCCACCAGCTCGCCGGTTTTTTTCACACCGCCTTCCAACTCGGCCACGGCGTTGCGGTTCTTGCGCATCTCCTCCTCGGCGAGCGGACGCACGCGGTCGATGGTTTCCATGGTTTTGGAGCTGCGGCCGCCGACCATTTCCGGTTTCCAATCCGGGTGGTAGGTTTTCACGGCATTGAACAACTGGCTGGCTTTTTCCAGTTGTTCGAGCGCACCGGAAAAGTCTCCGGCGGCCTCAAGTTCCTCGGCGGCGCGGGTGGCCAGATAGCCTTGGAAATAGACGTCGGAAGGATCGAACTGGGCGGGTGCCACCGGCGGCACAGCCTGGCCATGCGCGGCAGGGACCGGCATCAAAACCATCACCAATCCCAGCAAAACGGCCGACAGGCCGCGCGGGCTATGTGCAATCCAATCCGGCATGGGACGGGCAAACTAGGCCGAAGCACGCAGCGGGGCAAGCGGGATTGCGGGGTGGTCCTCACATCAATCCCGCTCAATCTCCAGATCCGGAATGTGGGTGAAACTGATGCGCATCGGCGCCTCGGCGCGGCTTTCCTGCACGCCTCCGAAATACACCACCTTCCTGCCATAGCGCGCCCGCAACTTGTCGATGGCGGCATCCAGCCGCTGGTGTTTTTCCTCGTCGAGCGAAGCCATCGTATCGGCCACGGTTTGAAACAGGGAGGGTGTGTGGTTGCCGTGATCGCAAAGCCGGGAAATGCCAACTTGCCTCGATTTGGGCACCGGGCGATAATCGGCACATAAAGATGAGCCACGGTTTTATCCCAACAATGATTTCCACCATCGCATCCATTCTGGCTCCTGTCATGCCAGCAGAGCAGGTCGAGGTCCGGGATGGCGGAAACGTGATCTTTTCATGGCAGGGCGTGCCGCGATCCGTCACGGCAGGCGGCAAGGCGGTGGAGTTCAGCGCGTTTGTCGGCGAACTGCGCACGCCCTCGGGATTCGCCTGCACCAGCACCCAGCCCGCCGACCACGTCCACCACTGCGGCTTGTGGTGGCCATGGAAGTTTGTCGAGGTGGATGGCGTGAAATACAACACTTGGGAGGTCCAGCACGGACAGGGAGCGCACCGGGCCCGCAGCGTGAAGAGCTTGTCCCAAGACGAGGGTCGCCACGAGTGGGAGTTTTCCAACGAGACGGTGGTCCAAAAAGCGGATGGTGGCACCGTTCCGGTGATTCATGAAACGGCGCGCGTGAGCCTCACGGCGGGCAAGGATGCCACCACGCTGGATGTTTCGCTGAGACAAAAAGCCGTGGATCTTCCGGTGAACATCATGCCCAATCATTACAGCGGTTTCTCGCTGCGCGGCCCGGCCGGATGGAACAAGGACAACAGCATGCTGACCAGCAGCGAGGGCAAGGGACGCGAGGACGCCAATGGCACTCCCGCGCGCTGGCTGCTGCTCAACGGGCAAGGCACCGATGGCCCGGTTTCCATCCTGATCCTGAGCGCTGCCGCGAAACTGGCCGGCAAGCCAGAGAAACTGCGCGTCTGGGATTCCAAGAACCACAACGGCGCGGTGTTCGTGAATTTCAACCCGGTGGCGGATCAGGCGCTGCCACTTGACGAAGCGCACCCGGCGGTTTCCAACAGGAAATACCGGATCATCGCCGCAGACCGCCGGATCGATGCCGCAACAGCGGAGCAGCAGTGGCGGATGTGGCTCGGGAATCAGGAGAAATAAGCTGCCGATTCGCCAAGCGCGGCAAGACAGCGCCCGCGAATCCCGAAAGCCCATTCCGCATGCAACCGGCAGCCACCGACTCTCACCGCCTTTCCACCGGCAGCGAGGGCTGGCTTATTGTCAAACGCGGGAATTCGAAGCCAGCAACCCGGAGATCCTCCGTGAGCGGCCAGAGGGTGGCATCGAGCTGGCCATCTCTAACGTCTCCGCGTTTTGGCGTTGTCGCAAGCCGCCAGTCTCAATAAGACGAAGCCATTCCCGCATCATGAATCCCGCAATCAGGCCTCATTCCACCGCAAGAGTCCTGATCGCCGCGCTCGCCGTCGCCGGTCTGTGCCTCAATATTTTCCTGCTCACCCGCACCTGGGGTGATGCAGCCATCGCCGGTTGTGGCCGCGGGCCTTGCGATGAAGTGCTCGCGTCCCGCTGGTCGTCGCTGCTGGGTGTGCCGGTCCCCGCATTCGGTGTTCTGATTTATGTGCTGCTGCTCTTATCGTTTTTCCGGCGCTTGGAAATTCTCCGCCTGCCAGTGCTCGGCGGGATCGCCGGAGCCGCGCTCTGGTTCATTCTGGTGCAGGCATTCATCCTCGGGAAGTTCTGTCCCTGGTGCATGACGGCGCATGGCATCGGTCTGCTGATTGTTCTCTCCTGCATCCTGTCAGGCAAAGCGGTTGCCTTGCGCCGGGTCTCCGCATGGGCCGGGCTCGCGGTGTTCGCCATCATCCCCATGCAGGTTTTCGGCCCTGTGAAATCCAGACACCGCCTCGAGGGCGGGCAAAGCACCATGGCAACGCAGCCACAGGGCGCGACCGTTTCCTTTAACGATGGCAGGATCGTCTATCAGATCGCGGAACACCCGCGGATAGGCCCGCACGGTGCGGAGCGCGTGATCGTTGAATACTTCGATTACCAATGCGCCTCTTGTCAGGTGATGGCCGGCTACATGGATGCGCTCGTCGCAAGCCAGCCCAGCCGTGTGGCGGTGCTCTTGATGCCGGTGCCGCTGGAGGGTTCCTGCAACCCATATCTCGGAACCAACAAGGCGCATCCCGGTTCCTGTGAAATCACGCGCATCGCACTGGCGGTTTGGCGCAGCAAGCCGGAGTCCTTCGCCGGATTTCACAAAAATCTCATCGCAGGTCCCTCCGCATCAGCCGCACAGCGACTCGCGCTCGAGGTCATGACCGAAGTCGAACTCACCACTGCCCTAACAGACCCGTGGATCGAAGAATCCATCGAATCCAACATCGCCGCGTGGCGCGCTTTTTCACAAAGCAACGACAAGCTCCCGAAGCTGCTCATCGGCGACAAACGCATCCTCCACGGACGGCCCTCCAATGAAGCGGACTTCCTGCGCGTCATGAAACAGGAGCTCAGCCTCTGAACATGACGAACTCCGCCAGCGTCCAATCTCTTCCACTGATAACTGATCACTCGGCACTTCTTCACCTCACGCCGGCATCATGTAGCCCAGAAGACTGACAAGCCGCTCGCGCATTTTCGTGCGCGCCACGATCGCATCGATCAGTCCGTGCTCGAGCATGAACTCCGCCGTCTGGAATCCGGGCGGCAGGTTCTGATGGGTCGTTTCCTTGACCACCCGCGGGCCGGCGAAACCGATCATGCACTTGGGCTCGGCCAGGTTGATGTCGCCGATGGTTGCGAACGACGCCGTCACACCACCGGTGGTGGGATGCGTCATCAGGGAAATGTAAGGCAGTTTCGCCTCGGCCAGGCGGGCCAGCGCACCACAGGTTTTGGCCATCTGCATCAGAGAGAGCATGCCCTCCTGCATCCGCGCACCCGAGGAGGCGGAAACAATGATCACGCCGCGCTTTTCGGCGATGGCCGTCTCGATGGTGCGGGTGATTTTCTCGCCAACCACTGAACCCATCGATCCGGCGAAAAACTTGAAATCCATCACCGCGATCATCGCCTTGTGGCCGCCGATGGTCAGGCGGCCGGAAACCACGGCGTCCTCGAGGCCGGTCTTTTCGCGCAGGATGGCGGTTTTTTCCGTGTAGCCCTGGAATCCCAGTGGGTTGGCGGAAACGAGGCCGGCGTCGGTTTCCTCAAAAGATCCGGAATCCGCCAGCATCAGGATGCGCTCGCGCGAATCGAGCAGGAAGTGGTGCGAGCAATGCGGGCAGACCTGCAGGTTCTGCTGCAGTTCCAGATTGTGGATCATCGCCCCGCAATCCGGGCACTTGTTCCACAGGCCTTCCGGCATGTCTTCACGGCGCTCGTGGCTGCGCAGGCGGGGTTTGCTGAAAATGCCCATGGGAGTGTGGTGTTTGGATCGGATGCCTTCCGCCGCGGCGGACCGGCAACGGGCGTCACCCTAAGCAGCACCCGGGGGCCAGACAACATCCTTTTGAGCGCCACCCATTTGAACCTTCGCCCCTGGCCGTGATTCCTTTACACGCCGCATCATCCATGTAAAATCGCACCGCTGCACACCCACACCCACCCGAATGTTCCGTCAGTCCCGTCCCCCCGACCCTGACCAGGACCTCGTCACGCGCGCCCGCGAGGGCGACACCCGCGCGTTCGATGCCCTGATCCTCAAATATGGCGACAAGCTCTACGGCTTGGTCTATCACATGACCTCCCACAAGGAGGACACCCACGACCTGCTGCAGGAGATCTTCGCCCGCGCCTACCAGTCGCTCAAAAGCTTCCGCGGCAACTCCTCGTTCTACACTTGGATCTATCAGATCGCGGTCAACCTCACGCTCAATTTCCTCAAGAAGCGCAAGCGGCGATCAGGTCTCAGCCTCAATGAGTTGGATTCTTCCGTACAGCACGACCCGGCGCTCATCGACACCACCCACGAGGCCAATCCGGAGCAGCAGACCAATCTCAACGAGCTGCAGATTAAATTGAACGAAGCCATGCAGAAGCTGTCTGAACCCCACAGAATGGTGGTCACGATGTTTGATATCCAAGGCATGTCCCACGCGGAGATCGCCAAGGTATTCAAAACCTCCGAAGGCACGATTCGTTCGCGGCTCCACTACGCTCACCTCCAACTCCAGTCCATCCTTCAGGATACTTGGAATGAAAGGTATTGAATTTTTTAAAATTTCTCTTGCGTGTAAGGCCGATCTTTTGTAAATCCTAATTATCAATCGCCGATGAAACCATCGGTCGAACAAATTGAAAACCTGCTTGCCCTCGAGCGTCCTGAGGAAGGCTACTGGCAGGATTTTCTGTGCGAATTCCATCAGCGCCAGCGCGAGCAGGCCGTGCTGAAATCCGGGCTTTCGGATTTTTTCAGTCGCATCTCGGCATGGTTTGCCGATCTGGATCCCTCGAAATGGGCCTACGGTGCTGGATTGGCATACGCCACAGCCACGGTGGTGTTTTTCCTTACCCCGCAGGGTGTCAAGGTGCAGCATGCACCGGCTTCACCGGTGAATTACCAAGTGGTTCCGCAAGCGCCACCCGTCGAACAACTCGACGAATTGGACTTGAGTCCCTCAACTCAAGGCAGCGTGGGCGAACAGGTGTTCTGATTCCCGAATTTCCGAGATGGAAAATCAGGAATGCCCGCTTCGTTGCCGGCCGGCACGAATGATTGCATGGATTTGGGGACTCTGGAGCCTTTCCATCCAAGCCCTGCCATTGGCCGCGGCCGAGCCACTGCTCGCAAACTATCCCGCCCTGCCGGATGGCGCTGCCTGCCAATCCGTAGCGGTTACCGTAAATGACCCCCAATTGCTCGTCACCGTCGTGACGCCGGGAGCCAATCCCATGCAACCTGCCCTGCGAATGGGAAATCGCAACGACCCGGCCCGGACCATCGGCCATGATCCCGTCACGCGGCTGGGTTTTCTACAAATTCATGGCACGACGGCTTCAGCTCCATCTGAATGGCTCGAGGATGCACGCGGATCAGTGGGCACCGCCTTGCGCGCAATGACTCCCGGCGGGCCCGTCAAATGCCTTGCCACCGGCTGGGTTAAGCAGATCGGCGGCAAGGTTTTGCCGCTCGCTCTCATGCGGGTCAATTTCGATGAGGCCGTCCCTCCGGCAGGCACTCCCCTGATCGATTCCAATGGCCGCGTGGTGGCCATCGTTTTTCAAGGCACAGGGGGCGGTAACTCCGGCTACGCAATTCCCGCCGAAGCCGTGCATCGGGTGCGGAGCGATGTCTGCAACGGCGGCCGCCTCGTCTGCGGATGGCTCGGCCTCACTCTCCATTCCGAATCCCAGTCGCCGCGAATCGTGCGGGTCTTGCCCAACTCCCCCGCAGCAGAAGCCGGCATCCGCCCGGGTGATGTCCTGTTGCGCGTCGGTTCACGGCAGATCTCCGACTACGCCGATGCCGTCAACGCGTTTTTCTATCTGATCCCCGGGCAAGCGACGCGAATGAAGGTGTTGCGTGGTTCCAAGCAAATGGAATTCACCCTCACGCCCATCCGTCCCCAACAGGAATGAGAGCACAACAGGATTTTTGACAAAGACCGAAGACCAATACCAAATTTTCGCAAAGATTCGCTTGCCAAGTCCGGCCTCTGAAACGTAACAAAGCCCCCCACCCAACCGGATGCTCGGATGGCGGAATTGGTAGACGCGCTAGACTAAGGATCTAGTAGGGAAACCTGTGGAGGTTCGAGTCCTCTTTCGAGCACTTCTCTTTAACAATCAAAGGGATACGACGGCGGAAATTGCCGCAGTTGACACGCTTTCCCACCCCATGAACGAGGGTGGCGACAAAATGGCGACAAATCCGGGTTTGAACTCTGCAACCCGCTCAAAGACAAGGCGTTCCAAGGGCAAAAAGAAACAAGGGCCGGTGGCGAGCGTGAAATCCGGCTCCGCAGCCGTGCCAATCTATCGCACGGAATCCAAGGGACGGGTCCGCTTCACCGTGAGTTTCTACCGGGACGGCCGCCGGATGCGGAAAATGTTCAACACCCTGGATGACGCCAAAAAGGAGGCGTTGTTCGTGGCGCGGCGAATCCAGTCCGGCATGCAGCATGTGACGGACCTCAAGCCGCACGAGCGCGACAGTTTCAAAGCGGCTGAGACCCTGCTGGAAAAACTCGGGATTCCACTCTATGCCGCCGTGGAGGATTACGTCCGCGCCCGCACCCTGGCCGGAACTGAATCGCTGTCGGTGATGGCTACGGAATACGGGAAGATGTTCGGCAACATCGTTCGCCGCGCCACAGTCCCGGAGGTGGTGGCCGAACTTCTCAAGGTCCGCGAACAGGACGGGGCGAGCACCAAGTATCTCGGCCAGCTTCGCACCACGCTGAACCGCTTTGCAGCCAAGTTCCCCGGACCGATTCTCGAAGTGACCGGACCAGATGTGGACGCCTGGTTGCGGTCGTTGGACATTGTGGCGGTCACGCGCAATTCGATGCTTCGGTGCATCAAGGTGCTCTTCTCTTTCGCCAAGGCCCAGAACTACCTGCCGGACGAGAAGACCACCGCCGTCGAGCAGATCCAGCAGGTGCGGGTGAAATCCGACGACACGACGATCTTCTCACCCGAGGAGATGGAAAAGCTGCTGCACAATGCTCCGCCCGAGCTGGTGCCCATCCTCGCCATCGGTGCCTTTGCCGGGATCCGCATGGCCGAACTCGAACGGCTCGACTGGCAAGCCGTGGATCTGGATCGGAAGTTCATTGAGGTGCGTGCTGGCCAGGCAAAGACCGCCTCACGCCGTGTGATTCCCATCAGCGACAACCTCGCCGCCTGGCTGACACCTCTTGAAAGGAACGGGAAGATCGTCCGGACCAAGGAATTGCAAACCCATGTGCCCGCGCTGGCCCGCGCCCTCAAGATGAAGTGGCCGCGCAACGTGCTACGGGATTCATTCATCAGTTACCGCATCGCCATCGTCCAGAGTGCCGATCAGGTGGCCCTTGAAGCTGGCAACTCGGCGTCGATCATCTTCAAACACTACCGGGAACTGACCACGCCCGAGATCGCGGAGAAATGGTTCGGCATCCTGCCCAAGGACGGTCAGTGGGAGAACACCCTCACCTATGATCGCAAGAAGCGCCGGGTGATCCTCAATGGAGTGGAATGCAAGTGATCCCGTTCAATCCGCGCGCCAACGGTGCCTAACGGACGCGGAATGGTTTCGTGCGAGCGGGTAATCCAGCCATCCCTTGCGCGGCTGGAACGTGCTCCTACGCGGCATTACACGCAAAATCCGGGGCAAGGAAGACGACTCCCACACCCCGGATCATGGCCGGTCGAAAAATGGTGTGCCCGCTCAACCGGTGAAGCTGGACGTCAGCCGCAAGCTCGCCTGCGACAACGTCGCCGCCGTTCTGCAAGGCGGCGAGCTGCTCACGCCGGTGGCTTAGACGGCTCGGTGCAAAAATCCACGAGCCGCCCGTTCCGGTAGTGTCCCACGATGATGGCCGGATTGGCGACGTGGAGCTTGAAGGCGACCTCCCATTCGTTGGGCCAGGCCGGGAGGAGCAGGGCGGGTTTGCTTTCTAACGGATCGGCAGCGACAAGCATTTCCTGAAGTCCGGTCATGGCGCTGCCGCCCCAGTTGTGGTCCGGCAGCCAGTCGTGACCGGGGCCGAAGAACGCGGGAAAGCGCACCTGCGATTTCTGGTTGGAGAGCTTTTCCACAATCCGCCGCCCGGCTTCTGCGGTGAGTCCAAGAGCAGCCATGTTCACCACGGCGGGCATCCACGAGAGGTCCTGTTTGCAGAGCTTTGCCCGATGGTTGGGGATGTGTTCCCACGTAGTGCAGGCAAGGTCGAGCGTTTCGGGATGGAGCACTCCGACAAGGCGGTAGGGCCACGCGGCGTAGAGTTCGGGTAGCTCCCAGAGATTGAATTCCTTTTCCGATGCCTCGGCCGGCAGTAGAACCTCGCTGCCATTCACATGGCCTTTCGGGAGTTCGGGAATGACCGATTGAAAATCCTGAAGATGATTTTGCGTCGTGATTGGCAGGAGCGGATCGGGCAGATTGATGAGTGCGTCCGTTACACGCCGGAGGCCGCAGATCACCTCTATGGGATTGGTCGCGCCCACGGCGAGTTCGATCGAGGTGGAGGGATAAATCACCAGCTTGCCGTCATGGGAAAGTTCGGTGCCCGTGCGTTGTTTCGTTAGGGCGCGGTAGTAACTGTCGAAGAACCGGACTGTGTCGACGATCCAATCGAGGTCGGGCCGGATGTCGGTGCCGAGCACGGAATGCGCGCAGAGCGCCATCCAGGCATGTTCGAGCCCCATGTTGAAATTTTCCGTCAGATGTTCGGCACGGCATTTGCCGTCGGGTCCGGCGTTCCAGGAAAGTCCCCACAACTTTTGTGGTTCGGGAAAGGCGACGCCTTCCGCGCCCCAGGTCCGCGCCTTTGCGGCGGCGGTGACGGCGCGGTCACGATAGAATGCGATGGAAGGTTCCAACAAATCCCTGTCTCCGGATGCGATCATCGGCCAGCCAAGCCAGCGTTGGTTCTGTGACATGAACGCGCAGAACATCCATCGCCGGAAATCCGGAGTGGATGGTCCGGCGGGCTCCAGCGGGATCTCGCCGTTGTTTTCCGTGATGCGCCCGGGCATCGCGTCGGTGGTGAAAATGCCGCCGTTGAATAGCAGCGGCAGCGGGCCGCCCCGGTTGCAGGCAAGCATGTAGCGGAACAGTTGATAGTTCCGGCCGACCTGCCAACCGGGGTTGGTTTCGCTGGCCTGCGGGTTGATGACGATATGCGAGCGCGACCAGAATTCATCCCAGCGCACTTGTTCCTCTTTTGCGGTGGCGGCGCGGGTGGCGGGATCGAGCAGCGCGTTGGCCTCCGTCAACCAGGAGTGTGGATCACCGTTCTTTTGTGCCCGCAGCGCCACGGCGAAAACATGGGATTCGGTCGTTTCCACTTGGCAGAGCCATGCGCGGCCTTCCCAGTTCTGCCACTGGACCGCTTCATCGCAAATCAGAGTAAGCGGCTGCGCCGACGCCAATGCGCCGCCGAAAACCAGTCCTTCCGCCGGGTTGTGAATGTGGCCGACCGCCCAGGTTTGGCGCACGAGATCGTCCGCCAGCTCGGATGGGAATTCGCGGTTGTCGTGCCACCAAAGCAATCCATCGGCTGTTGGCAAAACATGATCTTTCCCCACATCGTGGGTGCGGTCGCAGACATCGACGGGAACCTCCAGGTGAAGGCCCTTCCGGTCGCGATCCCGCCACGTGGCGAAGGCGACTTCCAGTGAAGGGCTGCCGGAGATTTCGATGATCAGCGTCTCCCCAGCAAACCATAGCAAGGCCTCGAACTTTTCCCCATCGGAGGTTTGCGCCGTGATGCGGATTCTTCCCGACGGCAGATCAAGTTCCTGACGAAAGGAGCCGCCGGTTGGCCATCCGCCGGTGGGCGTGATGCGCAGGCAGCCGGGTTTGAGAAGTCGGCCGTTTTCATCATAAGCCGAGTTGTGCCCGAGATAGATCCAGATCGAGCCGTCCTGCACCCAGACATTCGCGCCCGCGCCGAGACGACCGGAGAGCGGCATGGAATCCATGGAGTCGCGCGATGGCGAGTCCCAGACGATGTTATACGATGGAAGATAGTTCAGGAAATCAAACGCCATGGACTCAGGGGATGTAATGAAGATCTCTCGTTTCGTCGGGAACCGCTGACTCATTGGCGGAGACGCCTCCCTCGCGGACTTTTTTGCCAAGTTCGATAGATTCGCGCAAAGCGGCGTCCGCATCGGCCATGGAAAGCTCCGTCATGGCAGCGCCCCATTCGGAACGGTCCACGCCGATGGCCGAGCGGTCGAGCGGAGCGATGCCCAATGCCAGCGCGGCGGAGCCGGGGCGAAAACGGAAGTCCCCCTGCGAAGGATTCACGAACATCGGGTCTGCGATCACGCTGTCTTTTTCATAGCCGTCGGCTTGTGCTTGCATGATATAGTCCTCCGCCCAATACGGTGCCGATGGCTTATCGGCCGCAGGATCGAAATCATCGGAAACCAGCGTGACCTCGGAGGCCGGATTGCCGTTGGTCAAGGCCGCGAATGCCGCTTCCGAGGATGAACCCTGCGCGATCCGCAAGGCATCGAAGAACATGCCCGCCTCGGTGCTCTGACCCTCCAGGCGGAGCTCCAGTGATTTTTTCAAGGCGTCAATGGTTGGAATTTTCGCGGAAACCCGTGGTTTGCCGAGAGTTTTCGGCGAACTCACATCGGCGGGATTGAACCATGCCTCGACGGTTTTTTGATCCAGGTCGATCCGGGCAAGGACGAGGTGGGTAGCATTCGCGCTGTTGCCCGGAACCTCGCTGAAATTGATGAACCCGGATGCTTCGCCGATGCCGAATTTGGCACCCCGCGTGCCGATGAAGATTCCCTTGCCGGGCTCTCCTCCCTCACTGCTGAAGAAAATCCCACTGCGGTCTGATAGAGTGGAGACCTCGTCACGTCGTGTGAGAAACGAGACCCACAAGACGCCGGTGGTGATATTTTCTTTAGCAAAGTGCCTTTGCATCACCGCCCATTGCCCGCGATGGCTCAGGCCGGCTCCGTGATCTACCTTTTTCCTGCCGGTGTTCACCCAGCCCTTCGCATCCGAGGTGAGAGCGAACGAGGGATCCAGTCCGGAAAGACCGGCGATGACGCTCGTCCGCCAGGGTGTCAGCCATCCACCGCCTGCATCCGCGAATGACAGCGGACGCAGTGTGGGTTTGCGCGGGCTCCAGAAGAGGTTTTTTCCAACGGATGAGCGGCTCAGGTCAATGGGTTCCAGTTGCTGCACCGCTTGGGTGTTGCCCGCGAGCACGCGGCCTTCGCCTGCGAAAATCGGACGGATTCGATCCGGAGTGGTTGTATAAAATACATTTTTTTCGACCCGCGAGCCGTCCGGGTGGTAGGTGAGAAAGCATATGAGTCCGTAATGCTTGTGGCCCGGAGTCTGGTTCACGCCGACGATGAAATTGTTGATCATGTCGTTGCGTCCCTTGAGCTGGATCGCATTGCCGCCTGAGCCGGTGTCGAAAATGAGGTTTTGCTCGATGAGTGTTTCATGCTGGTCGTCGTCGCAGCGAATGGCGGCCTCCAGGTTGCGCCATGAGTTATGGATCAAGTTTTTGCGAATGATATTTCCTCCGCCAGCGTTGGAGAGGTAGATTGCGTTGCCGTCGCCCATGCGCTCCATGACCGCGAAGAACTCGTTTTCCTCCACGAGGTTACTGCGGGCGTGCAGGTATTTCTCGCGGAGTTTCCATCCCTCATACGAGGCGAAGACTCTGCCGCGCACGCGGATGTTATCCGTGATTTCCTTGTCCCGGCGGGTGGCCCATCCCTCGCCGGAGCGTTCAATAGCGGCCCGGCAGCTCAGGGAGACGGCGATGTAGGGAATGTTGTGGATCAGGTTTTTGCGAATCCGGTTTTCTCCGCTCTGCCAGACAAAGATGGCCGGGCGGTCCCATTTGATTTCGCTGACGTGATGGATGTGATTTTTGGCGAAGGTGTTGTTTTTGTTCACATCCTTGGTGCCGGGGCCATAGCCGGCGAAAACCACAGCCGCGCCGCCGAGATGGTCGAACAGAGAGCGCTCGATGGAGATCTTCTGCGCATGCAGGTCAAGGCGGATCGCGTTGTCGCCCCCCGCCGTGAAGTGGCAGTCGGTGACCGAGCAATCCTCTGCGCCGCGAAAGCGCAGCATCGCATTCGGCGTGTCAAAATAATCCCAGGAGTGTTGAAGAAGCTTGCCCACCGTGTCGTCGGGAAGGCCCATGCGGTCGGCATGTTGGAAGGTGAGGCCCGCAAAATGAATCCCGCGCACCGGAGTGTCCGTCGGGCCATCATAGTCAATCGTTCCTTCCACCCGGATCATCTCGGTAACCAATGGCAGGATCACATCCCCCGGTTCACCGTCATCGTCGGGCCAGTAGTAGAGTTTGCCCTCGTCGGGATGCACGACCCACTCGCCGGGCGCATCGAGTTCGGCCAGCACGTTTTCCACCCAGAGGCTGTCGGGCGGGGATTCCCGGTGGCGGATGCGACCGAGCGAGTTAGTGATGGTTTTGGTTTTGGCCGCATTGTTTTTTTCGTCAACCGAGAGCAGTGGCACGATGTTCATTGCCCACGCGGCGGTGGTGCGGGCGACAATCTCGGCATGACGGATATCCGCATAATTTTTGAGAGCGCCGGGAGGGAACTCGATGAGATCGGTGGGTGCGGTATGCCACTCGTATTGTTTGGTGGAGACGAAACCCTTGCCGCGTGCGCGGGGCAGGCGTTTGTCGCCGTGATACAGCGTGAGCGCATTCCGGGAAACCGGCAGGTCGGCCACCCAGATGTTGCCGGGGAGTTCGGATTTTTTCCATCCGGTGACCGGAACGCCACCGCTCAGAATGGGGTGCTCGCCGGGTTCATTGCGCCAGGTCACGCGCCGTCCTTCCGGAGCGCCGTCCTCCTCACCGAGGATCAGTGGTTCCGAAATCCGATAGGTTCCCTCCGCGAGATAGACCGTGATGTCGCCGCCGTCGGATTTGAGGGCTTCGCGGACGAGTTCGCGGGCTTTCACCAGCGTGGCCAGCGGGCGTTCCCGCGTGCCGGGGTTGTCATCGCTGCCGCCGGTCGCGACATGAAGGTCGGCGGCCTGCAATGCGGGACACAGGATGGCTATGCTGA
>CAXNHR010000011.1:0-29540 GCA_964202135.1 Luteolibacter sp. | reverse complement strand
TCCCCGGAAAGCTCCAAACCCCAGGCCGCATACGGGATGAAATACGCGGTGTAGGCCACGAAAAACAGGGAACCCATGACCACAAACCAACAGGCCAGTCCCGTCTCGCCGAGTCCCCGCACGGGATTGAACAGCAAAATGACGCTGATGGCCGAGAGCAGGATGCCAACCAGCATGAATGGCCGCCGCCGCCCCCAGCGTGTCCGCGCGTTGTCCGACCAATTCCCCATCAGCGGGTCGGTGATCGCATCCAGCAGGCGCGGCACGCCGATGGCCAGGCCCAGCAGAATCGCATCCACCCCGTAGCCGACGTTGAAGATCGGCAGAAACAGGCTGGTGGTTCCGTAGTAAAACAGGCTGTCCGCCGCACCGCCGGCACCGTATTTCATCTTGGTGGCCAACGGCAGTCTGGCCTGCCCGCCATGCATTTCCGTTTCCATTGCCATGAGGATGTTATGGATAACGTCAGAACCCGGGCGGGTCTGTCACGGAAAATCACCGGGGGGTGGAATTTGCGAGATCGGCCAGCAGCGGCAGTCACTCGGCGGCGAGGCGCTCGGCGGTGACGAAATAGGCGCCGCGGGATTCACCGCCGGGTTCGATGAGCCAGGACTGGATTTCCAGATCGGCGGCGGGCAGATCCACCACGATGCGCACGGCGGTGCTGCCCGGTTCCACCGCGCGGGTTTCATCCACCTTATCGCCGATTTTGAGGCGGGCCTTGGTGGCGGTGAGCGGGAATGCGGCGGCTTCCGGCCGCTCACGCAGGGTGAATGCATAAGTTCCGGCGCGGGCCACTCGCACCTGCCACGGACCGTTCTGGAGCGGGCGCTCGACGATCATCGGCTGGTTCCATGGCGGCACCATGCCATCGTCGTCCGCCATCCAGTCGTGGGCATCGAGTTCCACCGGGTTTTCCTCTTCCGAGCCGATGTAAAGGGGCGTGGTTTCATGGAAACGGGCGCTGACATCCTGCCACCAGCGCTCGTATTCGCCGCGCAGCCGTGTGGCAATTTCCGGGTGGGCGGAGATGACGTTGCGCTGCTGGCCGGGGTCGGTGGAGATATCATATAACTCTTTGTCGCCGATCAAACGCCATTGGTCGGGCATCACCGAGGTGTCCTTCCATTTGATGGGATGGACGACGCGCTGGTTTTGGACGATGAGCGTGCGTTCGGGCCAGGCGGAAGAGTCGTTCTTGAGCAGCGGCACGAGCGACTTGCCATCGAGCGTGACGCCGTCCGGCACGGGAATTCCGCACAATTCGAGCAGGGTGGGCATGATGTCGATGTGGGCGGTGATTTGTTTCACCTCGCGCCCGCCGCCAATGCCGGCCGCAGGGTGGTGGATGTAGCAGAACACGCGGTGGCCGCCGTCGAAGTGCGAGGCCTTGCTGCCTTTCATGCCGGCGTTGTAGCGCGCGGACCATGCCTGCCGCTGTTCTACCGGCCAATGCTCGGGGCTCATGGTAGTGCCGTTGTCGCCCATGAAGATGAACACGGTGTTTTCCATCAGCCCCCAATGTTCGAGGCGCTCGATCATCACGCCGAGGTTGTCATCGAGATTGCTGATCATGCCCCAGAAGATTTTGGCGGCTTCGGGGGCGTCTGCGGCATCGTAAAGCGCGCGGTAGCGTTCCTCGACGTGCGGCCGGGTCATGTGCGCCGCATTGGTCGGCAGGTAGAGGAAGAACGGCTGGTCGCCGCTCTCGCGGATGAAGCCGAGCGCCTCGCGGAACCACACATCGGTGCAATATCCCTGGAAGCGCCGCCACGTGCCGTTGTCGTTGTAGGTGTCGTCGAAATAATCGTTGCCCCAGAAATCGGGCGTCTGTCCCACGCCGCCGGCGCCGTGGACGATGCTCTCGTCGAAGCCGCGGAAGCGTGGCGCGTAGGGGAATGAATCGCCGAGGTGCCACTTGCCGAAAATCCCGGTGCGGTAGCCTGCGGCGCGGAACACCTGGGCGATGGTGGTTTCATCCTCGCGCAGGATGTTGCGCCCCATGATGGTGTGCCAGACGCCGACCCGCCCCGAATAGCGGCCGGTCATCAGCGCGGCGCGCGTCGGCGCGCAGGTGGGATCGACGTGGAAATTCTCAAAGCGCACGCTCATGCCGCGCAGGCGGTCCATGTTGGGAGTGATGAGATGCGGATGCCTGTGGGACGCGATGTCGCCGTAGCCCTGGTCATCGGTCACTAGTAGAATGACGTTCGGGCGCTTGGCTTCCGCGGCAAGGGAAAACGCGGTGCAACAAGCCGATGCGAGGATCCATGTGATGGCGCGGGCTGGACGACCGGAAAGGATTTTTTTCATGGCAGACTGGGATGGGAAGGCGTCGCGCCTCACCTTTTTTTGCTTAAAAATACAGATTGCGGAAAACGCCAGTCCGGGTTTGTCTCTCGCCGCCGTCAGGGGCCGTGGAGGTCCGGCAGGCGAACCCCGCCAGGCCTTGATCGGAGCAACGGTAGTTTGTCCGGGCTTGCCGCGGATTCCCTGGCGGCACTTTTCTTTTCCAGAGCCGCAGTCAGTTCACGGGTAAGGCCTCATAAACGACCAGACTGGACGCGGGCACCGGCAGCCACAAGGGTCCGGAGGCGTCGAATGCCGGGACATCGGGATTTTCGCCGGCACCGATGGTGAATACCGGGCGCAGCACTTGCCCCGAGGTATGGAGATCGCCGGGCAGATTGAGCACGTGGTCACCGGCGCTGGTCACGCGCGGTTCATCGGAGGCGTTGATGACCACCACCACGAAGGACCTGCCGTCCTCGCTGGCCCGGCCAAAGGCGAAGACGCCGTCGTCCTCGTTGCTTTCGCCGCTGTCCACCCACAGCGGAATGAAGCGGCCGGTCCGCAGCGCGGGCAACCTTGCGCGCAAGGCGGCGAGTTCGGAAATTTCACGGAAGGGAGTGGATTTGCGCACCTCCTGCACGGCGGGTCCGCCCTCGCGTTTGTAAAACATCATGCGTCCGGTCTCGGTGTCCCAGCCGACCTGCGCCTCGTCATCCGCGAGCGCGGCCTCGGTGCCGTAGTAGAGGCAGGGGATGCCCGGCAGCGTCATCACCAATCCCTGTGCAAGCCGGTTGCGCAACTCGGTGACTCCGGAAACGCGGAAGCGGTTCAACCCATCGTGGTTCTCGATGAAAGTGATCATCTTCTGCCGGGCGTTGAGGCCGTCGGGCCCGGGATTGGGATTGTAGAAGGGGCGGCCATCGGGGCCATCGGCCTCGCGTGTGGTGAGTGCCTTTTCGAGCGCGGCCGGAGATCCGTATTGGCTGCCGGAATGGCGGAGGTATTCGCGGGCGCTGAAGCAGAAATCAAAATCGAGCACCGAGTCGAGTGATGGCCCTGTGTTCTCTGGCCAGTCGGCGCGCCAGGTGTATCTGCCAAGCATTGCCGGGTTGCCGTCATAGACTTCGCCGAACAGCAGCTTATCCGCAGCCACCGGGCCGAGCCGCTCGCGCAGCCGCCGGGTGAAGGCATCCCAATACTCGTGATGGGCGTGCTTCACGGTGTCCACCCGCAGGCCGTCCACGCCCACCACCGTCATGTAGAAATGATAGATTTCGACAAACTCATTGACCAACTCGTCGAAGTGCGCGGCGTCCGGGGCGGTCCAGAAATCGCGCAGCGAGAAGAAATCGCACATCATTTCCTCGCCGCAGTTCTTGCCCAGGCTGTCGTCCGAAAACCCCTTGCGGCCGTAGGTTTCCAGCCGCGAGAGCACGCCGCTGGTGGCGATCCGGGCACCCAGCAACTCGCGTGGTCCGTCCGGCTGGGTGCGGCGCGCGTTCCATTGCGGGATGTCCGCCCACACCGCGTTGTCATGATATCCATCGTGCTTGAACGGCTGCACCCACTCGTCGCGTTCTTTCACATCGAAGTCACCATCGCCATTCACATCATAATAGAAAACCGGCCCCGCGTGGTTGAGCACCACGTCCTGGATGATCCTGATGCCCTTGCTGCGGGCGAGTTTCACGAAGTCCCGGTAGTGCTCCATGCGGCCCTCGGCGTCGTCCGAATACGGTTCGCCTGTTAGAGAGGCGCGGCTGGTGAGATGCGGATCGATGTCGAGCCAGTCCTGCGCCCAGTAGCCGTGGTATCCGGCCTTCCATCCGCCGAGGTCGTAGCCCGAGCGCCAGACGTTGCGGACCACCGGCGTGAGCCACAGCGCGGTGACGCCCAGATCGGTGAAATAGCCGGATGCAAGCGCGTTTTCGAGTCCGCGCAGATCGCCGCCCATGTAGCGGCTGATATCTTTTTGCTGCGGATCAAACAGCGCGGGATCGCGGCCCGGCGGCTGGTTGTTGGCGGGATCTCCATCGTGGAAACGGTCGGTCATCACGAAGTAGATCACGTCATCGGTCCATGGCCTGGCCTGGGCCAGCGCGGCGAATCCGAGAAGCAGGGGGATGAGTTTCACAACATGCACGATCCCATATGTTTCAAATCGCCCGGAGGTTGGCCAAATCCCGGGGCGGTCTATGCCTCGCGGCTGATCACGCGCAGGATGTCGTTGCGGCCATCGCCGGTTTTGGCCGAGCTGGCCAGCGCTTCCGGCAGCGCGGACACCAGCGGCGCGAGGGTTTCCAGAAACAAGGCAATGGATGCCCGCGTTTTGGCGGGGGACTGCTTGTCGGTCTTGGTGAAGACCAGCGAAAACGGCACGCCGATGCCGCCAAGCCAGGCGAGGAAATCCAGATCGATGCGCTGCGGCGGGTGGCGCGAATCGATGAGCGTGAAGACGCGGCGCAGGTTCGGCCGGCCTTCGAGGTAATCACCGGCGCGTTCGGTGAAATCGAATTTCTCGCTCTTGGCGGCCTTGGCGAAACCATAGCCGGGCAGGTCCACCATCGACCACGTTTGATTCATCAGGAAAAAATTCAGCAACCGCGTTTTGCCCGGAGTGGCCGAGACCTTGGCCAGTGATTCGCGTCTGGCGAGCAGGTTGATCATCGATGACTTGCCGACATTCGAGCGGCCGATGAAGGCGAATTCCGGGTATTCCCATGCCGGACAATCCGCCAGACTGCGGGCGCTGGTAATGAATTCCGCGGTCTTGATTTGCATGGTGCTTCAGTGACCGGGCAGTGCGTGAAACTTGGTGGAAATCCCCTTGCCGGCGACGATTCCGGCGAGCCGGTCCGGGTGGCGGCCATGGGCGATGTGGGTCTCGATGCCGGCATCGACGGCGAACTTCACCGCCGCGAGTTTGGATGCCATGCCGCCCATCGAAAAGCGGCCCTTGTCCTCGCGCACGTGGCGGAAGACATCCTCGATATCGGTCACCTCGGTGACGAGTTCATCGGTTTCCGGATCCATCAGCCCGTCCACGCTGGTGAGGAGGATCACGCGATTGGCTCCGGCGAGTTTCGCCACGCGCACCGAGAGCATGTCGTTGTCGCCGAATTTCAACTCCTCCACCGCCACCGAGTCGTTTTCGTTGATGATCGGCAGGATGCGCGGCTCGGCGAGCAGGCGGCCGAGAGTGGTGGAAACATAGCCCGCCCGCTCGGGCGTGCCGAGGTCGGCCGCGGTGAGAAGCACCTGCGCGGCGGTGATCTCGAAGTTTGCAAACAGGCTGCTGTAAGTCTGCATCAGCCGTGCCTGGCCGACGGCCGCGCAGGCCTGGCGGGTGGCGGTGTCTTGCGGATACTCGGCAAGGCCGAAGGCGGAAACGCCCGAACCCACCGCGCCGGAGGAAACAAACAGGCAGCGGTGGCCGGCATCGATCAGCCCGGCGATGGCCGAGACGAGATGCACCAGCGCCGCGCGGTCGAGCGTGCCATCCGCGGATTTCGTGAGCACGCCGGTGCCGGCCTTGATGACGGTGAGATCGTAATTCATGGGAAATTTCGCCGTGAGGCGGCAGCGGAGATACGGGCAAATCCGCCCCCGCGCCATCCCAAATTCCGGCGTGTGACGCGTGGAAATCCCGGCTTCCGCTCCGCCGCCGGGCTGATACCTTGCGCCCCAGATGAATGCCACTACTGATGCCACCGATGCCGCCTTGCTGGGAGTCCTCCAGGAATCCGTGCCATTCACACAGCATCCCTTCGCCGATCTCGGGAAACGCTGTGGTTTGTCCGAAGACGAGACGCTCGCCCGCGTGAAAGCCCTCAAGGAAGCCAAAGTCATCCGCCAGATCAGCGCGATTTTCGACACCCGCAGCCTCGGCTACGCCTCCAGCCTGGTGGCCGCCAAAATCGCTCCGGAAAAACTTGATGCCGCAGTGGCCGTGATCAATTCCCATCCCGGCGTGAGCCACAACTACCTGCGCAACCACGAGTTCAACCTCTGGTATACCATTGCCGTGCCGCCCATCAGCAAGCTCGGCCTCGAGGGCACCGTGGACCTGCTTCACAAGCTCTCCGGCGCGGAAACCACCCGCCTGCTGCCGACGCTGCGCCTGTTCAAGATCGGCGTGCGATTCGACGTCGAGGGCTCGGCGAAACCGGATGATCAATCCGCCCCCGCCTACACCGAGGCGAACCGCAGCAAGGCCCGGCCACTCACGGAAAAGGAAATCGGGTTCGTGCGCCTGATGCAGCGCGACATCCCGCTCGTTGCGCAGCCCTTCGTGGCGGTGGCGGCTGAACTCGGCATCTCTTTCGACGAGGCAGCCGCGATGCACCATGATTTTCTAACAAGTGGCCGGATGCGCCGCTTCGCCGCCGTGCTGCACCATCGGAAAGCCGGCTTCGGCGCCAATGCCATGGGCGTGTGGGCCGGTCCGCAGGATGATCCGGAGGCGCTCATAAAACTCGGTGAAACCATGGCCGGCTTCCGCGCCGTGAGCCACGCCTACCAGCGCCCGAGTTATCCCGACTGGCCCTACAACCTCTTCACCATGGTCCACGGCAAGAGCGAGGAGGAGTGCGAACAGACGCTGGCCGCAATCTCCGAAGCCACCGGCATCACCGACCGCCACGCGCTCTACTCAACCAAGGAGTTCAAGAAGGTCCGCGTGAGATACTTCACTGATGAGGAGATGAAGTGGGAGCAGGAGCATTAATCCTCGTCATCCTTGGCCCCCTTCACGCGGATCTTGCCGCGGAGTTTGGCTTCGATGAAGGAGTCGAGATCGCCATCCATGGTGGCCTGGATGTTGTTGGTTTCCTCGCCGGTGCGCAGGTCGAGGACTTTCTGATAGGGTTGGAACACGTAGGACCTGATCTGGTTGCCCCATGAGACGTCGCCCTTTTCGCCGTAGGCGCGGTCGGCCTCGGCTTTCTGTTTGTCCTCCTCGATGGTGTAGAGCTTGGCCTTGAGGATATCAAAGGCGAGTTCGCGGTTGGCGCCTTGGGTCCGTGCGGCGGTGGAGCGGATGAGGATGCCGGTGGGAAGGTGGCGAAGCAAAACTGCGGTTTCCACCTTGTTGACGTTCTGGCCGCCCTTGCCGCCGGAACGCGTGGTGGTGATTTCGATGTCCTTGTCGAGAATCTCGATGTTGATGTCCTTGGAAATTTCCGGCGTGCAATCGATGGAAGCGAATGACGTGTGGCGCTTGGCATTCGAATCGAAGGGGGAAATTCTCACAAGCCGGTGGACGCCGCGTTCGTTTTTCAGGAAGCCATATGCGTAGTCGCCGGTGATCTTGAGGGTGGCGGTGCGCAGGCCGGCTTCGTCGCCATCCTGCCAGTCGAGGGTTTCCACGGTGTAGCCCTTGCTTTCCGCCCAGCGGGTGTACATGCGGTGGAGCATTTGCGCCCAATCACAGGCCTCGGTGCCGCCCGCGCCGGCGGAGATGACGAGGAAACACGGCGAGATGTCGCTCGGCTGGTTGAGCAGGGTGAGCAGTTCGAACGAGCGGATGTCGGTTTCCAGGGACTTCGCGTTGTCGAGCGCCTCGCGGGCGAGATCGCCATCGTCGAATTCCTTGGCGAGGTTGATGCCCTCCTCGATGTCCGAGACTCGGCTTTCGAGTTTGAGGAAGGTCTCGAGTTTCTTTTTCAGTCCGGCGGCCTTGGAGGAGATGGATTTCGCCTTGTCCGGATCGTTCCAGAACTCGGGCGCGCCCATGGCCTCCTCGAGGGTGGTGATTTCGTTTTCGAGGGCGGGGACGTCAAAGATACCTCCTGAGTTTCGAGAGGCGGCTTTTCAGGCCGTCCAGATCGAGCGCCAGGAGGTCAGCGGTGGGAAGTGATGACATGCGGGCAGGAGAAAACGCGAGGATCCGGCGCTAGGCAAGATTTGAATCGGTTGCAGGCATGCGTGGGAATTGCGGGTCGGGTCGGATTTGATCGCGATGCCGCGATGCCAATGGAGCTGTCGGGTTTTCCACCTCTTCATCGGCCGTGGCGGGCATCCTAAACCATACTCATCGTGCCTGCCGTCTCATTTCCGTTTCGCCAACTCCTGCTTCTGCAGAAACTCGTAAAGCTTTGCAGCCCCGAAAAGAAGCAGCGCGGGTGGCGTCAGCGCGGAAAGCATGCGGACCTGGGTGACGAGAATCGCACGGACAGGCATCCGGTGCAGAAAGTAGCCGACTGCGACAGCGCCGAGAACCGATGACGTCGGGGACTTGCGGATCCGGTTCTCACACTTGTTATATCGGTGACGGATGCCCTGCCGCGCGTTGTTCCACATTACACTGATTCCTTCCTCCATGGACAAGGGAGTTGACGGATTGTTTGATGTATCGCTCATGGCTTACCAGAATTTGAGGTTGTTGCCGATGCGACCGATTCGATCCGAAAACGAGTCAACGGTGTGGACAGGACCGAAGTTATGCACCCGGTCCATGACTTTTCCCGCACCATCAAGCGCCGAATCATATCCCTTCTGGACACGTTGCGTCACAGGTGAGAGCGCGCCGAGGATCGCCTCGCGCACAGCGAGCAATGGCTCGTCCGCATGGCGTTCGCCGAACGTCGGCTTGCGCCTGGCCACCATCAACGCGTAGCCGATAGCGATGCCAAATACGACGGCTCCGAGGACAACGGGCACTGGATTCCGACGCACATACTCCTTGGAAGTCGCCAGCGTGTCCCCGGTTTTTAGGGTCGCTGAGTGATACATCTCCTTCACTGTGTCGGTGGCGCTCCGGGCAACATCATGTGTGGCATCGGTGACGTCTCCGGCCACCTCTTCGACGGCACCCGTGACGTTCTTGGCGATGGCGTTGGCTCTATTAGCGGTTTCCCTGGCGGTATCAGCGGCGCGACGGGCGGATTCGCTGGCTGCCTCTGATAATTGATTCATGGTGGGTTCTGTATAAAGATCGGTGCTCATGGTAATTGATGGGTAGGTTTTGGATTGAGATGCGTGTATCTCGCAAGGTGTGCATATTCTACCCATCGCGAGGAGGCCCCGCCATGGGGTGAAATCCCACTTTTGGGATTCTATCTGTTCCCATAGGGGCCCTAGGATTTACCGCCGACGGCGTAATATCGTGTCGGGGCCGGAACAAAACCGGACAGAGACGGTTCAAAACCGGACTGGGAGACGGAACAAAACCGGATTTCTGCGGCTCTCTGCTGCAATTGACTGGTGACTAGCGCTTTGAAGCCGAGCATCAAGCGTCGCCCATACGCCACTTTTTCCCAGCAGGATCCGCCCTGATGACAACCGCGGTTTATGCAATCGGATCCGGGCAGACCGGCCGTCGCTGGCACTTCTGGCAGAACTCTCCGAGATACAGCTGGTCGATCCAGTCCATAATTTCGCGGAGATGTCCGGGATCGTCGGTCAGCATGCCCGCCTCGAAGTTGCGCTTGTGCTGGCCTTTCGCGCCGAGCCCGGCACCGGTGAGATTGGCGGAGCCGATGAAGGCCTGTTTGCCATCGATCACCACCGCCTTGGTATGGATGCGCGGGCAGAGGATCCGTTCAAAGAAATCGCTCTCGACCAGATTGGGGTGGCGGTCGAAGTCTTCGCGGAAACGCGGGCCGGGTTCTTTGGCGTGCATCAGGCGGATGGCGACTCCGCCATCAATCAGGTCGGACAGGATTTCCAGCAAAGGCACAAAGCGCCGGCCCTTGGGAACATGCAGGTCCTTGATGTCGGCGGTGACGATCCAGAGAAACTTCCGGGTTTGCGGCAGGAGTTCCACGACCACCCGGCGGTAAATGGCTTCATTGAGTAGGAGTTCCATGGCTGCTTGGCGAACTGTTGTCATAAATCGACAGACGTCCACAGATGAAAAGATCTCACCCCGCCACCGAAAGAATTCCCTTCACCCGTGCCGGGACTTTCTCGGTGGCCGGACCACGGAGGTGCTCGTCGGATTGCGGGGAAATCTCCGTCGTGACCGGATTGATTTCAATCGTGCGGATATCCCGAAGGGAAAGAATTCATGATGACCCAGCGCCGCGGTTGACGTATGGGGCATCCAGCATCAAGCAATCCACCAACCCTTCCGCGTTGTGGCCCGGGTATTCCACCACATCAAGCTGCGGTGCCGGTAATGTGGTCTCAATCCCGCCCCAAATCCAAATCCGGGATGTGGCTGAAGCGGATTCGGGTGGTCCGGCACCGTTGGAAATCCCTTTCACTCTGGTGGAACGGGTGCATCTTTGCACGGAGTCATTTCCAGCTGGATTTTCAAACCCACCCTCCCGAAGCACGGACATTACGCCATGAAAGAGCTGCTTATCGCCAAAGCCTTCATGCTGATCGAGCCCGGACCCGTGACTCTCGTCACAACTGCCGTGGGCCGCAGGAAAAACATCATGACGATCTCATGGACACTGGTTATGGACTTCACCCCGAAACTGGCGTTCGTCACGGGTGCCTGGAACCACTCCTTCCAGGCGCTCATGGATTGATCCCGATGCCTGCAAACGCCGCGCGTTCCATGCGGTCGGCGACGGCACGTTTGTGGCGGACGGCAGGCGGTTCAGTCACCGGGCGCTGATGGCGGAGAAGCTTCCTCCCGGGGTGTGAGTTGTTTACGTCTATGACCGGCGACACTTACGCCCAGCTCTGTTGGAGCAATTCCCGCAGCCTGTCGGGATTTGTGGCCGAAGTCTTGGCGACAAATCCGCGCGCATGGGCGAAATGCACATCATCATGGTTTTCAATCCGGGTGAAATCCAGCCCGGGATGGTCGTTGTGCCGCGACAAGCCGTAGCCGTTCCCGCGACGGTCGGGATAGACCATTCCGACCACATGCCCACCGTCCGGATGGGTCTCAATGAAGCGGCCGAGTCCGGCCGAGGGCTCCTCCGGCAGCGGATCGGTGCGCGGCAGGTAGAGCACTCGGAACGATTCCGTCTCAGCATGGATTTCCCAAAACTCCCCGATCTTCGCGATGAAATCGAGACGCTGGCGGAGCGTGCGAAGGTAATCGATGAGATCCATGCCGATCCAACGCATCACTTCCCACAAGGGCTCACCAGGTTCCAGCCGAGAGGTGTTGGCGAAGCGCCGCAGCAGCGTAACGTCGATCGGTGAGTTGAGCTTGGCCAGGGTGTCACGGTCGATGCCGAGCCAGTTGGACGTTTCTTTCGGGCCGCGCGTGTCCAGCCATTCGGCGGGCTCCAGCCAGTCGCAGAACGCGCGGGCGTCCTCGTAGAGCCCGAGGTGCTGAAGCACCAGGCTCAGCGAACACATTGGCGGATGGTCTTTGGGAAACTGGTGATGGTCGAAGTTCCCGAGTTCCGGATCATGACATGCTCCCACGTCCACCACCGCAATCGAAGGATCGGCCAGATCGCTGGCGGAGGGTTCGCGCCGAACGATCGGGACGGGACTTTCGGCCAGCAATACACAACAGGCGAGACACTCGTCTTTGTGCGAGCCTCCGGGGTGGGTCAGGATCAGGGAAAAACTCATGGGATGGAATGCGAAGGCGCGGAAACTCGCCGGAGTTCCCTGCCTTGGCAACTGTTTCCGGGCTGCGGGATCGCACTGGGTTGTTTGACAACAAGACCCGCCACGTTCACCTTAATTTTCTTCGACCACGAATGTCTGCCGCGGTGCGCCACTTCGGGCTGGCCGGACGGCTCAATGACGTTAGCCTGCCGCGCATGAGCCCACGCATGCGCGCCGTCGCCGCGTATCTCACAACCATCGCGCTTTGCGGCTGCGGAGAAGCCCGCGAATCTTCCGCCACTCCTGGCGAGTCTGCCACGCAGGGTTTCGGCTTGTCGGAGCTTTATTTCGGGCCGGGAGGCGAGGCGGGCTATGCGGAGTTGATGCGGCGGCCGGAGAATCTGGCACTCAGGGAGGACATTCTGAAACGGGCCGAGGAATACATGAAGCCGGGCTCTGAGTTTTACTTCGACGACAAGGACATCCTGTCATCCGTGCAGCGTTTGCAGCGCGGCAGCGTAACCGCTTCCCAGTATGGCGGGCGCACGCTCAGCGGTGTGGCCGAGACATTGGCGGCCGCCGCTGCCATCACCGGCGATGACGCACCACGCGACAAGGGGGCGCGCCTGTTGGACGCGATGGTCACGGCGATGCCGGTGGACAAGGAGCCAATGGCCTCACAGGAGGCACTTTTCCGCGGCGAGATGGCGCGTGGCATCGGCATCGCCCATGCCTTGTTTGCAGATCGTCTTGAGCCGGAAACGCGGCGACGCGTGGCGGAGGAAGGCCGCAAGTATGTCGAGAACCCGCTCGCCGAGGCGGAGGAGCCCGCATGGTATTATCCCTACAGCAATTGGACCACCATCACTGCCGGCAATGCCGGCATCCTCGCACTGGCGCTGGCGGAGGACTTTCCTGCGGAGTCTGCCGCCTTGGGAGCACGGGCGAGGAAACTGGTCCTCGACTATCTAACAGCAAGTTATGGGCCGGAGGGCGACTATGCCGAGCACGCTTATCTGGAATATGCCATGACTTCCACCGCGATGTATGCTTGGGCGCTGGCCAATGCCGGCGACCGCAGCGTGCTCGATCATCCGCATTTCAAGGCCATCGCGCAGTGGCGGGTGTTCAACAGCCTGCCCGGCACCACGGCGCTGGACGCGCGCAACAGCAGCGGCCACATGGCGGAAACCTTCGCCATCCCATGGCCCTTGCTGATGGCCCGCGAGCACCGCAACCCGGAAATCCTCTGGCTGTGGCAAAACTCGAATCTCGATGCCAGCGACTATCCGCTCGTGCAATGGAACCATTCCCACAGCCGCGGCACCTCGCCGCTGCGCGCCATCTGGGCCCCGGAAAACATCGCCCCGCAGGCACCTGCGGATTCGCCCGCCTATCGCTACTTTTCCAACCGCGGCCTGGCCATCTGGCGCGGCGGGATCGGTGATGACGCGTTCTTTTTATCCATCGATGCCAGCAAGGCATTTCCGACCACGCACGATCATGCGGACAGCGGAAGTTTCAACCTTCATGCGGACGGAGTGGCCTGGGCCACCGATGCCGGCAAGGGCGATCGCGGCCCGGGCACTGCCTCGGATGGCAATTCGCACAGCATCGTGCAGATCAACGGCAAGTCCCAGGCATTCACCGGCGGCGGCCTCACCAGCGGCGGCAAGGTGGTCTCGCAGGAAGACCACGCACGCTTCGGACGCATCAGCATCGATGCCACGGATGCCTACAATTTCTCTTTGGAACGCATTCAACACAGCGGCAAGGTGGAAAGCCGCCCGGCCCATCATGACACCGCGGCCGGGGCCCGCCACGCCATCCGCCACGCGCTGGTGCTCAAGGACGCTCAGTCCGCGCCATGGGCCGCGCTCATCCTCGATGACATCCGCAAGGACGATGCGGCGCATGATTTCACCTGGCAGATGGTCACCGAGGAGGCCAACCAGATGGCCATGATGGGTGGCCCGCGCCTCGCGCTCACCCGCGACGCGCGACAATTGGATGTCACGGCATGGACGCGCGCTGGCGGCACGTGGTCGGCCGCGCCGCTGCCGCTCAAGGATGTGCCGTCTGGGACGCCGCCGATGGCTGCGGTGAAATTCAGCACCCGTGCGGTGAACCCGGAGTTTGCGGTGGTGCTGGTGCCGCGCCGGACGGACGAACCGGTCACGGATGTATCGTTTGAACCCACCGCGGACGGGATGAGCATCCACCTGCGGCGTGGCGATCTAACAACCACGGTGCAATGGGCCGGCGAGGGTTCCATCCCGGTGGTGGATATCGGCGGGGAAAACCCCGGGAAATGACAAAGCTCACATCATCCAAACTTCATGAATTCCGCACTCATCCAATTGATCCGTGACGCGTTTGAAGGCAGCGCCACCGATGTTTTCATCATCGAGGGGGAGCCGCCTCGCATCCGCCGTGAGGGCGAGGTGATCACCCTTCATCCGGGCCCGGTGACGCGGGATGCGATGGAGCAGTTCTGGCATTCCTGTGGCATTGATCCCGCCACTCATCCCGAGGCGGACATTTCATGGCGCATTCCCCACGGCGGCCGCTTGCGGGTGAATCTCTACCACACGCTTGGCCGGCTGGCTGCGGCCATGCGGCCGATCCGCAATGAAATCCCCTCGCTCGGCGAGCTCGGGCTGCCGGCGGATCTGCTCGAATCGTGGATGCGCCGCCGCTATGGATTGATCCTCGTCACCGGCCCCACCGGCTCCGGCAAGTCCACCACCGTCGCCTCATGCCTCGATTGGATCAACCGCAACCTCGCACACCATGTGGTCACCCTCGAGGACCCCATTGAGTATCTGTTTGAAAACGAAGTGGCGTTTTTCTCACAGCGGGAAATCCGCCAGGACTCGGAATCGTTCGCGACGGGTCTGCGCGCCGCTCTGCGGCAGAGCCCGGATGTGATATTCCTCGGCGAGATCCGCGATCCGGAAACCGCACTGACCGCGCTGCACGCCGCCGAGACCGGCCACCTGGTGATTTCCACACTTCACAGCAGCAATGTGGTGGAGACGCTCGACCGCTTTTCCCATCTGTTGAAATCCGAAAGCTCCGGCGCACTCAGCCTGCTGGCGGCACAGCTCGTCGGCATCCTCTCCCAGCAACTGCTGCCGCGCGTGGGCGGCGGTTTGATCCCCGCTCTTGAATACCTGCAAAACGAGGCGGCCACCCGCCGCTGGATTCTCGATCACAAGCTGCCCGAGCTGCAGGATCATTTGCAGAAATCGACCGGTGGGGTGAATTGCTCGCTGCTCAATTATGTGGTGGCGGCCGTGCGCCAGGGTTTCATCGACGCGGAAACCGCCCGCTCCGCCTGCCCGAGGCCGCAGGATTTTGATCGTGCGATGCGCGGGATTTCCTGATCGTTATCCTCACCATGAGCCGGGACATCACCGAATACCTGGGAGCCACCGTGGCGCGCGGCGGATCGGACCTGCACCTCAGCGCCTGGTCGCCGCCCTGCGCGCGCATCCACGGCACGATCATCCCGATCGATGATGTGGTGATGGATCCGCAAACCGTCCGTGACCTGATCCTCGACACGCTCACCGAAGCACAGCGCGCCACCCTGGAGCAGGAATGGGAGCTCGATTACGCGCTCCAGGTCGAGGGCGTGGGAAGGTTCCGCGGCAATGTCCACATGGCGCGCGGCAATATCGAGGCGGCTTTCCGTTTCGTGTCCCAACAGATCCCCGAGCTGGAAACCCTGGGCCACCACGATGTCGTCGGCAAGTTCTGCAAATTGCGCGGCGGGCTGGTCATCGTCACCGGCATCACCGGCTCCGGCAAATCGACCACGCTCGCCTCGATGGTCAAACGCATCGCGGACACCCGCTGCGGGGTGATCATCACGCTGGAGGACCCGATCGAATTTGTCTTCCAGCACAGTTCCTGCCTGGTGAAGCAGCGCGAGATCGGTGCCGACTCACGTGGTTTTCCCCGCGCCTTGCGCCAGGCCCTGCGGCAGGATCCGGACGTGATCGTGGTTTCCGAACTGCGCGACCTGGAGACCATCCGCATCGCGCTCACTGCGGCGGAAACCGGCCATCTGGTCCTCGCCACGCTGCACACACCGGATGCGCCGCAAACCATCGACCGCCTGGTGGATGTCTTTCCGTCCGACCAGCAACCGCAGATCGTCACCCAAGTGGCCAGCGTGCTCGAAGGCATCATCAGCCAACGCCTGATTCCCCGGGCCGGCGGCAAAGGCCGGGTGCTCGCCTCCGAAGTGCTGGTGCCCAGCCACGCCATGCGCAACTGCATCCGCGACCGCAAGCTCGAGCAGATGGTTGGCCTGATGGAAATCGGCCACCGCGAGGGCAACCGCACCATCGACCAATCCGTCGCGCTCCTGCTTGAGCGTGGCGAGATCACCCGCGAGGAGGCCTTGTTCCACTGCCGCGAGCGCGCATCGTTCGCCGAGCCGGAAAAACCACAGAAAAAGAACGCTTGGTTCTGACCCCCTGCGCCCGCCGCCCTTCGGCCAGCCACGCAATCCAGGGGTTGCGCCGACGGGGAAACGTGCTATCCCTCCAACCCCAAGCCATGCCGAACTACGACTACGAATGCCAGAAATGTGGAAACCGCTTCGAGGTTTTCCAGAGCATGAATGACCCGAAACTCACGGACTGCCAGGACGAGGCCTGCGGCGGATCCGTCAAACGCCTGCTCGGCACCGGTGGCGGCATCATCTTCAAGGGCGCGGGTTTCTATCAGACGGATTACCGCTCCTCTTCTTATCAGGCAGCCGCCAAGGCGGAGAACGGTGGCGGCAAGACCGAAACCCCGGCCGCCGCGCCAGCCGCAAAACCCGCGCCAGCAGCCGCAACGGCGGATTGACCCCGCGTTTCCGGCCGCGGGCCGTGCCGACTCCGGGGCTTTGCAAACCCTGCCCCGCATGCTAAGCGTTCCCGCCCATGGCCGATTCCTCAAAACCCAAGTCCGGCGGCGGCTGCCTCGGCAAGCTGGTTTCCCTGATCCTTCTCGTGGCGACCTGCGTCTTGGGTGCGGCCATTTTTTTCATTTCCCAACCCCAGGACCTGACCGATATCGGCGGCTACGGTCCGGCCTCCAAAGCCGCCGCGCCCCGTGACTTGAAATCGGTGCTCAAGAGCGCTCTCGATCGCGGCTACCCGGTGGCCATCACCGAGACCGAGATCAACCAATGGCTCGCCAAGACGCTCACCGCAAAACAAGGCGGCGCGCTTGCCTCACAAGTCTCGTTGGAACGGGTATGGGTGCGCCTTGCCGACGGCCATGCGGAGGTGATCATGGAGCGCTCGCTGATGGGCCGGCCGTTCACGGTCTCGATGTTTGTGAAGATCGAGCAAACGCAGGGAGGCCGCGGCGTGAGAACCGAGATTCACCGCCACGGCGGGCCGTATCATGAAAGCCTGCCCAAGCCGATGCGCGGCGGACGTTTCGGCAGACTGGTCGTGCCGCAGGGATTCCTGATCCTGGTGATGCCCGCTTACGCGAAACTGGCGGAGATTTATCGGGAGGAAATCCGGCTGGCATTCGAGGAAATGGCCCGCATCCGCATCGAGCCGGACCGCCTGCTGCTAGAGTCCCGCGAGCCCTTGCGCGATCCATCATTGCTGCCGCAAACTTTCTGATTACCGCATGAGCAAACGATTGCCGGCATTCTGCCTGATGATTGCCGCAGCCGCCACCGCAGCCGCTGAGGAAATCCCGCGTGCCATCCAGGTGACTGAGCCACCCGCAAGCGCCGCATCGCAAGCGCCGGACACGGTCTTCAGCCGCAGCAGGCAATTCCGTGTCGCAGGCGCTGAAAGCCTCTTGCGCGGCACCGTGGCGCTGCTCGCGGAGGAGACCAAGGACGAGTTGCTGCGCCTCACCGGCGAGGTGGATGAATGGAAGGTGCCGGTCAGCATCCGCCTGCATGGCAGCGCCGGTGATCCCATGCCGGAGCGCACCGTGAGCATGCGCCTGCTGGTGGTCGAGGGCATCAGCGAGCTGCGGCTCGACGTCCACCTCAGCCGCGGCATCGAGCAGGAACGCTTCAAGCGGGCCGTCACCGCGGCGCTGCTTTACGAACGCACTCTGAAAGCCGGCGGCGATTCCGGGCAGGCGCTTGCCGTGCCGCCGTGGTTGTCCGACGGCCTGCGCGAGGCCACTGCCTGGCGGCTCAACCAGAGCGACAGGCGTCTTTATGAAGCGCTCTTCAAACGCGGCGGATTGTTCAAGCTGGATGATCTCTTCACCATGGCCGACCAGGCCTTTGAGGAAATGGACGGCGCGACGCGCGCAGCCTTCCGGGTTTCCTCTGGAGCACTGGTGATGGCCTTGTTGGAACAACCCCAAGGCAGGGAAGGCTTCCGCGCGTTTCTCACCGAAGTGGCCGCCTATCAGGGCGAGATGCCGGGTTTGCTGCGCAAACATTTTCCCGAGCTCAACTTGTCGGAAACCAGCCTCGCCAAGTGGTGGGCGCTGCAACTCGCCGCCAAGGGCGGACTCAACCTGCTCACCGACATCCTCACCATCCAGCAGACCGAGGCGGCGCTGGCCGAGGCACTGCGGCTGAATTTCCGCACCGCCGAGGGCATCCTCCAGCAGAAGCCGCTCGCCGCGTGGCCGGAACTCGCCGCACTTGAGCCGCCGGAGCGCATCGCCGCCGTGAGGATCGCCCAGGACGCGCTTGTCCGCCTCAGCTACCGCTGTTTTCCCTCCTACCGGCCGCTGCTGGTGGAGTATCAGGGAGTGCTCGATTCACTGGCAAAAAACCAAATTGACGAGGTCGAAGCCCGGCTCGCCAAGCTCGATGAGACGCGCCAGACGATGCTCGCCCGCGCCGCCCGCGGGCGCGACTACCTTGATTGGTTTGAGATCACCCGCGCCCGGCAAACCAGCGGGGCCTTTGATGATTACCAGCGCCTCAAGGAACGCCTCAAGTCCAATCCCCACCAGCGCAAGGACGACCTCTCCGCCTACCTCGACCGCATGGACCGGATCTTCCACCGCGAAACACCGCGAAGTCCGGGTCTGCCGCCGCCGTGAAGCAGATCAGCGCCCACCATCCCATGGTCGCAAGGCATGCCCGCCCTCGGGGAAAATGCGGAGGGCTGCTCATAAGTGACCATCTATCCCAATTGCCGCGCTGCCTGAAGGGTGTTCTTCATCAGCATGGCGATGGTCATCGGGCCGACGCCGCCGGGTACCGGGGTGATGGCGGAGCAGAGCGGGGCGACTTCCTGATAGGCGACATCCCCGGTGAGGCGGTAACCGGATTTTTTGGAAGCGTCCTCGACCCGGTTGATGCCGACATCGATGACCACGGCACCGGGTTTCACCCAGTCCGCCTTGACCATTTCCGGGCGGCCGACGGCGGCGACGAGGATGTCGGCGCGGCGGCAGATGGCGGGCAGGTCTTTGGAACGCGAGTGGGCGATGGTGACGGTGGCGTTGGACTTTTTGGAAACGAGCAGCAGCGCCATCGGCTTGCCGACGATCATGCTGCGGCCGATGACGACGGCTTCCGCGCCGTTGGTGGAAATTCCGGCGGTTTCGAGCAGTTTCATGCAGCCGGCGGGCGTGCAGGGAACGAACCCGCTCGGGTCTTCGAGCACGAGTTTGGCGACGTTTTCCGGATGAAAGCCATCGACGTCCTTGCGCGGATCGATGGCGCGGATGACGGCCTCCTCATCAATGTGCTTGGGCGGCGGCGACTGGACGAGGATGCCGTGGATGGCGGGTTCCGCGTTGAGCTCGCGGACGACTTGCAGCAACTCGTCCTGGGTGGTTTCCGCCGGAAGTTCGATCTTGCGCGAATAAAAGCCGAGCTCGGCACAAGTGCGGGCTTTGGAGCCGACATAAACTTTGGAGGCGGGATCCTCGCCGACGAGCACGACGGCGAGTCCGGGAGTGATGCCTTTGGCTGCTAGAGCGGCGGCTTCGGCGCGGCACTCGTCGAGCACGGCGGCGGCAAGGGCTTTTCCATCGAGGATGCGGGGTGTGGTCATGGGAGAGAAGATTTAGAGGTCAAAGGTCTGAAAGTCAAAGGTCTGAAAGTCGAAGAGAAAGAGAGGAAACCTTCGCTTCTTCCTGACTTTCAGACTTTAAGACCTTCGGACTTTCAGGCTCTTCGCAATCACGCGTCGTCGGTGCCTTGGATCAGGAGGCTTTCGATGATGAGGCGTTGGTTTTCGAAGTTCTCCGCGTCCATGCCGCGGGTGAGGTGGATGGGTTCGGCGAAGGTGACTCCGACGCGGCTGAACGGCTTTGGAATGACGAATTGGTCCCAGGTTTTCAAGCGCCATGCGGAGGAAAAGCGGACGTGGATGGGAATGATCGGCGCGCCGGTGGATTCGGCGAGTTTGATGATGCCGGGTTGGAGTTGGTAACGCGGGCCGCGCGGGCCGTCGGGCGTGACGCAGATGTCGAGGCCTTGCTGAAGGGCGCGCTTGAGACCGACGAGTGCCGCCACCCCGCGGCGCGAGGAGGAGCCGCGCACGGAGCCGAGGCCGAAGACGGCCATGGCGCGGGCGACCATGGCACCATCGTGGCTGGCGCTGGTGAGAGCGACGGTCTTGCGGTGCCTGCCGCAAAGTTTTTGCCACGCGGGAGGCACGGTGAAGAAGCGGTTGTGCCAGAGCACATAGATGACCGGCCGCAGGGGAGCCGCCTCATTGCCGATGCCGGCTTGATCACGGATGTCGAGGCGCAGGGTGGCGGCCAGCAGTTTCATGGCCCAGCCCGCGAGCGTGCCGATCAGGGCGGACTTGCGGCTGCCGCGGATTTCACTGCCTTTTTTCGAACTCATCGGAAGCGGGAAACGGATGGCATCACAGGAAACCCGCGGGGTGCAGGGTATCGACGAGGTGTTGCTGGCGGGAAATCATTTCCTGATAGAGTTCATGGTTTTGCGGGTCCGGATCGCAGCGGGACTCCGTATCTCCGGCGACCAGATATCTGGCGATTTCCTCGAAGCCGAGCGACTCGCCGCAGCCGTGGAAAAACCCGACAGCGGCCTGCATGGCGGCACCCACGGCGGCACCCTGGCGGCTGGCAACCGGCACGACCGGCGCGCCGAAGACATCCGCGATCAATTGGCGCGTCACCGGGCTGGAGGCACCGGGGCCCAACAAGCGGATTTCCGGGGGATCGAAGCCGAGTTCGCGCAGGCGGCTCATGGCATAACCCAGCCCGAGGGCCACCCCCTCGGCGGCGGCGCGGGCCATGTGGGCGGGTGTGAAATTTCCCGGCGTGATGCCGTGCAGCACGCTGGTGCCTTCCGGCAGGCGGGGGATCGACTCGCCGGTGAAATAAGGCAACAACAAGAGGCCCTCCGCGCCGGGTGAAACGCTTGCGACCATGGCCTCGAATTGCGAGGGGGACCATCCGTAATGACGGCGCAGCACTTCGGGCGCGACCGCGGCGTTGGTGGTGGTGGCCAGCCCGAGCCAGCTGCCGGTGGCACTGCACAGCGGGGTGATTTCCCCGCGGAAATCGATGACTGGCGCGGCCCCCGCGCCGATGAGCACTCCGGTGGAGCCGAATTCAAGCGCGACGGTGCCGTCCGCCACACAGCCGGCGGCCAATGCGGCGAGCATGGGCGAGGCGCTGCCGGCACCTACCAGCACCGTTTCGGAAATCCCCCACTCGTGGGCGAGGGTGGGGCGCAAGCGACCGCGCGGTTGGCCGGCGGGCAGGATGGGCGGAAGTTTTGCGGACAGGCTGGGATCGATGAAATCCAGCAATTCGGCCGACCAATCACGGCTGCGGATATCGAGCAGGCCGCTTGCAGAGGCGCTGCCCGCTTCGGTGGCGCGTTCGCCGGTGAGCCAGTAGGCGATGAAATCCTGGGCTGTTAGAAAATTCGCGGCGCGCTGGAAATGATACGGTTCGTGCTGCTTGAGCCAGAGGCATTCGGCGGCGGCGGATTCCACGCCTGGGGCTTGGCCGGCCAGTTCGATGAGACCCGGTGCGCCACCGAATGCGCGGGCGATTTCATCAGCCTGGCGTTTCACCGAGAGATCGCCGGTGAGTTTCGCGGGGCGGATGATGCGGTTTTCGGGGTCCAGCAGGACCAGCCCGCGCTGGGGTCCGGCCACGCCGATGGCGGCGAGGTTTTCCCTTTCGCTGCCGATTGATGCGAGGCATTTGCGCACCGAGAGGTCCACGGCGTCGAGCCACTGGGCGGGGTTTTGTTCGCGGTATCCGGCGGGCAGGCCTTCGATCCAGTCATGCGGTGCCCATGCCTCCGCGCGGATGGCGGCGGATTCGAGGTCGAGCACCACGGCGCGGGTGCCGGCATGGCCGATTTCTATGCCGAGAAAATGCATGTGAGGAGATGGCTTTTTCGCGACGCCCGGCGGATGGGAGTCAAACCGGCCGCAGTTTCGCCAGACATCCGGATTTGACAAGCTCCGCAGACGGATGCGGGGAGGAATCCGCGGTTTGAGGACTTCGTGGTGGCGACACGATGCGAAAAAACCGCGCGACAAGGTGGGGAATCCCCTGCCGCGCGGCAATTCAGCAGCAACGAATCCTCAGGGAGTGATGGTGATGTTGTCGAAAACCCCGGTGCTGAGCCCATCTGATCCGCCATAGATGGCGAGGCCGACGTAGCAGGAAGCGCCGAGCGAGAGATTGGTCCGGGTAACCGCTGTCCACTTGGAACCATCGGTGCTCCTGAAGGCGATGATGATGTTTCCCTTGCGGACGAGGCGCACCCAGAGATTGGGCAGGGAGCCGGAGCCGGAGTTGGTGCGGGTGGTTTGGCCGCCGGTGCTGGTGCGGCGAAGCAAGGTGAAGCCGCCGTCCGCAGTCACGCCCATGAAGGCATGCTTGGAATTTGCAGCGAGGGACTCGCGGATCGCCACGCCCACCAGCGTGTGGCTTGCGGCATTGGCAAGGGAGCTGACGCGGGCGGTGATTTCACCGTCGCTGTCGAGTATCTGCCAAGTGAGAAGCTGGTTGTCCTGAGAGGCGGAGAGCATTCCCGAGCTGGTGATGGTGATGGATTTGTCATCGCCGGATGCGGTGGAGTCCGGGCGGACGTCACCGATGCGCGCCAAGGTCCAGGGCAGCGGTAGATCGCTGGCCCGGATTTCAATTTCGAGGACGGCTTCGGCCGAGGCACCTTGCGGATCCGAGGCGCGGATGGTGAAGGCATTCATGCCGGCGGCTGCCTGCGATGGCGTGCCGGAAAGGTCGCCATTGGCGGAAACGAACAACCATTCGGGTCCTGCGACTTTCGAATATGTGATCAGATCGCCGTCTGGATCGGTGGCGGTGCCGGCGAGCGACTCTGCGCCGTAGGCCGTATCGGCATCACCACTTATCCGGCTGATTTTAGCGGATTGGAAAACGGGTGCCGCGTTTTCCGGTTTTTCGGGAGCGGTGAGGGTGATGGAAACCGTGGCGGTGTTGGAATCCACCTTGCCGTCATTGGCACGGAAGCTGACGGAGTCGGAGCCGCTCGCATCGGGATTCGGCGTGTAGATGAGGTTGGGCGCGGTGCCGGAAAGCCTGCCTTTGATGGGTGCGCTGACGATCCGGAAAATGAGCGGGTCGCCATCCGAATCGGTGGCGGAAAGCGCGATGGACACCGGTTGATCTGCGGCGGTGGTCACCAATTGCGCGGCGGCAACCGGGGCGTCATTAACCGATGTGATGGTGATCGAAACGCTGGCGGTGTTGGAATTCGCCGTGCCATCATGGACGCGGAAGCTGAGGGTGTCGGTGCCGGACACATCGGGATGTGGGGTATAAATGAGATTTGGCGCGGTGCCACTGAGCGTGCCCTTGGTGGGGGAGCTAACGACGTGGTAGCTGAGTGGATCCCCGTCCTTGTCGGTGGCGGAAAGCAGAATTCCCACCGGCCTGTCTTCAGCGGTGGTCACCAACTGGGCGGCGGCCAGAGGGGCGTCGTTGACCGCTGAGATGGTGATGGCAACCATGGCGGTGTTGGAGTCGGCCTGGCCGTCGTTGACGCGGAAGGAGATGGAATCGCTGCCGTTCACCTCTGCAAGCGGCGTGTAGATGAGGTTGGGAGCGGTGCCCGAAAGCCTGCCCATGGAGGGCCCGTTGATGATCGTGTAGGTCAGCGCATCGCCATCGGCATCCGTGGCGGCCAGTGTGATGCCCAAGGCGGTGTCTTCATCGGTGGTGATGCTTTGGCCGGCGGCCAAGGGTGCCTGGTTTACCGGAGCCGGGATTTCCACATAGTGGGAAACCTCGGCAGATGGCTCGCTTTGGAGGCCCTTCGCATTGATGGCCCGCACCGCGAAGTAATAGGTCTTGCCTTGCTCCAAGTTGCTCACCGTGACGGTGGTGGCGGTGCCGGCATCGACATTCTGGGTGTAGGTGCGCGAACTGGTGCCGTAACTCAGCCGGTAGTTGGTGATGTCCGGTTCCGGATTGGGATTCCATGCCAGTTTCACCGAGGCGGCGGCGGCCGGTAGGATCATGGCAGCGAGGCAAAGTGCGGCGGCTAATTGCATCAGGCTGCGCCCGGATTGCGCGGAACAGGGATTTCCGGCAGGACGTGGAGTGACGGAGGCACAAGGGTGCGTAGCTCCGCACGAATTGGCCGTAACGGCCAAGCGGCTGGTTTTCATGGCTGGTTGTAAGGGTGAGCAGTGGAAGCAACTCCTCCCGCCGGGGTCTCGGAAATGGGACGTTTCCGAGAGACGGACAGCCAGGTCTGGGATTCCGGCCGGGGTCCGGAGCGGGTGTGCTCCGGTGATCCAGACCGTTTAGGGATGTCTCCCTTTCCGGGCTGCCTGGTGCGTGAAAAGGGACTCACGCATCAGGTGGAATTTTTGGTGATTCAAATGATTCGGTGGTCGTTTGGATCGGGTTGGTGTGGAACAGCAGTAGCAGTCTAGGTGAGCGTCTCTTGCCCTCGCGGGTGGTTGACTTTTTTAGAAATAAGAAATTACGGATTTCCTTACAAGTAAAATTTTGAATTATTTTTGAACGGTTTCACCTCCATCTGGTCGTGATGCGGTGAAAGCTTGCAAACGAGGGCTTTTGGGGTGTTCTTTTTTTAAAAGTCCGGGGTCATCAAGCCGTGACAGCCGAGTGGCGGCATGGCGGTTGGGAATCTTTGCGAGCGCCGACGGGAGCGGGCGGAAAAGTTGAAAAATTTCTGCCACTGGTGGATTGACAAGCCGCTGGCGGTGCCTAGAGTCTCGCCCCCCGAGCCGCCCGGCGGACGGAAAGATTCACCTTTCACGAGGCCACAGCCATGAGCAAACGCACCTACCAACCTTCCAAGCGCACCCGGAAAAACCAATTCGGGTTCCGCGCCCGCATGGCCAGCAAAGCCGGCCGGGACATCCTGCGCCGCCGCCGCCAGAAAGGCCGCAAGCGCCTGATTCCGAAAGGCGTCGAACTTCAATACAGCCGTCACACGACGCAGCACGGCTGAACTTCCGCGCCCGCGCCGCTACGGGAGCCCCCAGCATCCCCGCCATGCGACTCCCGCGGAAATGCAGCATGACAAGCCGCGCGGAATTCGCGCGTGTCAAAACCACCGGTCAGGCGAAAGCCGGCCGGTTTGTCATTTTGAGCACTTTGGAGGACCCCGCGCTCGATACGCTGCGCACCGGTTTCATCACCACCAAACGCAGTGACAAGAAGGCGCACGAGCGAAACCTGCTTCGGCGCAGGTTCCGGGCATTGGTCCAACAGCACGCGCCGGAGTTTTCCGAAATGAGGCGTTATCTGGTCACCATCGCCCGCCCCGGGGCCGCGCAGGCGACCTTTGCCGAGATCGAGGCCGACTGGCTCCGCCAGGCGCGCCGCCTCGGATTACTACCCCGCCCCGAGTCCAAATCGTGATCGCCCGATTCCTCACTGCCGGCATCCGCTTGTTGATCTGTTTCTATCAACGGATCCTTGGTCCCATGTTGAAATTCGCCGCCGGTCCCGCCGCCGGTTGCCGCTTTTCGCCCTCGTGCTCGAACTATTTTATGCAAGCCGTGGAAACCCACGGCCCCTTCCGCGGTTCGTGGTTGGGAATTTGCCGGATTTTCCGCTGTCATCCATGGGGGGGCAGTGGTTATGACCCCGTCCCGCCGGGTACGGATGCATGCAAGCATCCCGCCGGCCATCACCATTCCTAACATTTTCCCAACGCATACATGTACGATCGTAAAACCTGGATAGTTCTCATTCTTTGCGGGGGCTTGCTGGCCGCAAACCTCTACCAATCCGCGCAAAACCAGCGCGCCCAGGCCGAGGCGAGACAACGTGAAAAGGCGCTTGCCGAGGCCAATGCCGTGGTCGCCGCACAACCGGCCATCGCCACGCAGGCGGAACTCACCATCGAAACCCCGCCTCCGCCCACCGAGGAGGAGCTGGTGGTCCTGCAAAACGACAAGGTTTCCTTCACGCTCACCAACATCGGCGGCGGCATCAAATACGCCGAGTTCCAGAACGAATTCGAAGTCGGCAGCAGGACCAGTCGCGTGCGTATCAACCGCTTTGGCACCGGGCCGATCGGTGCCATCGCCGGTGCGGGCGAGACGCTGGAAAACATCCCCTACGCCTACAAGGCGGAGGAATCCATCGACGGGAAAAAAGCCGTTTACATCGCCAAGCTGCCATCCGGCCTCGTCGCCAAGAAAACCTTCACCCTCAACAAGGGAGATGAACACGGCGCGGCCTATCTGATGGATTTTGACCTGCAAATCGAGAATACCACCGCCGCCGAGCTCAATCTCAACCAATGGAGCCTGTTTCTCGGCGAGGCCTCGCCGCTTTATCAAGCCGAATGGCCGCAGCAAACCGGCTTCTTCCGGCGCGAGAACGGCAATGTCCACTTCACCGATGGCGGTTCCTTCAAGGGCAGTTGGCGCGGCTCCGCGAAATCCATCATCAACAGCCCGGAGGAGATGATCCAATTCGCCGGCGTGACCAACCAGTTCTTCGCCACTGTGCTGCGTCCGAAGGAACCCGCCCCCAGCAACATGTGGGCCAAGTCCTCACAAGTCATGCTGCCCGGCAGCGCCAAGGCCGTCACCTCGGTGCGCGCAGGCCTGCGTCTGCCTTCCGTCGGACTCAAACCCGCCGAAGTCAAAGCCCTCCAATACCGCATCTTCATCGGCCCCCGGCACAACATCATGCTGCGACGCATGGAGAGATACTGGGGCGAGGGCTGGGGCGATGTGATGCAATACGGCTGGTTCTGGTTTGTCTCGCGCCCGCTCAACTTCCTGCTCAACACCTATCATGGATGGCTCGACGGTGTTGCGAGAAAGTGGTCGTGGGGGCTCGCCATCATTCTTCTGACGATCACCGTGCGCATCGTCATCTGGCCGCTTCACGCCAAGTCCACGCACACCATGAAGCGCATGGCCAAGCTCAAGCCGGAGATGGACAAGCTGAAGGAGAAATATCCGGACGATCCCAACAAGCTCAACACCGAGATGATGGGCCTCTACCGGAAGTTCGGCATCAACCCGCTCGGCGGCTGCCTGCCGATGTTCCTTCAAATCCCGATCTTCTTCGGCTTCTACCGCATGCTGCAATACGCCGTGGAGCTGCGCGGCCAGGGCTTCCTCTGGGTCAACGATCTTTCACAACCGGACACCCTCGCCCACGTCGCCGGTGTGCCCATCAACCTGCTGCCGGTGGTGATGGCCATCACCAGCTTCCTGCAGATCAAGATGACACCGATGACGGGCGACAAGATGCAGCAGCGCATCATCATGTTCATGCCCTTCATGTTCTTCTTCTTCTGTTATAACTTCGCCTCCGCGCTCGCGCTTTACTGGACCACCCAGAACATCTTCTCGATCGGCCAGACCTGGCTGATGAGCAAGGTTCCCGAGCCCGAGCTCAAGCCGGTGAAGGGAGCCGGGAAATCCTGGGTCCAGCGCATGGCCGAGCGCCAGGCCGAGATGCAGAAGCTCCAGAAGCAGCGCCAGGCCGCAGGCGGGATGCGTGATGTCACACCGCCAGACAAAAAGAAGCGCCCGCCGCGCACCGGCGGCTGAGCCGTGATGCGATGCAATGCCTTTTCATATTGAACCGCGAAGCCGCAAAGGCCGCCAACGCAGAGTGGTTTTAAAAGCAAAGATCGCCAATAAGCCGACATCAAAATTTTCCCTGCGCTCCCTTTGCGACCTTCGCGGCTTAGCGGTATAATCCATGGTTACCTAAGCTGCCGCCATTACGATGCATTCCGAATCCAACACAGCACCGCCGGAATCATCAGATGTCGTGATCGAGGCGCGCGAGCTGCGCAAGGTCTATCATACCGGCGAGGTGGATGTGGTGGCGCTCGATGGCGTGGATCTCGAGCTCAACGCCGGCGAGCTTGTCTGCCTGCTCGGCGCCTCCGGCAGCGGCAAGTCCACCCTGCTCAACATCCTCGGCGGACTCGACCTGCCGACCTCCGGCGAGCTGATCTACAAGGGCTGGAAGCTCGATGGCTCCGACGAACAAATCCTCACCATGTTCCGCCGCAACTGCGTGGGTTTCGTGTTCCAGTTCTACAACCTCATCCCCTCTCTAACAGCCCGCGAGAACGTGGCGCTCATCACCGGCATCTCGCGCAATCCGATGTCACCGGAGGAGGCGCTCGACATGGTGGGCCTCGGCGCTCGCATGGATCATTTCCCGTCCCAGTTATCCGGCGGCGAGCAGCAGCGCGTGGCCATCGCACGCGCCATCGCCAAGCGTCCGGAAGTTTTGCTTTGCGACGAACCGACCGGCGCGCTCGACGTCACCACCGGCATCACCGTGCTCGAGGCCGTCGAGCGCATCAACCGCGAGCTCGGCACCCTCACCGTGGTCATCACACACAACGCCGTGATGGCGGAAATGGCCGACCGCGTGTTGCATCTCTCCGACGGGAAAATCGTCAGTTCTCACCGCAATACCACCCGGCTTCCGGTCTCGGAATTGAAGTGGTGAGGATTCCCCCGCGCGGTGCTTCCAAGTTCTTCCAATCTCGAATTCCTCAATCCCCAATTTCCATTCTAACGGGTGCTGATGGCCATGCGCGCCTTGCCATCGGTGTCCTTCTCGGGATCCGCCCGCCAGACGAGAGAGAACCCGTTCTTGTAGATGCGCTGGCTTCTGGCATTGGAGAGGCTGAAGGACGAGTTTGGAGATGCGGTCAGGAAAACCTTCCTGCCGCGGTTAATCTGGAAGTCCATTTCAATTTCGGCAACGCCCGGGCCGCTGATCTGCGCCGATGCCAGATCGGCAGGCTCAAGAATCCGCTGCTTCACCCGTTTGCCATCCAGCAGCTTGAGTTGGAGGTTCTCGTCCTTGAGCTTGAGTTCCATGGCTTTCTCGCGCTTTTCCTCCATTGCCTTCTGCTCCTCGCTCTTGGACTTGTTGCCCTGGCCATAGGCCGCGTAAAACCTCGGCGAGCGCCCGATCAATGCAAAGCGCATCGGGTTCTTGCCCGGGCCCCGATCCACCACGCGACCGCCGATCAGGAAATTGTTACGGCTTTGCTCCACAGTCACCTCCAAGGTGGCGCCGCCTTTCACCTTTCCGGTATAAACCACCTTCTCGATTTTATTGGTGGCCGGCTGTGAGGTTGAGAGGGTTTCCGGATCCAATTCCCGCACGACCACCCGGCCGGCTGGCGTGATTTCCTCAATCACCGGCCGCATGCGGAAGGACCGGCCACCAGTGGCGCGCGGCGCGTCATCGGAGGGGTTGAAGATGATTTCCCCCTGTGAGGAAATGCCCAAGGTGCAGCGTGAATTCTGTTCGCCGGCGAAGTAGCCAAACCACGGCGCGGCATCCAAAGACGGCAGTTG
>CAXNHR010000010.1:0-30263 GCA_964202135.1 Luteolibacter sp. | reverse complement strand
ACCAAGATCGAACCGATGAACCGCGCCCTGCGTGAACTCGGTGCCGACGTCTGGCTCAGCGGCCTGCGCCGCTCGCAGTCCAGCACCCGCAGCGACCGCCCCTTCGTCGAGCGCCAGAAGAAAACCCTCAAAGCCTATCCCATCCTCGACTGGGCCGACATCCAGGTGGACCTTTATTTCAACCAGCACGATCTGCCCCGCCATCCGCTCGCCGAGCAGGGGTATCTCACCATGGGCGACTGGCACAGCACCAAACCCGCGACCAAGGAAGAAGCCGAACTCTCACGCTTCAACGGCCAGAAATACGAATGCGGCCTGCACCTCGACTCCGGCAGTTCGGATTTCCAGATCTGAGTCCTCGCGCCTTGACTCCACCGCGGGCGCTTCGCCAGAATCCCTCGCATCAGCCCATCTTTCCCATCATGAACATCGCAGCAAACATGGCCGCCACGGTCGGCAACACTCCGCTCATCCGCCTCAATCACGTCACCGCCGGACTCGATGCCGAGATCTGCGTGAAGGCGGAGTTTTTCAACCCGCTCTTCAGCGTGAAGGACCGCATCGGCAAGGCAATGATCGAGGCCGCGGAAAAGGACGGCTCACTCAAGCCCGGCGGCCTGATCATCGAGCCGACATCGGGAAACACCGGCATCGCGCTTGCTTTCATCGCCCGCGCCAAGGGCTACCGCTGCATCCTGACCATGCCCGAGAGCATGTCCATCGAGCGCCGCGTGCTGCTGCGCCTGCTGGGTGCCGAGATCGTTCTCACACCCCGCGCCCGCGGCATGAACGGGGCCATCGCGATGGCGAAAAAACTGCTCGATGAAACGCCCGATGCCTTCGGTCCCGGCCAGTTCGACAATCCTGCCAACCCGCAAGTTCACCGCGAAACCACCGCCGAGGAAATCTGGCGCGATACCGATGGCCAGATCGACGCCTTCGTCGCCGGTGTCGGCACGGGTGGCACGCTCACCGGAGTTTCGGAAGTGTTGAAATCGCGCTGCGCCCTGAAAACCTTCGCAGTCGAGCCCGCCGCCAGTCCGGTGATTTCCGGTGGTGCTCCCGGCCCGCACATGATCCAGGGCATCGGCGCGGGTTTCATCCCGAAAAACCTCAACGTCGAGGTGATCGACGAGGTGATCCAGGTCACCAACGAGGACGCCTTCGCCACCGCCCAGGCACTCGCCCAACAGGAAGGCCTGCCAGCCGGCATCTCCACCGGCGCCAACGTCTGGGCCGCCATGCAGGTGGCGAAGCGCCCGGAGTTCAAGGGCAAGCGCATCGTCACCATCGGCTGCTCCTCCACCGAGCGCTACCTTTCCACGCCGCTCGCTGAAAAAGTACGCGAGGAAGTGAGCCAGCTGACGGTTCACGAGATCTAACAACTCACGCCTTTTCCCACATCCGGGTGCGCAGCGCCTCGGCAGCCGCGCGGGCTTCAGCCTCCTTCTTGCTCTTGCCCTTGCCGGTGGCGAGCACTTGATCGCGCCACGAGACTTCCGCCAGGAACACGCGGCGGTGGTCAGGCCCGCTTTCGCTGATGATGCGGTAAAGCGGCGCCACAGGCAGGATCGCTTGCAGGCATTCCTGCAGTTCGCCTTTCGGGTTCCGCTCTTCCGGGCTGCTGACCATGATGCCGATTTCGGTTTCGAACAGGCGCAGCACAAGTTCGCGCGCCTTGTCCGGCCCGGAATCCAGATAGACCGCGCCGATCAGGGACTCGAAAGCATCCGCAAGGGTGGAAAGCCGACGCCGGCCGCCGGTGGCCTCCTCGCCCTTGCCGAGCAGGACGTAGTCGCCGAGGTGGATCGCCATCGCGAAGCGGGCCAGCGCCCTGCGGGAAACCACGCGCGAGCGCAGCTTGGTGAGGTGCCCTTCCGTAAAGCCCGGAAAGCGCTTGAAGAGTTCCTCGGTGACGATCAATTGCAACACCGCATCACCAAGGAATTCCATCCGCTGGTTGTCGAAATGCGGTTTCTGCGATTCGTATGCGAGGCTTGGATGAGTCAACGCCTCCGCAAGTAGCAATGAATTGCGAAATTTGTAGTGAATCCGGCTTTCCAGCGGCTGCATCGGTCGTGTGGCTTGGTTTCCTCCTCCCCCGCCCGGGCTCGTCATGAAGCCCCGATGAGAAAGATGGGGTGGACGACGGGACTCGAACCCGCGACAACCGGAATCACAATCCGGGGCTCTACCAACTGAGCTACGACCACCATTTGTAGGCGGGCGGCAGGGTTAAGCGATGCCCTGGGCTTTGGAAAGTGGAAAATCGTGCCGACGCGAAAAATGCGGAGCGCCCCGCCTCTGGATGCCATTTTTCCAGGCTTGGCAGCGGGCGCGTGGCGGGCTTTGTTGGGCCGCCCCACGCATGAGCCAACAAGTCGTCCGCATTTGCCTGATCCTGTCCGTCGCGCTGCTATGCCAGTGTGGCGCGCCAAGTCTGCCGCATTGCCGCCGCGTGCCGTCCGCGTCGCGGGGGGAGGCCTCGGAACTTCTCGCCCATGCCCGCACGGAGTGGGCGATTCTCGCCAACCCGGCCCGGCGCGACGAATGGCCTGCGGCCCGCACCCGCTATAACACGGCCGTCGCCATGCTTTTCGACCAGTTGCGCTGCGGGCCGGACGGCTGGGACACCCGCGCCGCTGCCATCGGCACCCGCATCGCCGCACCCGGCGCAAAATCACTTGATCCGGCGAAACTCGACAACCTCTTTCCAGCCGCAACCGTCAACGGCCACGGCAGAATCCGTGAACACCGCTACACCGAGGGTCTCGGCATTCCTCTCGTCGGATGGAGGCAAACCTCTCCCGTAGGACAGCCGCGCGAAAAATTCCTCCTGCCCAACGGGATGCCTTACAACCTCAACGCTCTGCTCGCATTCGACGGAGGTGCCCCCCCCGAATGGCGCTTCGCCAGACGCTGGTTGGACAATGAGGCCGCCGTCGGCTCCGTCCGCCACACGCTTGCCGCGGACTGGACCGCTCCCAATGCCGTCTATTGGCGCATGAGCGAACTCGACCAGCTACACATCCAGAACGTCCTGCTGCCCGACCGCTTCACCGAGGAGACCGCCCTCTACTTCGTCACGCCCTACGATCCGGAAAAAATCCCGCTGGTGCTCATTCACGGGCTCGTTTCAAGTCCGGACGCATTCCGGAACGTAATCAACGAGCTCTCACCCGAGCCTTGGTTCCGCGAAAAATATCAGATCTGGCTCTACAACTATCCCACCGGCAATCCATGGTTCTACAGCAGCATGAGATTCCGCCAAGTGATGCGCGATGCCTGTGATTTCGCCCGCTCGAAGGGCCACGACCGCAACCTCAACCGCATGGTCCTTGCCGGTCATTCGATGGGCGGGCTGGTCGCCCGCTCCAGCATCACGGATCCGGGAAAGGTCTTCCATGACGCGGTCTTCGCCAAACCTTTGGATCAACTCACTCTAACTGAGCCGGAGCGGCTCCTGATCCAGGAAGGTCTGCTCTACACCCCTCTTTCGGAACCTTCCAGGGTAGTCTTCATGGCCGTGCCCCACCGTGGCAGCCCAATGGCCAACCTCACCGTCTCGGCGCTGCTCTCCAGAATCATCCGCCTGCCCAAAACCCTCACCGTGGAACTGCTGGACTCCTCTCTGCTCGCCATGGGCGACGTGATCCAGGGCGAGAACCCCATCAAACGCATGCCCACATCCATCAACTCGCTCTCTCCTGACAACCGGATGACCGTGGCACTCAACGAGCTGCCTCTGCCTGCCCAGACCCCCGCGCACTCCATCATTGGCGACCGTGGCAAGGGCGACACGCCCGACAGCAGCGATGGAGTGGTGCCTTTTTGGTCATCACACGTCACTCCGGTGGCTTCCGAAAAAATCGTTCCCAGCAACCACGGCGTCCCCGATTGCCCCAAAGCCGCCGCAGAACTCAAACGCATCCTCAAACTGCACTTGGAGGATGGTAGATAGTAGATTGTGGATCGTGGATGAAAGAATCCGCAGCTTCTGTTCTTTTCTGCTAACCGCCAACATTTTCACTCCACATGCATCACCTCTTTCCCACCTCACGCCGATGGCGACAAGTGGGCGCGCCCGGCGGTCACGCCCTACCCACCGATCACTGATCACTGCTCACTTTCCACTCACTCTCCCATGTCCCCCGAACAACAACTCGCCCATCTCACCGCCGGAGCCGCCAAGGTGCTTTCAGAGAAGGAACTGCTCGAAAAACTCCGCAATTCGGTGAAGAACAACCGGCCGCTGCGCGTCAAGCTCGGCGTGGATCCCACCGCGCCCGACATCCACTTCGGCCATACTGTCGCACTGGAGAAAATGCGCCAGTTCCAGTTGTTAGGTCATCAGGCCGTGCTGCTCATCGGCGACTTCACCGCCACCGTCGGTGATCCATCCGGCCGATCCGCCACCCGTCCGCCGCTCACTCGCGACGAAGTGCTCGCCAACGCCGAAACCTACACCGATCAGGCCTTCAAAATCCTCGACAAGGCGAAAACCGAGATCGTTTACAACGGCGACTGGTTCCGAAAAATGAGCTACGAGGAAATCCTCAAGCTCAACTCGCGCGTCACACTCCAGCAGATGCTCCAACGCGAGGACTTCCGCAACCGCCTCGATGCCGGCCAGGAAATCCGCCTCCATGAACTGCAATACCCGATCATGCAGGGCTGGGACTCGGTCGAGATCCGCGCAGACGTCGAACTCGGCGGCACCGACCAGTTGTTCAACATCCTCGTCGGCCGCGATCTCCAGAAAGAGGAAGGCCAGCCACAGCAGGTCGTCATGGTGCTGCCGCTGCTCGAAGGCCTCGACGGCGTCCGCAAGATGTCCAAATCCTACGGCAACTACATCGGCGTATCCGATCCACCGCAGGAAATGTTCGGCAAGCTCATGAGCGTCTCCGACGAACTCATGGACCGTTATTACCTGCTTTTGTTAGGAGAAGCCCGCGATCCCACCGGCCACCCGATGGACGCCAAGAAGTCACTCGCCGAGAAACTCACCACCCGTTACCATGGCAACGAGGCCGGAGTCGCCGCCCGCGCCGATTGGGACACGCGTTTCTCGAAAAAAGACCTCGCCGCCGCAGAACTGCCGGAACTCCCCGTCGCGGAACTTCCCGCGGAGCTGACCGTGCTTTCACTCGCGGCCCACGCCTTCAAGGCCGCCTTCGATCTGGAGAAATCCAACAGCGAGCTGCGCAAACAATTCATCACCTCCGGCTCCGTCCAGCTCAACGGTGATAAGCTCACCGATCCCGTAGCCAGTGTATCGCCGCAATCCGGTGACGTGCTCAAGCTTTCCAAGAAACATGCGGTGAGACTGATGTGATTTTCTCGCCGTCCCAGAAGCGTTTCTCCAAATTCCGTGTCGCACACATTCCGGGTTCTTCATCCGCAGGTCTGTTCAGTCACCAATCTCCTCACCACCCCCCCCCACCGCTGCAGGCAGTCGAATTTTTTCCCGCAAAAACAGCCGATCCGTGATTCCGCTTGGATCATTTCTTGTCTTGCGCGAGAGCATTGCTGGCTTTATGCATTTACATATGAGAACAACCATTGATGTGCCTGATGATTTGCTCAAACGGGTGAAGCCGTTGCTGGCTGAAAGAAAAATGACCTTTCGCGCGCTGGTGATTGATGCGGTAGAGCGCGCGATCGAGGTGCCTGCGGTTTCCTTCCGGCTGCGGGACGCATCCGCCGGGCACGCCGGAGAGGGCACGCCGGTTTCCAGCGAGGCGATCAACCTCGCGATCAATGAAGCGCGGGAACCTTCTTTCCAAGGGTGATGATCGCGGTGGATACCAATCTGCTGGTGCATGCGCATCAGCGCGAAGCTTCTCTCCATGAAAAAGCGAAAGAAGTGATGCGCAACCTTGCGGAATCTCCGACTCCCTGGGCGGCGTGTCTGCACTGTTTCGTCGAGTTTTACGGAGTCGTCACTCATCCGAAATTGTGGAAAAAACCATCCACACCAGAAGAGGCAATCGACCAAATCCGGGCTTGGCGGGAATCTCCCAGCCTGAGAATCCTGTGCGATACTCCCGGGGTTTTGGACAGGCTGGGTGAGTTTGCGGTCAACGGAACCGTGCGCGGGGCCTTGATCCACGATGCCAGAATCGCAGCTTGCTGTCTCGTGGGTGGAGCAGGGGAACTCTGGACGGTGGATCGGGATTTCAGCCGCTTCCCGGCGCTGAAAACTCGAAATCCCCTGATCATCTGAGCCCGGGCAGTCGGGCACCCGCCGCAAGAAGCGGGTCTTCCCTTTGATCCTTTCTCCCTTTGTCCTTTGCTCTGTGGCGGCGGTTTGCAACCGCCAAGCCCAGGATCAAAACAAGAACCCGAAACGGGAGTCCGGGCGGATTTGAGTGATCGGCATGGCGGATGCAATCCGCCGCCACGCGACCGCCGCAGGCGTATGGGAAAAATTCCGTGAATTTGGCGTTCCGTTGCTTGCTCTCGTCTTGTCTGGAATCAGGATCAAGCCATAACACTCAAAGCCATCATTCATGATGCCGAAGAAGGTGGGTTCTGGGCGGAAGTGCCTGCTTCGCCAGGATGTTTCACCCAGAGTGAGACGTTTGCGGAACTGGAGGCAAATCTCCGCGAGGCCATCGAAGGCTGGTTGTTGGCAGCGGAGCCGGAAGGCGGAAAATCGTCTGAGCGGATTCTGGAAGTGGCGGTATGAAAGCCGTCTCGGGAAGGCGCTTGTGGCAAGCAGCAACCGTCAGACGCTTGATCACTCAGTCCCTTTCCTCTTCCGACTCGGGCAATGATTTCTCACCCAGCACGTAGGGACTCAGCAGTTCGTTGAGCTTTAGGAGGCTGATTTTCCCATCTTGGGCGTTGCTTCTCAATGTCTCGACCTCGGGAAGGACATCCGCAAGCATTGCGACCACGCTGCAGTTAGACTCGATCATCGAGGTGTCTTCACCAATCTGAGCCGCCGAAAAGACAATCGACACCAAATCCATCAGGTCCTGAGCCGTTGGCTTCTCCTCTCCATCCTTGAAGGAAAGTTCGATCTTTTCCACCCACCGGATGATATCGAAGTTTTCCGCTGCCAGATCGGCTTGCGGAATTTTCGCATTCAAGGCGCGACGTCCGCCTTTGGGAGGTTTGCCCTGCCGTGGGGAACCGGACCAGCGATGAAAACTCCAACTGGTGACTTTCCCTGTGTCGAATTGAACCCGGAATCCATCCGGTCGCATTTCAGTAGAAATGCATGGCAGAGGGTGTATGGGTTTGGCAAACGTCCGCCAAGCTGGATTTGTTTTATTGTCGCTATCATCTTTGTGCGATGCCCTTCTTGACATCACCATCTCTGCTGACTGACTTCCCGCATGACAGGAATCGTTCTGGGATCCGGACTCGGGCCGCTGGCGGATGCGGTGGTGGTTGAACGCGAGGTGTCCTTCGCGGATGCGGGCCTGCCTGCCTCCACGGTGCCGGGGCATGGCGGCAAATTCATCTTCGGCGAACTGGAGGGAAAGCCGGTGGTCCTGATGAAAGGACGCGTGCATTTGTATGAAGGCCACGCGCCGAGCACCGTCATCGCCGGCGTGAGTCGGATGGCGGAGCTGGGAATCAGGCGTCTCATCCTCACCAATGCCGCCGGCACGCTCAATCCGGATTTCCATCCCGGCACGTGGATGATGTTTTCCGATCATCTCAATCTAACAGGAACCTCGCCGCTCGTAGGCGCGGACTTCGTCGATCTCTCCGCCGCCTATGATCCCGCCTGGCGCGATGCGTTCCGCAAGGCAGCGCTCGCGCTGGCCATGCCCTTGCACGAGGGCGTTTATGCCGGCCTGCGGGGCCCGCAGTATGAAACGCCCGCCGAGGTGCGCATGCTGCGGGTCATGGGCGCCGATGCGGTGGGCATGAGCACGGTGCTCGAAACCATCCAGGCCCGTTCGCTCGGGCTGCCAGTCGCAGCGTTTTCCTGCCTCACCAACTGGGCAGCCGGCATTTCCCCCACCCCGCTCGATCACCACGAAGTGCTCGAAACCGGCAAGCAGGCCGCGCAGGCGATGATTTCCCTGCTGGGCAAGGTGCTGGGTGATGGAAATCAGTGTCCGGCACCTTGATGCTCCCGGATGTATTCCTGTTTCAGTCCCAGTGCTTCCGGTGCGTGAAGAACGGGCATGGTTCATTCAAGCAGAGCGAAACCAATACCCGCTCCCGCTCTTGCTCGATGTGTTCCAGTCGATCCAAAAGAAAGGGGGCTTCCGTTCCTGTTTACAAAAACCGCTACGGGAAATATGCATTCGCGGTTCCCTTGTTGGACGAATTCATCTGCAGACAACAAACAACCTTGAAATGAACCATGCCCCTGCTCTCACGCTTTCTGGATCCATCCTTCGTGTCGTTGAAAATCTGCGGCGTCACCACGCGTGAGGACGCGGAACAACTCGCCGCGCTCGGCGTGGACGCGCTGGGCGTGAATTTCTGGCCACACTCGAAACGATACCGTGCGCCTGAAAACGCCGCATGGCTCGGCGCACTCGCAGGCCGCATCCTGCGTGTCGGCGTTTTCGTCAATCAAGGATCGGAACTGCCGCTGCGCCTCATGCGCGAGGGATTGCTCGATGTCGTCCAGCTTCATGGCGATGAGACACCGGAGGACAGCGCGGTCTATCAGAGAGACGGCGTGCCGTTTTTCAAGGGCATCGGCGTGAAGACATCGGGAGACCTCAAGCGCGCTGCGGATTTCGGCGCTGATGCCATCCTGCTCGATGCGCACGCGCCGGGTGTCTATGGCGGCACCGGTGAAACTTTCGATTGGAATGCCGCGATTGATTTCAAGTCACGCCATCCATTCATTCCTCTCATCCTTGCCGGCGGCATCACACCGGAAAACGCCGCGCGCGCCGCGGCCTCAGCGCGCCCCGCTGCGCTGGATGTGGCATCCGGCGCGGAGATTTCCCCAGGCATCAAGGACTTTGCGAAAGTCTCCGCCTTGCTGGCCGCACTCAGCCGCTGATCGCCATGCTCATCGATTCCCATTGTCATCTTGCCTCGCACCGTTTCGAGGAAAACGAAGCGCAGGCACTCATCGGGCGGGCCCTGCAAACCGGTGTCGGCCGCTTGGTGACGCTGGCCACCTCGCTTGGCGACGTGCAAGCCAACCTGCGCCTCGCGGACCACCCGGCGGTGCACGCCTGCATCGGCATCCATCCCTGCGATGTCCATCACGCGCCAGACGATGCGGTGGAGCAGCTTGCCGCATTCACAGGCGACCCTCGCATCTGCGCGATCGGTGAGACCGGCCTCGATTACTATCACTCCACGCCGGATGGCTGGGATGCCGAAACGTTCCGCGCGCGCCAGTTGGATTTCCTGCGCCAGCATTTCGAACTCGCCGCCTCCTGCGGCCTCAAGGTGGTAATCCACACCCGCGACCGCGCGGGACATGCCTCGTTTGAAGACGCTCTCGGAATCTATCAGGAATTCCACAAGCGCACGCGCGCCGTATTCCACTGCTTCATCGGGCCCTGGGAAAACGCCAGGCGCGTGTTCGATCTCGGCGGGCTCGTCTCCTTCGGCGGAGTCGTCACCTTCAAGAGCGCCCGCGAAGCGCGTGAGACCGCGCTCGATTGTCCGGCCGGTTCGTTCATGCTGGAGACAGACGCACCCTATCTCGCGCCCGAACCCCACCGCGGCAAACGCAACGAGCCGGCCTATGTCCGGGACACCGCCGCATTCCTTGCCGCGCTGCGTGAAGAGACGCTTGAGGAACTGTGCGACCACACCGGCACCTGCGCGGCCGCGTTTTTCCGCTTCCGATCCGCAGGAAATTGAATAAACCGCTGCTGCGGCCGCGTTTAATCCGGTGTGTGAACCTGCACCGGGCTTCACCAAACGCAACACCTCGCATCCCTAAGAAACCATGAATCCCATCCGTATTCTCACTCCATCCGTGATCGCCATCGCACTCGCATCCTGTGCTTCGCAGAAAGCGGACGTGTATGACACCTCCAATCCATACGGCGCGCCGGATGCCGGCCACGCTGAGGCCGCGGCACCCATTTACGAAAACCCGGTCTATGACACTCCCGCAGCCTATGAGGAAAGCGGCGCGGCTCCATCCACCGCCTATCAACCGGCGGCACCCGAACCAACCGGAACCGTCCCATCCGGAAACGGCTCCGCCATCATCCACACCGTGGTCAAGGGCGACACGCTTTCCGGACTCGGCAGTAAATACAACGTGCCAACGGAATCCATCAAGCAGGCCAACCGCATGACCAACGACATCGTCGTGCTGGGCCGCAAGATGGTGATTCCCCCGCGTTGATGCGCATTGCATCAGCCGCCGGAAGCCCTCGTGCTTCCGGCGTTTTTTTCCACCCCATGCGCCCGCATTTCATTTTGCTGCGCATCGCCATACTCGGCGCATCGGCGGTATTGATCGATCGATACCATCTACGGCACGCATCGTAGTCACGGGAAACCGCCCGATCAACGTGCTAAAGTTTTCTTAAAAATCGATGTGTTTGAACTTGACGGAACTCCGAACTACTAGTCTTATCGTCCACAAGCAACGAGTTTGCAGCGCATGGCGAGACCTTCCAACCCATCCAATCTTGAGCTACAGGCCCTTTCGGTTCTGTGGCACGAGGGACCATCGACGGTTGCCTCGATTCAAGAGACTCTGCCTGATGGCAAGGATCGCGCCTACACGACGGTGCTGACCGTGATGCAGAACCTCGAGCGCAAGAACCTGGTGAAGCGCTCACTGGTCGGCAGAGCCCACGTCTATGCGGCGGCCTATTCACAGGAAGTGATCGTGCAGCGCGCGACGCATGACTTTCTCACCAACGCTTTTGGAGGACGTCTCGGTGAGGCGCTCCTCGCAATCCTCTCCGTCGGCACATTAACGCCGGAAGAGAAAACAAACATAGAACGCGAACTCCAACGACACAAAACCATGGCTGCAAAAAAAACAACGAAGAAGGCCGCCAAGAAGGCCCCCGCAAAGAAGGCTGCTAAGAAAGCACCCGCCAAGAAAGCACCGGCTAAAAAGGCAGTGAAGAAAGCGGCGAAAAAAGCACCCGCAAAGAAAGCGGTCAAGAAGGTTGCCAAGAGCGCCAAAAAGGCCGCCAAGAAAGCGGTGAAAAAGACGGTTGCCAAGAAGGCGGCCAAGAAGGCACCCGCCAAAAAGGCCGCCAAAAAAGTAGCCAAGAAGGCACCTGCCAAGAAGGCGGCCAAGAAAGCCGCCAAAGGCAAGAAGTAACACCATAACCACCTTGGACTGCGGAGTCGGCCGCGCCTGCATGGCGGCCACTCCGCGGTTCCGGAGATGGAAATGCCAACGGCGGGGAATCCTCGGATTCCCCGCCTCTCTTTTCGCCGAAAAAAGGGGTTGCACGGCGGCAGTCTGGCGTCCTAGCTTCCCGCGCCCCGGACGACAACACAACGCGCGGTTAGCTCAGTGGTAGAGCACCTCCCTGACACGGAGGGGGTCACTGGTTCGAACCCAGTATCGCGCACCATCGTTCCCATTCACCCTGCGATCATCCGTTTTGAGTTCACCGCTGCATGAGGCGCCGCCCGCGCCGGAAGAATTGTCCGCATTGTTGCGGCTGTTGGATGACGAGACCCCCGAGGTGCGTTCGCGTGTTGCCGGGCGACTCGCGTTGTGTGATGGCGACCTGAGCGAATTCCTATCAACTCATCCGCGCGGTCTGAGTGCGAGCGAGCGGGATGTGCTCGTCGAGTTGCTGCGACCGGCGCGGCGCAAGGCCTTGGAACGCGACTGGCTGGTGCCCACCGGTGGAGCGGCCGCGCTACGCGAGGATTGGGATGCCTTGGAGGCCCTGCTCCGCACGATTTCGGATTTCCTGCACGATGGCATTTCGATTCGCCAACCTTTGTCAGACGCGCTGGACCTGTTAGCGGAGGAAGCGGGTGAGAATGGCATCGCCAGTGCCAATGACCTGCGGACATTCTTGTTCGAAGATGGCCGGCTTGCAGGCAACGAGACGGAGTATGACGACTCCCGCAACTCGGATCTCGCCTGGGCGATTGCGGAGAGCCGCTCCAATCCGCTGGGACTTGCATTGATCTTCATACTGGTGGCGCGGCGCCTCGAACTGGTGGTGGAGGCGGTCAATTTTCCCGGCCATTTCCTCTGTCGCATTTATGAGGATGGCTTTCCCATCATCATCGATTGCTTTGATCACGGAAGGATGCATTTGCAGGCCTCGCTGCTGGAGGATCCGGAGATGGGCCGGGCCGAGCGGTCGATCCTGCGCCAGACTGCGGATCCCGGCACGGTGCTCTTGCGCCTGCTCAACAACCTGATGGCCGCGCTGGAGGGCGAGGGCCGTGGGGATGACGCGCGTCTGGTGCGCAAGCTGCGGGCGGCCATGAAGTGACGTGCCTCACCACACGCCGAACTCCGCGAGTTGGCGGGACGCGGCTTGGGCCCAACCCCGGTTTGCGGCGGGCGATGCGGGCGAGGGATGGAGGATGCGGCCGATCCTGGCCGTGCTGCCGGAATTTTCCGTGGCGCGGCGCAGGCGTTCTTCCGCGAAACCTCCCACACCTATCAGAAACGATGGTCGCAGTATCCCGATTACCTCACCGAGGTGCGCCAGGCAGGCTTGCTCGACGGGCTGCATGTCCGCTGCGGAGAGCTTGTCGGGCGTGAGGTTCGCGCCGGATTCGCCCATCCACACCAGCGGGCAGTAGTTAAGGACGAAGTGTTCGCTGAAAAACGCCTCCGCAGTGCCGAAGCGTTCCGCGAACAAACCCCACAAACGTCGTCCGCTGACTTCGGAGCGCTTGCAGTCGAAGCCCTCGACGGGACGTTTCGCGTGTTCCGCGGCGGGTTTGCCCACCGCGGCATGAATACCCATCCAGTCGCGCACGGCGGCCACCTCACCGAAGGGCACGCCGGTCTGCACCATGCCGAAGGGGCCGGGGTTCATGCCGAGGAAGACAACGCGTTTGCTTCCCTGCGCGAAACGCTCGAGATATTGGCGGTGCGGTTCCCACGCGTATTCAAGCGGCCGGTAAACCCACGCCACCGGCGGGGCGAAGCGCAGATCGCCGAGCGCCTTGTTGAGACGGCGGGTGGATGCGATCAGTCTTTCACTTTGGTTCATGACCGGACTTTCCAAGCGAGCACCAGCACCGTGAGAGAGGCCGGCAGATAGAGCAGGGTGTAGAGAAACAGTCGTCGGGCGGAACTTCGCTCACCGTCGCGGGCGAACTTGAGTGCCAGCGCCATCATGATGAGCGCAAGCAGCGGACCTGCGATCGTCCACAGCAGGTTGGCGAAATTCCAAAGCGCGGGAACCAGGGACCATACGGCGAGCATCAGTGCGAACAAGGCGGAAAGGATTCCGCTCCTGCGTCCTGTTAGATCGCCGTTGGACCACATTTCGTAGCCGACGGATTCGTATTCATCACGGCACAGCCAGTTGATGGCGACGAAATGGGGAAGCTGCCAGAAAAACAAAAGCCCGAAGAGGAACCATGCCTCCCAGCCGAGAGAGCCGCCCGCACCGACCCAGCCGATGACCGGCGGAATCGCGCCGGGGATCGCGCCGACCAGGGTGTTGGTGGAGCTCACGCGCTTGAGCGGCGTGTAAACAAACACATAGATCGCGATGGTGGCCGCGGTGAGATACGCGGCGAGGTGACCCACCTGCACCGCGAGGTGGATGATACCCATGGCACAAAGCACCCAGCCGATACCGAAGGCGACGATCGGATCCATCCGGCGCGATGGCAACGGTCGGTCGGCCGTGCGTTTCATCCGCGCGTCGAGCTCGATCTCCATAAGTTGATTGAAAGCGGCGGAGCCGAAGGCGGCGGCGGCGGCACCCAGGATCGTGTGTACCAGTTTCATCCACTCGAAGGGCGCGCCACGCGAGGCGAGCAGGAAGCCGAAGAAGGTGGTGATGAGGACGAAAAAATTCAGCCGCACCTTCATCAACACGGCGAGATCCTGGCGCAGTCCGGGCACGGCTGGCGCGTCCGCAGGCTGCGTGCTGGTGGTGATTGCTTCGGGTTCTTCCATGTGTGGCGGCTGCATCATGCCCGTGATCGGCTTTTTTCCAACTTTTTCCACCGCCCGGGTTCTTGCATTTCGATAGACAGCCCTGTGACCCAGGGACTATCACATTGCAACCATGAATTTTTTGAGAAAAATCCCGCGTGTTGCCGCGCCCATGCTGCTGCTCGTGTGTGACTTGCATGGCGGCGAATTCCGGCCGTGGACGGATGTGGACAAGCGCACGATCGAGGCGCGGATGCTTGGCCTTGAAGGGGACTCGGTGATGCTCGAACTCAAGGACGGGCGCAAGGTGCCGGTGCCTTTGGCGAGGCTCTGCGCGGCGGACGCCGAATTCGCCCGCAATGCGGGTAGTTCCCAAACGGACGCGAATGATCTCGGTGAAGGGCCTAATTTCTCATCGCCGTGGCCAGAGAAGATCAAGTTCACCGGGGACCCCGAGATCCGCGTGGTGGAGGAGAATGCGGAGGCCAAAAAATTCGTTTATGAAAGCTCGAATTATCGTTATCTCTGCGATGTGCGGCTTTCGGCCACCGTTGTGAAAGGCTTCGCCGTGATGTTCGAGGCCACCTACCTTTACTGCCGCGCGCTCCCGCTGGGCTTGGACGGCGGCGACCGCCGTGAGGGCAAGCTGATCGTCCGGCTGTTCGAGAATTTTCACAATTTCGTCAACGCCGGCGGCTCTCCGACCAGCGGCGGAGTTTACCAAGGCGCCTCGGGTGAGGTGCTGGTGCCGCTCACCAGTCTCGGTGTGCGCCCTATGGGTGCTGGCTATACGTTGGATCGGAACAAAACCAGCAAAACACTGCCGCACGAACTTACCCATCAATTGACACCGCCGGCTTATAAGAATGGACCGATGATTGGTTGGTTCACTGAAGGCATTGCGGATTACGTTAAGTTGACACCCTACCGTTCCGGCACATTCACCGTGCGCGGCAACATCGACGAGTTCATCGCCAATGTCACCGCTTTCGGCAGCGATAGCAAGGGTGGCAAGAACCTTGGGCGCGACATCAGGCTGCCTCGGCTGCGCGATTTCATGCTCCAGCCCTACGAGGCTTTCCTCGCCAATTCGAAAGTCAACTATGGCTCGGCCTTGCTGATCACCTATTACTTCATGCACATGGATGGCGATGGTGATGCCAAGCGCCTCCAGGCGATGATCAAGGCGATCCGCGATGGTAAGGGCCCTGAAGAAGCTCTCAAAACCTTGCTGGACGGCCGCACGTTCGAGCAACTCGAAGAGGAACTCGCCAAGGCTTGGAATCGCAAGGGCATCGAATTCACATTCGGTTAGAGCCCGCTGTAGCCCTTGTATGGCTTGTAGGTGCCTGTCGGAACCGCGGCCGGACGCCACTCACGGTTGAGCTTGCGGTGGCGATTGATGAACTGGGTGGGGTCCGCCCAGTGTTCGAGGGTGTCCGGCGCCACGTCGCGATGCAGCCCGATGTGGATGTTGTAGCGCATTTCGAAATGGAGATGGGCCGGATACATGCCTGAGTTGGTGCCGATGGTGCCGATCTGCTGGCCGCGCTTGATGATCTGGCCGGTTTTGACGCTCATGCGGTCGAGATGGCCGTTGAGCGTGTCGATGAATTTCACCTGGCCCGAGGCCGGATCGCGGTAGGCGTGGCGGGTGAGCACCACATTGCCCCAGCCGCCGTGCACGTTGTGGGCGAAGGTGACCACGCCGTCGGCGATGGCATAGACGGGGTCGCCGATATCGGAGTTGCCGCCGCCGCGGCCGTTCCAATCCTCGCCGAAGTGCTGGGGCGAGCGCAAACGCAGGCCACGAGACTTGTAGTAGCCGTCGGCATTGGGTTTGCCGACCGGGAAATCAAAACCATCGGCGAAATTGACCTTGATGCTCTGGGCAGACGCGTCAGTGACGATGATGAGCCCGAGCGCCACCATCCAGAGCGCAAGCCATTGCCACCAATTCTGCCGCATACAGGTCATGTGCAGACACTCCACCGTCCGGCGAGCGCTGCCGCAAGTGCAAAAAGGCGCTCATTCCGGCGGATTCTCAACCGCGGCTGCGGCTGCCGTTGCGATTGGCGGATGCGGTGGCCTGGCCGTTGCGGCGGCCGTTCTGGATGGAGCCCCGGATGATGAAGACATCCGCGCCGTAGCCGACGCGGTTGTAGAGGTCCACGACATCACGGCTGGACATGCGGATGCAGCCGAAAGATGCGGGATGGCCGAGACGTTTTTCCTCGGGCGTGCCGTGTATGTAGATGGTGCGTTTGAAGGCGTTCTGGTTGCGCTCTTCAAGCCCCTTGAGCCAGAGAATGCGGGTGACGATCGGATCGCGGCCGGGTGAATTGGGCTTGAGGATTTCGCCGGTGGGTTTGCGGCTCTTGAAGACCGCACCCTGTGGGGATGTGCAGCCGATTTTTTTTGCCACACGCAGGTGACCGAGCGGCGTGCGGTTGCTGCCGGGCTTGTCACCCACGCCGAATTTGGAAGTCGAGATCTTGTAGGTTTTGACTGGTTCACCGTCGCGCACCAGCAGCATTTTCTGATCGCTCACACTCACGATCATCTTGTTGCGGTTATCGCGTCCGAAAAACGAAGAACTGCCACAGCCGCTTAAGACAAACGCGCTGAGCAGGCTTAAAAATCCAGGCAGGAGAATGCGTGACGGCTTGAAACCAGTCATGGTTCTTTCACGGAGTGTTGCGGTTCGCAGGCTTGGGCAACGGGGCACCTGAAGCGGATGGCAGCATGCGGGAAAGCGAGCAGAGCGAGGTGTAAAAAAAGCCAACCGGGAAGGGCAGGAGCAGGATGGCGGAGGACCAAGTGCCGCGCATTGCGGCATCCACCACCACGAAGAGGAAAAAGAAGCCGAAGAGCAACTCGACGAATGGCGTGAGGGTCTTCATCGCCTTGTAGCTGCTCTTTTTCCAATCATTGCGCTTGGCCTGGCCGATGCCGTATTTCGGCGTGCGGACGAAGGCGGACTGGTGGTTGCAGAGCGCCTCGATGACGGCCTTGGCATTGCTGATGGACATGCCGATACCAAGCGCGAGCAGCAGCGGAAGGTAGGGAATCTCGCGCCACCACGAGCCGGGGCGCAAGGCCTTTTGCGAGACCATGTAGAACACCAGCACCGAGACCGAGGCGAAGAAAAAGATCGGAACGTTGATGATGTAATAAGTGAGTTTTCCGAAATCCGGCTGCCACTGCTGGTTCGGATAGATCAGGAAGCACAGGCAGATGAGCAGCAGGTAGGCGAAGTTGGAGGTGAGGTGCGCGGTGGCTTCCAGCTTGATGAAGAGCGGGATGTCCGCCTTCCAGATGGCGGGCAGGACTTTTTTGCAAACCTGGATGGAGCCCTTGGTCCAGCGGTGTTGCTGGCTCTTGAAACCGTCCATGTCCACCGGCAGCTCGGCGGGGGTTTCCACGTCGTTGAGGAAAATGAAGCGCCAACCGTTGAGCTGGGCGCGGTAACTGAGGTCCATGTCCTCGGTGAGCGTGTCGTGCTCCCAGCCGCCGGCATCCGCGATGCAGGACTTGCGCCAGATGCCACCGGTGCCGTTGAAGGTGAAGAAGCGCCCCGAGCGGTTGCGCGCGGTTTGCTCGAGCTCAAGATGGCCGTCGAGGAACATCGCCTGCACGCGGGTGAGCACGTTGAAGGTGCGGTTCAGGTGGCCCCAGCGCGTCTGGATCATGCCGATCTTGTCATCGGTGAAATAGTGGATGGTTTTCTGCAGCAGATCGGGATTCGGAACAAAGTCCGCGTCCAAAATCAGTAGATATTCGCCTTTGGCGAAACGGGTGCCGTTTTCCAACGCGCCGGCTTTGTAGCCCGTCCGGTCTGTGCGATGGATGTGCTCGGCATCAAAACCGCGGGCTTTGAGCCGCCCGATGCCGTTGCGGCAGATGTCCACCGTTTCATCAGTCGAGTCGTCCAGCAGTTGGATCTGCAGTTTGTCCTGCGGGTAATCGAGCTTCGAGACGGAATCCAGCAGGCGGTCCACCACGTGCATCTCGTTGAACACCGGCAATTGCACGGTTACCAGCGGCAGCTCCTCGAACAAACGCATGGGATGCGGCCGTTTGCGGGCATGCTTCAGATAGAGAAATATGATCGTCAGGCGGTGCGAGCCGTAGCCGGCAAGACCGAGAAGCACCAGAATGTAGGAGGCATACCAAATCGGAGAAGTCCAGTCCATGGAAGTGAGGAAGATGATGGATTGTGGTGGCCGGACAAATATTCCAGAATGGAAGAGTGGGGATTACCGGGCTGTCCGGGAGGCGGCAAATGATTGAAGATCAGTCACCAGACGCCGAAGGCAAGCAGGAGGCCGGACTCATGTCAAGCCTCCAACCGGATCAGGAAAAACCCACCCGCCGCCGGTGCGCGGAACGGTCGGTGCGATTCAAGCGGCCAAGATCAGTCCCTGCGGCCAAGCGCCATCATCAGGAAATACAGCAGCTGTGCGACCGAGCCAACGGCGGCGGCCACATAAGTCATGGCGGCCCAGAAGAGCGCGTTTTTCGCCTTTTCGTGCTCCATGCTGGCGGCCAGTCCGCTGCGCTCCAGCCAAACCAGCGCGCGCCGGCTGGCGTCGAACTCCACCGGCAACGTGACGATCGAGAACAGCGTGGTCACCGCGAACAGGCCGACCCACAGCCACAGCATGGTGGTGCTCTGCATCAGGCCCACGCCGAGAAAGCCGGCGATCATGATGTAGTTGAGCAGTTTGCTGGAAATCTGGACGGCGGGCACCATTTTCGAGCGGAAGTTCAGCCAGACGTAGGCCTGCTGGTGTTGCAGGGCATGGCCGCACTCGTGAGCGGCCACCGCGGCGGCGGCCACCGAGTTGACGTGATAGACCGGTTCGCTCAGGTTGACGGTCTTTTTGACAGGATCATAGTGGTCGGTGAGCTGGCCCGGCACGCTGATGACTTTCACGTCGTTGATACCGTTCTGGCGGAGCATCTGCTCGGCCACCTGGGCGCCGGTCATCGATAGCGGAATATGCGAATACTCGCTGAAACGCCTTTTGAGCATGCCACTGATGATCATGCTGGCCAGAAACGTGGCACCGATGATGACCAGATACAGCGGTGAGATACCGTAAATGTAAGCGACTTGGTTCAGAGGGAGTGCTTCTGCAATCATGCGGCGGACCATAGCCAGCTTTCCCATTTCCGCAACCCGCGTCTGGCAAAAAAATTCCGCGGGGTCGCCCGGTCATGAATCACGCTGGTTCCAGGCCACCAAACCGCGGTAGCGCAGGCCATGACCGCCGAATAGATCCAGCGCGCTGCCGACGGTGACGTCCACCCTGCCCTGCCCGGCGCGGTCCACCAACAGCACGTCATCCATCGTCGCGGCACCACCGGCGTAGGTGATCGGAATTTTTCCCCAACATCCCAATAGGGAAACGAGATCCGCATCGATGCCGCGGCAAAGTCCCTCGACATCCGCGGCGTGGATCAGGAACTCGGCGCAATGCGGTGCCAGCCGGTCGAGCGTGGCGTGCGTGACCTCCAGCTCGGTGAGCGTCTGCCAACGGTTCATCGCCACCGTCCAGCCGACCGGCGTCCGGCGGCAGGAAAGATCGATGACGAGTTTTTCCGGGCCGATGGTTTTCACCAATCGCTCGAGGGTTTCCATGAGAAAATTTCCGCTCGCATCAAACAAGGCGGAGGTGACGATCACATGGCTCGCTCCCGCATCGAGCCAATCTTTGGCATTCGCCTCGCAAATCCCGCCGCCGATTTGCAGGCCGCCGGGCCATGCGGCGAGCGCCTCGCGGGCCGCCGCGCCATTGCCCGGGCCGAGCTTGATGACGTGGCCGCCGGTGAGGTGGTCATTTCGGAAGGTTTCCGCGAACCAAGCGGGCGGCTTGTCGGAAACGAAGTTTTCCACCGGTCCCGCGCCCCCGTCGCGCAGGCTGCCGCCGACGATTTGTTTCACCTTTCCCTGGTGGAGGTCGATGCACGGGCGGAAGCGGGTCATGGCGGGAGCAGCATGGCGCTCAAAAAATCCGCCGCCAAGCCGTAATCCGTTCCTTGACGAGCAAAATATGCGGAGCTACCAAGTGATGCTACTCAAGCTTTTTGGCTGGTACTTGAAGAGCGCCATTCCCCTGCCAGCTGCAACCCGCAAAGGAGACAATCATGAAAACAAAACACGGATTTGTGTTTTTGTCAGTGGTCTCCGTTCTGTCGATTCCGGCATTTGTGGCCGGTGCCCAGCGCGGCGACTATGGCGATGCCCCGGACAACGGGCCCACTTACTACCGCATGATGTTCGAGACATCCGCTGCAACCGGTCGGTTTCCGACACTCTATGCCACCGCCAACAGCCGCTACGGCAATCCCGGCATCCATCACCTCGTCACCAATCAGGAATGGTTCGGCCCGCTTGACGCTCCACCCAGCCGGGAAACCGACGCCAACGACACCACCAGCGATGAGGATATCCACGACAACCTGATCAATGACGACCTGCGGGACAACGGCCTGCCCAAGATCCCGTTTTTCATCGCCCTCACCCAAGCGCCGCCAGCTGCGGTGCTGAGTTACCGGGTCTCGGTGCCTGCGGGGGCAGCGGATGCGCCGCGTTATGTCAATGTGCTGATCGACTGGGACCAGGACGGCCAGTGAAAACAAAGCCTCGTGCCCGGTGCGATCACCGAGTGGGTGGTGCGAAACCACACCATCAACCTTGCGCCGGGAACCAGCGCCTTGTTCACCTCGCCGGCATTCCTCTGGGGTTGGAACTCGCTGCTTGGCCCGCAGTGCTTCTGGATGCGGATGACCATTTCCCAAGTGGCGCTGGAACCTTCCAGCTATCCCGACGGCTGGGATGGCTCCGGGGCCTTCGATACAGGGGAAACCGAGGATTACCTATTCCACCCGGATGTGCCGCGCGACACGCCCGGAACCGATCCTTGGACACCGCCGGGTGATCCCCAGAAACCGCACCGGCCGCGCAAGCGCCAGCAAGACGGCGCGGGGCCCAATGCACCGCCGCCCCCACCACCACCGCCAGCCGGAGCCAAACGGCCACGACCGCCGCTGGCACCGGATCTGGTCATCATCCCGGCATCTCAAACCGTCCCCCACGGCACCACCGCGCTGGCCCATGTGGTGAAAGTTCCAGCGACTTATGCCAACCCCGTGCTGAGCGGTTGGCAGGTGAATGCGGGTTTCCGCAACGGCGCTTTGGACGCAGGTTCGCCCATGCTGCTAGCGACCAACGGGACCTACTATCCGTTCGGGGCACCAGCCCAATATGCGCTCTGGGGCAGCCCAAGCTCAGGGGCTCCCGCCGGAACCGTGAATACCATCTCGATCAACTCCCTGACCGATCCTCGTTTCCCTTCCACCGAAGACTGGCCGCTAACCGTTAGCGGTTCGTTCCCGGGAAATCTGGCGCGCACGGCCTCCGGCATCATCCGCGTGCGCCACAGCGAAAATCTCTCGCCCGGCGACCCCGTGGACTCCGGCATTCCCGGGCTCTATGAATCCGGCCGGGCGATCCTTGACGATTCCGTCATTGCCGAACCCGACAAAACCAACGCGCTGAATTTCTTGAACAGCTCCCGCATTGCGTTTGAGAGCGGCCAACTTGCCGCCGCCCTCGCCGATCTCAATGCACTGAAAACGATGGGGCTGCCGGGCATCACATCCGAGGAACAGACACGCCTGCTTGCGGTGATCAATTTCCTCGATTCGGAAATCACAGCCATCCAATCCATCCATGGTGCCGTGCCGGTGCCGGTGATCGAGTGGCCGACTGACGGAGAATACGTTTCCGGAAACATCGAGCTGCTCATCACCCATCTTTACCCGGACGCCGAGGTGGACTCTCTGATCGCCGAGCACCGCCATCCGGTCACCGGTGACTGGCTGCCTCTCCCGCTGCCTCCGATTCGTTCGCAGCCCGGTCAATGGCTACAGCCGGTCGATACCCAGCTGCTCGCCGATGGCATGCACGAGATCCGTGTCACCTTGAGTGACGCGTTCGTCCCTGACAACCGGGCCAGCCAGGCCCTTGTCGCGCTGCGGGTGGACAACACCCCGCCCGCGCCTCCGTCATTGCTTGCGCCGGCAGCCGACCAGAGCGTGGGGAGCAACCTGCATGTCGAGGCCACTGCGGACACGCCTGACGCATGGGTCGCCAGCGTCGAGATTTCCGCCAATGGCGACGACTGGGTGGAAATGGCCACCGATTACCACGCGCCGGACGGCTGGATGTTCAATGTGGACACCAGCACATTGGCCGGCGGAGCATGGTGGGTCAGAGTCACCTGCAGTGATCCTGCGGAAAACAGCGCCAGCAGCATTCCGGTCCAAGTCAACGTGCAACCAAGCTATCCCTCATGGCGGCTGGAGCGCGGCATCACCTCCGATTTCGATGACCTCGACGGCGACTCGATCCCGGCCATCCTCGAATACTACGCAGGTCTCGATCCCGCGATGCGGGAATCTCCGGCGGCCCTTGAAATGAATATCGAACGCAGCGACGGAGATTTCTTCCTGCGCTGCCTGCGCCGCCAATACTACGACGGCCTCAGTGTGATCGTCGAAGTTTCCTCCGATCTTGGCATCACTGATCCGTGGGTGCCTTTTGCCTACGACCCGCCACGCGAGACGTCCGGCCACATCCGTGTGGCCTTGCCGGAGGGCTCACGGCAGTTTGGAAGACTGCGGCTCGAGCCCTGAGCGCTGTGCCAGCGGGATCTTGAAACCAAATGACACTTTGACATCACTGCTCCCAATTCGTTGAGACTATGGCCAGTTTTGGGAGCATTTGGCCGGAATCGAGAATCTGTTGAGATTCCGTTATCCTGATAATCAGGTAATGTTGAAGCTTGCCTGCAAAACCGGAGCCGGAATGACGGGCTTCAAGGATCCGTTTTGCGACCCTTTCAAGCTATGCCAAACCCCATCTCCACGATACCCTTCAGGGAGAAATCAGCCGGAAGACTCATGGCTGAGGAGGAAGCGAGACTTGTGATCGAGGAGGCGAAGGTGGCCGCTGAGGCAAGGGCAGCCGCACGGGCCAAGGCGCGTGAGGGTGATGCAACCTGGATGGCGGCCGCGAAGGAAGCGGCGAAGTCCAAGGCGGAAGCAATCGCCGCAGAGGAAGCTCGAATTGCCGCAGCCGGCAAGGATGTTTGGTATTTTATCAGGGACAGCGAACGACTCGGTCCGGTCGGTCTTGCCGCGTTGCGCAGGCAGGTCGCCGATTCATCAGTCGAACCGCCCGTGCGCCTGGTCTGGACCGAGGGAATGGCTGGCTGGAGACCCGTTTATGAAGTCCGGAAAGTTTGTGATCCGGGAAATGTGGCGGCCACCCATCATGGTGCAAACACTCCGGAAACAAACGGTTCTTCGGTATTCCAGACAGTAGCAGAAGTCAGGGCCGAGCAAGAAACAAAGGCTGCGGAAGAGAGCAGAATCCAAAATGCGGCCCTGCAAGCCAAGGCAGAGCAAGAGGCACGCCAGTCGGCTGCGGCCCAAGTCGCCGTGGATTCGCGGGCCAGGGCCGAGGCGGAAGCCAGACTGATCGCCGCCGAGACCCGGGCAGAGTGCGAGGCACAACTCAGACAAGCCGCCGAAGCCAAAGCGGCCGAAGAAGCCCGGCTTGCAGCTGAGGCGAAAGTGAAAGCAAAGGAGGAAGCCAAGGCGAAAGCCGAGATGGAGGCCCTGGCCGCCACGCAAGCACAAGCCGCCGATGAAGCCAGGTTGAAGGCTGCCGAGGAGGCCAGATATGCGGCAGAGGCTCGCGCGATGGCGGCGGAAGAGGCAAAGTTCGCGGCCGAAGCCCGGGAAAGAGCCGCGCAGGAAGCGCGCGCCAAGGAAGAGGCGGAGGCGAAGCTCCGAGCCGCAGAACTCAAGGCCGAACAAGAAGCCCAACGCAGGGCCGCCGCCGAGGCGAAAGCCGCGGAGGATGCCAGACTCGCTGCGGAATCGATAGCCAAGGCCGAGCAGGAAGCGCGTTCGAAAGCTGAAGCCGAGATGCAGCGCCGTGCCGCCGCTGAGGCCAAGGCCGCTGAAGAAACCCGGCTTGCCGCCGAAGCGAAAGCAAAAGCCGCGCAAGAGGCGCGTGCCAAGGCGGAAGCGGAAGCCAAACTCCGCGCCGCCGAGGAACGAGCCGAACAGGAGGCCAAGCTCCGGGCCTCCGCCGAAGCCAAGGCTGCTGAGGAAGCAAAGCTCGCCGCCAAAGCAAAAATCGCCGAGGAAGCGCGGTTCGCCGCCGAGGCGAAAGCCAAAGCCGCCGAAGAGGCCCGCTCAAAAGCCGAAACCGAACTCAAACTCCGCGCCGCCGAGGCCCGCGCCGAACAAGAGGCCAAGCTCCGCGCCGCTGCCGAGGCCAAGGCTGCGGAAGAGGCCAGACTCGCCGCCGAAGCCAAGGCTGCCGAGGAAGCGCGGTTCGCCGCCGAGGCGAAAGCCAAAGCCGCCGAAGAAGCCCGTTCCAAGGCCGAAGCCGAGGCCAGACTCCGGGCCGCCGAGGCCAGAGTGGAACAGGAGGCAAAACTCCGGGCCGCCGCCGAAGCCAAGGCAGCCGAAGAGGCAAGGCTGGCCGCCGCCGCCCAAGCGAAAGCCGCCGAGGAAACCCGGCTCCGGGCAGCAGCGGAGGCGCGGGCCGCCAGGGAAGCACAGGCTGCCGCAGCCGAAAGGGCGAAGGCAATGGAGCAGGCGAAAGCCATGGCCGAAGCAGAAGCCAAACTCAAGGCGGCCGCCGAGGCAAGGGCGATCGAGCATGCCCGACTCGCCGCCGAAGCAAACGCCAGAGCCGCCCAGGAGGCACGCGCGATGGCAGAAGAAGAAATCAAACTCCGCGCCGCAGCCGAGGCAATCGCGGCCGAAGAAGGAAGACTGGCGGCAGTTGCCAGGGAAATGAACGAAACAAAGGCCAGAGTTGAACAAGATGTGAAACTCCGCGTTGCTGCTGAAATCAAAGCCGCCGAGGAGGCGAAACTAGAAGCCGCCGCCAAAATCAAGGCAGCCGAAGAAGCGCGCGCCAGAGCCGAAAAAGAGGCGGAATTGCGTGCCGCAGCCGAAACAAAAGCTGCCGAAGAAGCAAAACTCGCCGCCATCGCCAAGACCAAGGCCGAAGAGGAAGCGCACGCCAAAACCGCAGCCGAAGCAAAGCTCCGCGAACTCACCACCAAAGCCGCCGAAGAAGCCCAACTCCGCATGGCTGCGGAAACCAAAGCGGCGGAGGAAGCCAGACTCCGCGCTGCCGCCGAAGCCAAAGCGATGGAGGTGGCGCGGCTCAAGGCTTCTGCCGAGACCAAAGCGGCGGAAGATGCCCGTTTGGCCGCCATTTCCCAGACCAAAGCCGAGAATGAAGCCAGGGCCAAGGTCGAGGCGGAATCCCGCCTCCGCGCCGCCGCCGAAGCCAAGGCCAGGGAAGAGGCCGAACTCCGCGCCACCACCGAGGCCAAGGCTGCGGCTGAAACCAAGGCCGCCAGGGAAACCATCAAAGCCAGGGAAAATGAAACCAAGATCCTGGAGAAAAAAATCAACCTCGCAGAGCAAGCTATCGCCAAAGCGGAAGCCGATGCGGCCGATGCAGGCAAAAAGTCCAGAACCGGCGGAAAAATCTCCGGCAAAGTCTGGTTTTACACCTGCGAAGGCGACCGACTCGGCCCGGTGACTTTCGAAGAACTGAGGAAGATGGCAGCCTCTTCAGCACTGGATCCCCGGCTCGATATGGCTTGGAAAGCGGGTATGGATGTTTGGAAACCGGCCGGTCGGATCGACGGCTTGTTCGAACGGCGGGATGTGCCGGTGGAAACTCCGCAAACAGCGGCGCAGCCGCTCATATCCCAAGATTCAAGCGCAGAAGCCCGGACTCCCCGGGCACGGCAAATGGCCCCGGATGCCCCCTGGCCCGGCGCGCGGCGCCGCAGCTTGATTTTCGCGGCTTTGGTTTTCCCGGTTTTATGGCAATATGCCCTGAGCGCCGGAGGTCCCTACCTCACGCAGCACTTCGGCGAAGTGATGATGGGGCGAATTCTGCCCCTCGCGGCCTTCGCCCCGCTCGGGGTATTGGTTCACTTCGGCCTGAAACGTTTGCTCAACCTCGGCATGAGCCAGTGGTGGTTGCTGGCGTTTTTCGCACCCGTCCTCAATCTCTGGCTCGGCTACCGCTGCATGACCTGCCCTTCCGGATACGCCCATCACAAGAAGATGGATGCCCCGGGAATTGCCATGGCGGGTTTGTATTGGCTCGCCATCCTGGTGGTGGTTTTCATCCTGGTCTCGGCGGTCGCCCCGCTGGTGGGAGCCATCGACGGCGCGCAGCTCCCGCCATCGCTTCGCACTTGGATCCGGCGTTTTTCCGCGTGACCCGCCCGGTGCTTGCATCCAAGCTCGCGGCGCAAACCACGCCACCGAGTTATGGGAAACTTCGCTGCTTTTGAACAAAAAATGATCGCAGCCGGCATGGGTGACGCCGCCATCCGCGCCTTCCGCCGCAATTATGAATCCCTGCTGCGCCATGAAAGCGGCATGATCCCCGAGCACGCCATCGCTCCGGCGGAAAACCTGACGACCCTCGATGATCTCTCCGCCACCGCTCCGGCGGACGCGGCGCTGCTGGCACAGGCGGCGGTCATCAAGCTCAACGGCGGTCTCGGCACCGGCATGGGCTTGCAGGGCCCCAAAAGCCTGCTCGCCGTGCGCGAGGACGTGAACTTTCTCGACCTGATGGCGCGCCAGATCCTCGACCTGCGGAAATCCAGCGGCGCACCTGTCAGGCTGCTGCTCATGAACAGTTTCAGCACCAGCCAGAACACGCTCGATCACCTCAGCAAATACCGCTCCGATGGACTCGCCGAGGCCTCGGAGGTCGAGTTGATGCAAAACCAGATCCCCAAGATCGACGCGCACACGCTGGAACCGGTAAGCTGGCCGGCCGATCCCTCGCTCGAATGGTGCCCGCCGGGCCATGGCGATCTTTACCCGGCGCTGGTCGGCAGCGGCTGGCTCGACCGCCTGCTCGCCGAAGGGGTGAGATATGCCTTTGTTTCCAACTCGGACAACCTCGGTGCGATTCTCGATCCGGTCATCCTGCGCCATTTCGCCGAGTCCGGCGCGCCATTCCTGATGGAATGCACCCGCCGCACGGCAGCCGACCGCAAGGGCGGCCACCTCGCGGTGCGCCAGGCCGACGGCCGCCTGCTGCTGCGCGAGGTGGCCCAATGCCCGGATGCGGATCTCGATGCATTCCAGGACATCGACCGCCATTCCTATTTCAATACGAACAACCTCTGGCTGCGACTCGATTTGCTCAAGGAACAACTCGCCGCCGACCATGGCGTGCTGCCACTGCCGATGATCCGCAATAACAAGACCGTTGATCCGCGCGACAAGAAATCCACGCCCGTCATCCAGCTGGAAAGCGCGATGGGTGCGGCCATCGAATGCTTTGAGGGCGCGGCGGCCATCGACGTGCCGCGCAGCCGCTTCGCCCCGGTCAAGACCACTGCGGACCTGCTCGCGCTGCGCTCGGATGCCTACGAGGTGCTCGAAAACGGCCAGGTCCGCCTGCACGCCTCGCGCCACGGCAAGCCCCCCGTCATCTCGCTTTCGGACGAATACAAACTCGTCGATTCCATCGAGGACCTCGGCGTTCCCAGCCTGATCGGCTGCACATCCCTCAAGGTCAGCGGCCAGGTCCGCTTCGAGCCCGGCGTCATCATTCAGGGCGATGTGGAAGTGAACAACCCTGGCGCTGAAATCAAAATCATCGCAGCTGGAACCTATCAAAACCAGGTGTTGTGAACTCATGAAACCCACCGCTTTTTCCAGCATCATCCTTCTCACGGGTGCCGTTTGCATGGCAAACCCCGCGGTATCCGAATTCAATGGCAAGTTCGGAGCCCTGCACGGAAGCATGGACTCGGAAAGCATCACCATCTTCGGAGGATTGGGAGCAAATTTCAGGGTGACTGTGCTTGCCACCTGCGGGATGAGCCATTACAGCCACGCCCGCCATGCCCAGTATCGGTTCCCTTGAGCTACCCAAACACGGTTATGACGCCGTGATTTTCGATTGCGACGGCACTCTCGTCGATTCCATGTCAGCTCACTTCGAAGCGTGGTGTGAGGCACTCTCGATCCACGGTGCGGGCGGCATCCTCAAGGAGGACGTTTTCTTCGCCATGGGCGGCCGCCCGACGCGCGACATCGTGGTGGAAATCAATGACGAGTATAATCTCCGCCTCGATCCGGAGGCGGTGGCCTTTGCCAAACGCGAGGCTTTTCTCAAACGCATCCACGAGGTGACCTTGATCGATGAGATTGCACATTTCGCCGAATCGCTGCGTGGAAAAGTGCCGATGGCGGTGGCCAGCGGCGGCTCACGCTTGGTGGTGGAGAAAACCCTGCGCGTGGTCGGTATTTCCGATTGGTTCGACGAAGTGGTCACCGCCGACGATGTGACCGAAGGCAAACCCGCGCCGGATATTTTCCTGCACGCCTCCCGCCTTTTGGGCGTGGCACCCGCGCGCTGCCTGGCACTGGATGACGCGCCGGCCGGCATTCTTTCCGCCCAACGTGCCGGCATGCAGGTGATAGCGGTGCCCTCACCGCTGGCATCCGCAATGGGCTGAGGAATTTGACTCACTCCTGCACGTATAAGATCCGCCCGCAGTCTTCACAGCGGGTGACTTCCTTGCCGGTTTGCACGGCCACCACGGTGGAGGCGATGAGTTTCATGTGGCAACCGCCGCATTTTCCCTCATCAAGCGGAGCCACGGCCATCCCGGACTTGGTTTTCATCAATCGATGATAGAGCGGGAGAATCGATTCGGGAACCTGCGCGGCGAGTTGTTCGCGCTCGGTGGTGACTTCGCCGCGCTCGGCTTCCATCCTTGCGCGGCGCTGGGCGATGCTGGCGAGATCCTCGTCCACCAGACGCTGGGTATGGGCCAGCGCCGCCTGCGCTGCCTGTTGCGCCGCGCGTAGCGCGTCCATTTCCTCCATCAATTCCAACTCGCGGGTTTCAAGATCATCCGCCTCTTTTTCATAACGCGTCACCTCATGGGCCAGTGCCTGATATTCCTCGTTCTTGCGGGTTTCAAACTGCTGCACCTTGAGTCGCTGGATGGTCGTGCGGCGGGTACCGACGTCGAGTTCGAGACGTTTCAGACGCAATTCGCAATCCACCAGCGCATCGTGGGCTTTTTTGACGGCGGCCTCATCTGCTGCCAGTTTGGTCTTCGCCCGCGCCTCATCCTGAGGCAATCTTTCGAGATCTTTGGCGAGCGCCAGCAAGCGGCGGTCACGGTCCTGGAGAATCAACAACGCACGAACTTCGGCAAGCATGCGCTTTGCCTAAACGCCCGCCCCGCCGACGACAAGAATTTAGAGCGCCGAGCAATGAGCGGATGGAGATGAGCAGGAAATGCCGTGCCTGAATGCAGGAACGCCCGATTCCCCTGTGGAGGGAATCGGGCGTTGTTTGGAGTTGTTTTGGTGGGAATGGGATTACCAGTCGCCGCCGCCGCCACCTTTGTAGCCGCCGCCGCCTTTGTAACCACCGCCGCCGCCTTTGTAGCCGCCGCCACCACCACGGCGCTCGCCGCCGTAGCCGCCACCGCCACCGCCGCCACCACGGCGTTCGCCGCCGTAGCCACCGCCGCCGCCACCACGGCGTTCACCGCCGTAGCCGCCGCCGCCACCGCCGCTGGGTTTGAATTCTTTCGGCTCCGAGGCATTCACGCGCAACGCGCGGCCTTGGTAATCGTAGCCATTGAGCGCCTCGATGGCTGCGTTCAGTTGGCTTTGGTCGCCGAGTGTCACGAACGCGAATCCCTTGGATCTGCCGGTTTCGCGGTCGGTGATGATTTTAACCCGTTCGACAGGGCCATGTGCGGCGAAGAGTCCAGTGACGTCTTCTTCAGTAGCGGAGTAGGGCAGGTTGCCCACGTAGATGTCCATTTTTGTCTGTTCTAATCACGCCATCACTTTCAACACTTCCTGAGACCATGGCGTTAAAGACCAGACGAAGCGCGTCCGCCGGGGTATTTCCCGAGCGAACGGTGGGGTCTTTAGACGGACGGCATGCGCTTGGCAAGAAATGTTTTCAGCAATGTCGGCGACTGAGCAAAAGTGGATTTAATTGTCTGAGCAAAAGTGGACAGGTCTTGCTGATCGATAAGGCGGCTTAAAGACGGTATTCCGCGAGGATGTCGGGCCACTGTGGTGCTTGTGGCGTTGGCGGGCGAGAGATGACCCGGAA
>CAXNHR010000009.1:0-30926 GCA_964202135.1 Luteolibacter sp. | reverse complement strand
CCAAGACCAACGCCGCGATTCTGGAAGCCATCCTGTCCGGCCGCGAAACCGGCCCAAAACGCGACATGGTCCTGATGAACGCCGGAGCCGCCATCGCCTGCGCCGGCCTGGCCGACAACATGGGCGATGGCATCGAACTCGCCCGTGAGATGATTCTCAGCGGTGCCGCCATCCAGCGCCTGCAGCTGCTGCGCAAGGCCGCGAAGGCCTGATGGGTTCTTACGGCTGGAACACCGGAAACTTCGCCGCGGGCCGCACTTCCGTCGGTGGCTCGATGCCGAAGGTGATGTCGTCTCCCACACGATATTTCCCATAGGCGATGGGCACCACCGTCAGGCAGACCAGCGCCTCGTCGTCAGCCATGACATGCTCGATGTGAAGGATGGCCGCGCAGTTCGGACTTTTTCTAACAGACAGGATGTCGTCGGGACGGAACTCGTTTGCGGCGGCGGTCTCCGTGGTGGGGAACAGGTATTCGATGACCACCGGGTAGGGCGCGGGCTTGGTGAAATCGTCCGGTTTCACCAAAGCGCGGGCACGGATTGCAAATCCGCGGGTGATGAAATCCGAAGGGCCGAGCTCGCGCACTTGTTCGACCTGATAATCGCCTTCGATGTAGGTGAGGGCGAGCGGGCGGTCGAAGTTGGTGAGGTAGTTGCGCATCAGGCGCGAGTTGAAGCGGGCGAGTTGGTCGCCGGTCAGCGCGAAAAAGCGGCTGTAGAGGCCCTTGGGGTCGAGCAGGTTGCCGTTTGGGACATCGAGCACGGTGTAGCGATTGAGCTCGGGAAGACGACGGATCTTACGAAGGATCTCGTAGTTTCGTGGCATCTCCGGATTACCGAAAACGTGCAGGCAGACGGTCCAGCTCACCACGGCGAAGCACAGCGCGAGCGCGTTGGCCAGCAGCCACCAGAAATAGGCGGGGCGCCGCGGCGCGGGTTCTTCGACGACTCGTGGCACGGCGGATACGTCTGTGGGTCAGGGGTTTCCGCAAGCCTCGCCATCCGGCACGGCGGGGGATTCGGCTGCGTCATCGGCGGTTTCGAACGAGGTGCCGCAGCCACAGGAACGTGCGGCGTGTGGATTGTGCACCTTGAAACCGGCGTCCGTCAGGTCGTCCGAGTAATCCACCTCGCATCCACTCAGGCGCTCGGTGCTGTCGGCGGCCACGATCAGTCGCGCGCCACCGGATTCCACGATCACATCGCCGGGTTCGGGATCGGCGACTTTCATTTCATATTGCCAGCCGGCGCAGCCACCGCGGCGCACGGCGAGGCGCAGCCCGGCGGCGGGCGAGCTTGCCCGGCTGGCAAGCAGCTTGCGGAGTTCTTGGACGGCTCTATCGGTGAGGGTCATCATGGTGGGCGGCGCAAGCTAGACGGGTTTCGCGGGATTTGAAACCGGAAATCCACGGGCTTCCCAGCCCCTTGATGATGATGTGCAGGACGCGCGAAACGAAACTGGTGTGTAGTGGCAACTGATCCGCCTTCGGGGAATTTTGAGAATCAACTTGACGGGGAGGGACCGCGCCTTTTCATTCCGCCCGCCTGCGGTTTTGCCGCCGTGCCCATAGGATGGGCGAGGTGTCTCCACAGATCCCGATTCAAGCGCATCATTTCCATGTCCTCTGCCAAAACTTCATCGAAGAAACCCGCTTCCAAGACCAAGAACGAGGCCGCGAAAAGCAGGACAGCCAAGCCAGCCGAGACTCCAAAAACAGCCGCGAAGAGCCCCAAGGCCCAGCCCAAGGCAGCCGCGCCTGTCAAAAGCGCCAAGCCGGTGAAGACCGCCGCCGCGAAACCCGCACCCAAGCGCGTTGCTGCGAAAACTCCCGCCAAGCCCTCTGCCGCCCCGAAGCCCGAGCCCGCCAAACCAGCGGCAAAAGCTCAAAAGCCCGCAGCCAAACCGGTTGCGGCTAAAACAGAAAAACCTGCGGCCAAGCCCACCAAGGAAGCGAAGCCAAGCAAGCTGACAGTCGAGGCAAAACCCGTCGCCGAGGCCAAGCCCGCACCCGAGCCGAAGCCATCCGCCAAATCCGCGGATGCCAAGAAGCGCCGCATTGATACTCCGGAAATTCAGGAAAAGATCCGCGAGCTCATCAAACTCGCCAAGGAGCAGGACTACCTCACCTACGACGACATCAACGAGATCCTGCCCAACGACCTCGTCGATCCCGACGACGTCGAGGCCATCATGGAGCGGCTTCGCAACATGGAGTTCGATATCATCGACGCCTCCGAGGTGGACCGCTACAAGGACAAGAAGCGCGATGACGACAGCGGTGATGAAGAGGATCTCAAAGCCGACCAGAAACTCGATATCCTCGATGACCCGGTCCGCATGTATCTCAAGCAGATGGGTCAGGTGCCGCTGCTCACCCGCGAGCAGGAAGTCGAGATTTCCAAGCGCATCGAGGATGCCGAAATCGAAGTGGCCCGCCACCTTCATCTTTTTGGTTTCGTAACCGACTCCTATCTCGAACTCGCCGACAAGCTCAATAAAGGCAAAGAGCGCTTCGACCGCGTGATCCTCGACAAGAAGATCGAGTCGCGCGAGCGCTACATGAAAGGCCTGCCCAAGCTGTGCGACCAATTGCGCCAACTGCATCAGGAGAACGACAACCTGTTTCGTCAGCTTTCCGCCAAGAACCCGCGTGGAAAAAAGAAACTGGAGGAGGATTTCCAGAAAAACCTGCAAACCCTCAACCGCGTTTACACCCGTTTCTATTACAAACAGAAAGTGGTGGAGGATTTCTGCGAGCAGGTGAACGACTACATGCAGAAATTCTGGAAATACGGTCGCAAGCTGCAGACCAATCCCGAAGACAAGGAGTTCCAGACCAAGGTGCGCGAAATCCAACAGCGTTCATGGCACACATTGGAATCCGTGGAGGAGTCCAACAAACTGCTCAAGCACTGGCTCAAGGAAGCGCTCAAGGCGAAAACCGAGATGGTCGAGGCCAACCTCCGCCTCGTGATTTCCATCGCCAAGAAATACACCAACCGCGGCCTCTCGTTCCTCGACCTCATCCAGGAAGGCAACATGGGCCTGATGAAGGCAGTCGAGAAATTCGAATACCGCCGCGGTTATAAGTTTTCCACCTATGCCACCTGGTGGATCCGCCAGGCGATCACACGCTCGATTGCCGATCAGGCCCGCACGATCCGCATCCCGGTGCACATGATCGAGACGATCAACAAGCTGATGCGCGTGCAGAAGCAGTTGGTTCAGGAATACGGCCGCGAGCCTTCTCCGGAAGAAATTGCCGAGGAAATCCACCTTCCCGTCGAGCGTGTTCGCGCCGTGCTCAAGATGGCCCAGCAGCCGATCAGCTTGCAGGCACCCGTTGGCGATTCGGATGACACCTCTTTCGGTGACTTCATCGAAGACAAGGCCGCCGACAACCCGATGGAGGAAGCCGGTTTCTCGATGCTCAAGGACAAGATCAAGGACGTGCTCGACACTCTCACCGAACGCGAGCGCGAGGTGCTCGAACAACGTTTCGGCCTCAAGGACGGCTACAGCCGCACGCTTGAGGAAGTCGGCCGCCAGTTCCAGGTCACCCGCGAACGCATCCGCCAGATCGAGGCCAAGGCCCTCCGCAAAATGCGCCACCCCACCCGCATCCGGAAGCTCGAAGGCTTCATCGAACTGCCGGGTGCGTAAATCCGTTGCGGCAGACCCGCTGGGAGCGTTAGCGACACAAGCTGGCTAACGGGCAAAAACCGCTGCGTATTCTGCTATGGCTCGCCGATGCACCAGAGGCGTGGCACCTTCCGGAAGCGTGGCTCCATCCGGCGGCGCGCTATGAAATCCACCGGTCTGCCTTTCGATCTCATTCTCGCCCCACGGTAACGGCCGCACTCGCCGCCGCGCATCGGTAGTCCATTCCGGTGATTTCCTTGCCATGATCCGCGGAGCGCGGTCATTCTCGCGCCACTTCCATGAAACAATCCGTGATAATTGGCACCTACAACCAGCCCGATTGGCTGAACAAGGTGCTGTACGGCTATCTTTATCAGACATTCACGGACTTTGAGATCCTCATCGCCGATGACGGTTCCGACGAACGGACGAGGACGGTGATCGGGGATTTCAAGAAACTCGCCGGGTTCGCCATCAACCACGTCTGGCATCCTGACGAAGGCTACCGCCGCCAGTCGATCCTCAACGTTGGCCCGCGGACACTTTTACTCAACGCCTACCGAGTCCCGCGATGACCCGCCCGACCCTGCACATCGTCTCCAATGCGGATGAGAAGTTTCTTCCAGGCTTGGAAGTGGCGGTCGCATCCGCAGTGGCTGCGGCATCCGGCGCGTGTGATTACCACTTCCTGATTCTCGATGGCGGGCTTCCTCCCGGTGCCTTGGAGAAACTCGCGGCAACCATCGCCAGGATCGCCGCATACAGGGGAATCCGCGCCACGTTGGAGCCCCTGATGATTGATCAGAACCGTCTGCTTGCCCTGCCCGAACGCCGTGGTTCGCGCATGACTTACGCGAAACTGGTGCTGCCGGAAATTCTCCCGCAGCTGGATTCGATTCGCTATCTGGATGCGGATGTGCTGTGTTTCGCCGGCATCGAAACCGTCCGCCCGCCCGCCGGAGAATCCCAATGGCTGCTCGCCGGTGCACGGGATTTCTTCAGCATTCTCGAAAAGGACTGCCCGTGGCTCGATCAGGTTCCCCCGGCAGACCGACGGCTGCCATATATCAACTGCGGAGTCATGTGGATGAACCTCAAGGGGCTCAGGGAAATGGATTTCACGGAGCGCGCCATCAACGCCCGCGCCTCCATCGGCAATGCGCGCCAGGGTGATCAGTCGGTTTTCAATTTCCTCAGCCGGAGAAAGTCCTTCATCCTTCCGGATGCTATCAATCATCGGACGGCCATTGGCTCCGCACGCATGTTCTTCAGAGGCTCACTGGACTTCAACATCCATTTTATCGGTTCTCCCAAGCCATGGCTTGGACCGCCCAAAACCAGCAACTGGCTGGCACACCGGTTGTGGCATCAGGCGCATTCCATGCTCTTTTCCGGTCGCAACGAAACGCCCCCGCCGCCGCCCGCCCGAGATCTCTCCAGCATCCGCCGCAAGGCCCTGCTCTATTCCCTGTTCAACCCCGCACGCGCCGCCCACTACCGAAGCGACATCCGCTCGCTCGCCGACCCCGGCGGGATTCTGCACCGGGCCGGGCAACACTGGAATGCGGCCATTCTCCATGATTTGCCCCGGCCCCCTTCCTGCCGGGAGATTGCGGGCGCGACAAACCGTAGCACTGAGATCCTTTGAAGATTCATTCCGGCAAATTCTCCTTTCATCATCGTTGCCCATTTACTTTGATACTTCACGCATTGCGGTTCGATTGGAGCTTCCGGTGCGCACATATCCATCAGCGCCACTTGCGGCGACACAGACAACAACCATCAATCAACCGCCCGGACATGCCACAGAAACAAGACCACCTGAAGAGGGCTTTGCGAACGGTGTCGGGACTTTTCGGCATGAAATCCCGGGACGAAGCGCCGGCAATCCTTGTTTCATTCCCGAAATCCGGCCGCACCTGGCTGCGGGTCATGCTGGACGCCGCAGGCCTGAACATCGATTACACCCATGATTTTTCCGGGCACCGGGGACAGCGGCATTACAGCAAGTTGGGAAGCGACAAGAGCGCATACAAGGACCGGCGCGTCATCCTGCTCGTCCGTGATCCCCGGGATGTGGTGGTCTCGGGCTATTTTCAGGCGACCAAACGGCTCGGCGTATATTCCGGGCCCATCTCTGAGTTCATCCGGGATCCAAAGCATGGAATCGAAAAAATCGTCATTTTCAATTCCGAATGGCTGGCATCCGCGAAAGTTCCTCGGAGCTTTTGCCTGATTCAATACGAGGAAATGCATGCCCGCCTCGCGGAGGTGCTGGAGCGCGTCATTCGGTTTGTGAATCCGTCCCACCCGATGCCGGACTTGGATGGGATCATCGAGATCGGCCGATTCGAAAACATGCGCGAAAAGGAAAGCCGCGGAGAGTTCGCCAAAACCTACGGCGGAATTCTCAAACCCGGGGACATCGCCGATCCTGAAAGCTACAAATGCCGCAAGAGCAAGGTCGGCGGCTATGACGAATATCTCTCAGCAGACGATATTGCCTATTGCGACCAGATAATGCGCGACCACCGCTACCTCGAATTTCTTGACGAGGCCGCCCGGTCCGCGGGAACAACCGCCAACTGAACCGGCCATGGACACGGTCGCAAAAGACGGAGTGATCTTTGTCGCAACGGGCGACTATGCCCGCGCGGCCGTCAAAGCCGCGGAAAGCGTCAGGAAATTCTGCCCGACTCTCGGGCTGCAGCTTTTCACCGATCATCCCGATGTTCCGCCGGGTGTGTTCGACCGGATTTCCCCAATCGAAAATCCGCACATGCGCTCGAAGGTGGATTTCCTCCCGCACACTGTCTTTGAGCGGACGCTCTATCTGGATACGGATGTCCGGATTGCGGAGGACATCCGGGAAATGTTCTCGTTGTTGGACCGCTTCGACATCGCGGTAGCCCATGCGCATGCGAGGAACCAACCCTCGACAAACGAACTTTGGCGGTGCCGGATTCCCGAGTCGTTCCCGCAGATGAACGGCGGGGTGATTCTCTATAAAAACTCTCCTCCGGTGATGAAGCTGCTCACCGATTGGGGGACTTGTTATAAAGAAGCCGGTTTTAAAAAGGACCAGGTCACGCTCAGGGAACTCCTATGGTCGAGTGACCTCCGCATCGCCACCCTGCCTCCGGAATACAACATCCGCTCGAGCAAATACCTCAAGGTGTGGGAGACCAAGGAGGCCCGGCCCAAAATCCTTCACTACGCCCGTTTCCACACCGATCTCGGACTGACGTCAAAGGCCGTCAGGACGCGCTGGAAACGGCGGCTGAACCGGGTGCGCTCGTTACTGGGAATCAACGGAACATAGATCATGCGGCAGATGAAAATTTTCGGAGTCGGATTCCATAAAACCGGCACCAGCAGCCTCCATCGCGCGTTTGGCATGCTTGGATACCGGGCGATTCATGGCGACGGCGCGGGTTCGAAGCACGGCGGGGACGAAGGGGTCAGCCTGATCCGCCAGATCAAAGCGGGGGATTATGACCTAGCGACCCTTTCATTGTATGACGCTTTCACAGACAACCCCTATTTCACGATATGGCGCCATCTTGCCGTGAAGTTTCCCGATGCAAAATTCATCCTCACCGAGCGGGACGAGGGAGAGTGGTTGGCCAGTTGCATCCGCTATTATCGTGGTCGGCGGATCCGTCCGATGCGCGAATGGATGTTCGGCGCACATGCCGACCCTTCCGCAGGCGAAGACTCCGCCCAGGTCTGGTTGGCGGCCTATCGGGAACATAACCGCTCGATCCACCAACATTTCTCCGCTTATCCGGAAAGATTGCTCGTGATGAACGTGATGAAGGGCGACGGGTGGGAAAAGCTTTGCCCTTTCCTCGCGGTGGCCGTCCCCGGCACGCCTTTTCCCCATGCGAATCGAACCAAGCCCGCTAACCTAGCCGTCAGGATGCTGCACCTTTTCAGAAAGCCATTCGGCTGAACTGGCAGTGATTGTCGCGAAGGAGCAATTCCCACGATGACGCGGAGCCCGAGGCTAATAGCCAAAGTTCACGAAGTCGGCTTGATAGATTTTCTCAACAATGCGGCGGAGCGCAGGGTCTCTGTAATGCTCCATGAAGTGGCGATGGAGAGTTGCATTGTGCTTCGGCATCGAACTGCCATAAATATCAAGGGCTATTTGATAACTTTCCCCGCAAGCGCCGAACATCTTTTGCAGGATGGATTTGAAATCCTCGTCGATATTCTCCATGCGGCCGAGATGGATCTGGTCAAGGCCGCCTATACCCCGCAGCCACTCCGATTGCGGTCTGCATTGTGACCATTCCAGCACATTATAGGTTCCCGGCGGATGGAGCGTGTGGCTGTGCGGGGAGACGAATTCGCCGCGATAGCGGACGCGTGCGGTAAGCGCGGCCTCGGTGGGGGGCCGGAGGTCCCGGTTGCGGTCCCATTCTTGCTCGAGAACGTCCAAAAACCGTTCGAATTCCATTTCCGGCGGAATCCGGTCATAGCGTCGGAAATAGTAGTAAAGTGAGACCGCGCGATCATACGGATTTCTCACAAAAGAGAACTTGAACGCAGACTGGACAAACGCTTCCGGAATAGCACCGGCCTCGACTAGGCCGGGAATTGATTGATGGACAAATGTAGCCATCCCGGAACCCGGAAACCGATACCTTGTCTGGTCCAGGGACTTGTATTTCCTCATCCCCAATTCTTTCAAAAGACTGAAAATGCTGGTTCCCGCGGTTTTTGGAATCCAAACAAAAAGCACGTTCCCTGGTTCTCCACTGTCTGATTTTTCCTGGCGGCGAATGAAGCGTGATCCGGCCCTGAAGAGAAATCGACGTATCGTATATTTTTCCATGAGTCCTTTCCCCAATATGATGGTTTTACCCGGAGTTCGTTCTAACTATTCGCAGCGAACCGCCCTCTCGAAGGCCACCACATGTTGGCGGATTGAAGCGTAGTTCTCCAAGCTCCTTTGCCTAGATTTTTTTTGGAATCGAGGCCAAGGCACTGCGGAAAATGCGCCACCCCACCCGCATCCGGAAGCTAGAAGGCTTCATCGAGCTGCCGGGAGCGTAATCATACCGGCTCGTCAAAGTTGACAGCATCGGGCGGAATTGATGATGGTCCGGGTGTTGAAACCCGTCACATTCATCCCTCCCGTCGTCGCGCTTGCTATCGCGGGAACCTGGCTCGGTAGCCAGCGCCAATCCATTTCCACACTGGAAAAGCAAAGCGCCGCCTTGCGGCTAGCCATTGCCGACCGCTCGTCCGGCACTGCAATCGACTCTCCGCAAGGCAAGTCCGCGTCACTCGCGAAGGCAGCCAAGGACAAGGAGCCGATCAATTGGAAACAAGTCGCCGTGCAATTTGCGGAGATGCGCGAAGCCGGCGGCATGGCCGACATGCGGGCGATCATGCGCTTCCAGCAGCGCCTGCAAGCGATGAGCAAGGAGGAACTCGTCGCCGCGCTCGACGAAATCGCCGCGCTCGATCTTCCGGAGGAATCCCGGAACAGGCTGGAACAAATGATCATCGGGCCTCTCGTTGAAAAAGATCCGGAATTCGCTTTGACCAAGTTCATCGACCGTCTTCAGAACAATGACGGAGCCCTTTCTTGGCAACTCTCCAACGCCATGCAACAATGGGCGAAAAACGATCCGGCCGCAGCGATCGCGTGGTTCGACAAGCAAATCGCCGCCGGAAAATTCGACAGCAAATCCCTCGACGGGAGAAGCCAGTCCCGCATTCAGTTTGAGAGGAAATTGATCGATATCCTACTCAGCTCGGACCCGAATGCCGCCGGTCACCGCTTGGGCGCGCTGCCGGAAGATCAGCGCGTCGAGATATTGTCGCAGTTTTCCTCCCAAGCTCTCAAGGAGGAGGACCAGCTCGCATTCGCCAAACTCGTCCGCGATCAGGTTTCGGAAAATGAACAGGCCCGGACGCTTGCCATGCAAGCAGCCCGCCTCGCCGGCAACGATGGGTTTTCGAAAGTCACCGAGTTTCTCGACCGCATCCAGGCCACCCCCGCCGAGCGCAGCGCCTGCGTCGAACAAGCTGCCCAATCCGCAATCGCATCCATTTCCCACCAGAGCAAAGTCACCCGCGAGGACATCGATACCATGCGCGCATGGGTCAGCCAGCAGGCTCCGGAATCCACCGGCCGTGTCACCGGCAAGGCCCTTGCAAACTCTTTGCTGGCCGGTCGCAAAATAGAATTTTCCGAAGCCGCCGAACTCGCCGTTCAATACCACGAAGCCAGCGGCAACAACGACGTGCTCTCGTCATTTCTCGAAGGCTGGCCCGCGCGCCAGAACAAGGAACAAGCACGCGTCCTCGCCGGGAAAATTTCTGATCCGAAGCGCCGCGAGGAAATTCTCAAAAACCTCCAATAGTCCCTCTTGATGAAAGTTTCCATCGCCGCCTCCGTTCTGATCCTCCTCGTCGCCGCGCTCTTCGGCTTCCATGGCCACCAGCGGCTGGTCACTGTGCGCGAGAGCCACGCGAAGCTCGTTGCCTCCGCCAGCCAGTTCGGCATTTCCGTCGATCCGTCCCGCCCGGACGCACCCGTCCGCATCACCAAGCGCGAGCGGGTGAACAAGGAGGCGGATGCCAAGGCCGCCGCCGCGGAATTCATCGCCTTCGCCAGGGAAATGGAATACAGTCGGAAAAATGGTGACCCGCCGAACGAGAGCCAGCAGAAGCGCATCATGGAACTGATGGACCGCCTGATGTCCCTCGATTCCGACCAGTTGAAGATCCTCATCGCCGAGGTTCGCGCTGCAAAAGACCTCAAAGACGAGACGCGCAGACAACTCATCAGCTTCTCCATCATGACACTCGCCAACGACCACCCGCAGGCCGCGCTCGCCATGCTCACCGAGTCGTCCGATCTCTTCGAAGGCGAAGGGATGGCAACACACGCTATTTCCTCCTCGCTCGCCAAATGGGCCAAGAAAGATCCGCTGGCCGCACTCGAATGGGTCCGCAAAAACAGCGAAAAATTTCCGAATCTCATCACCGACGATGCCAAGCGCGGCTTGATTAACGGCACCTCCATCCAGGACCCAAGGCTCGCCTTCAAACTCATCGGCGAGTTGGGCCTAAAGGATACATCGAACGTCATCTCCAGAATCGCCAATGCAGCCAGAACCCCGGAGGAGCGCACCGCCACCCTCGCGGCACTTCGCGAGCACCTTGCCACCATTGCGGATGAGAAAGCCCGGACCGAGGCTGGCCGCGCCGCCATTGGCCAACTTGCGGGCTCGGTGCTGCAGGAAAATTTCGACAGCGCGTCCAAATGGATCGCCAGTTCCAAACTCACACCGGAGGAACTCGAAAGTTTTGCCGATGGCTTACATTACTCTTCCAAAACCCGCGAATCCGGACAGTGGATCGAGTGGATCGGCCAAAACCTCCCTCCCGACAAAGCGGCTCAGAAAATAGAAAGCCTCGTCAGCAACTGGACCCGGAACGACTATCAAGCCGCCGGCAAATGGCTCACCACCGCTCCCGACGGCCCCACTAAAAACGCAGCCATCCGCAGCTACGCCGAGACCGTTTCCCGCTACGAACCCGAAACCGCCTCGCAATGGGCGCTCACCCTTCCGCCCGGCAAGAACCGCGACGAGACGCTCAGGAACATCTATCATAACTGGCCCGATGGCGATTCCGCCGCCAAGGCTGCATTCGCGAAAGAGCACGGAATCAAGTGACTGAAACGCCCAAGGAGGGGCGATCTCCGAATCGCCCTTGTCCATGAGAAGCCAATGAAAAGCGCTTCGCTCTCACTCATTGGCTACGCATGGGCCTCGGCGGAGCGGAGTCCGCCGCTCCTTGGGTCCAAGGAGGGGCGATCTCCGAATCGCCCTCGTCCATGAGAAGCCAATGAAAAGCGCTTCGCTCTCACTCATTGGCTACGCATGGGCCTCGGCGGAGCGGAGTCCGCCGCTCCGTGTGGCGCTTTGCATTGCATAGAAGTTGCCTGCAACCCAAGCGATCAATCGCCGCGTTTCGGGGTTTTCGGTTGGAAGGAAATATCGTGTTGCCGCAGTTGGCCGCCGGTATCGATTTCCAGCAGCAGCGATTGGTGCGGCGGGAATACCAGTGTCGTTTCGATGTTTGCGTTTCCGGCATGGATGCGCACCGGAATGCTGAGGGTTTCCGCAGTGAGCGATTGGCCGTAAGCCATCGGATGCTTCAGGTTCCTTGCGAGGGGATGGGCGAAAAAGATGATGTGGTTGCCGTTTTCCACGCGGCACCAGTAGTCAGGCAAGTCATCGCCCTCGACCAAAGGTGGGCGCACGGCGGTTTTCGCGAATGAGTCGGAAACGTTGGGCAGTGCGAGCAGGGCATCGAGGTTGGTATTGAAGGAATCACACTTGTTTTTTCCCGCCTGAAGCGGTCGGCGTTTCATGCACACCGGCAGTCCCTGGCGCGCGAGATCGAGGATGGTGGCAAGCACCTCGCCGCCGAGGTGCTCCGCATCCACCAGCAGCGAGGAGAACGTGAGCGCACCGGCATGAAGCAGGCCGTTTTCAAAGCGGGCCTCTTTCAGGAAACGATGATTGATCCACAGCGGATGGTGGCCGCGCAGTTCGGGCGCGTGTTTCTCATAGCGCAGTTCATAAGCGCCCCACGACCACTTGAGGCGCTTTTCCTCGGGATAAAGCCCGGCCATCCACGCGTCTTCGAGCGGCAGGTATTGCGCCACTCCCGAATAAGTGCGGCCGCGCTTCATCGCCGCGGAAACCTTTTCCATGTAGCCGTTGAAGGCTGGCATCTCCTCCGCCAGCGGGCTGTCCGGGCCGACATGCACCGAGGCGTAGAACTCCACCTGGTCGCTGCCCTTGCGGTTGAACGGCTTGCCGTGCCAGACGACATGATTCACGCCGTTGGCGAAAAGCGAATCCGCGAGCAGCTTGAGGTCCGCCGTTTGTTCCTGACGAATCCTCTCGCGTGGAAAGCCATAAATGCAGGTGAATGTCTCACATGAGACATCGCCGTGGCCGGCGAGCGCGGCGGCGGATGCGGCGATGCGGCCGAAGTTCGGCTCGTAGAGCAGTGCCTCGGTTTCCGGCACATCCACGGCGGCGTAGGCATCGATCAGATCGGTGGGCGAGCCGTGGCATTGCACGCGGCTGAAGGCACCGAGTTCGTGGCTCTTGGCGGTGAATGGCTGATAGAAATTTTTCAATACATGTTCGGAAACGAGCAACATGTAATCATGGCGCGCGTCCTTGTCGTCACCGGTGAAAATTTCCTCCATGAACGGCTCGATCTCGTAGCCGAAGCGCGCCTTGAAAGCCTCGCCGAAACCATCGGTCCAGATGCGGTCGGTCTCCACTTCCCATGAATCGCAGAACAGCCCGGAGCGCGGGCCCTTCAAGCCGTCGGCAAGCGCTGCGCCGACCCGCCCCGCATAGCGGTCGAAGGCGGGCCGGTTCATGTGATCGATAATGTATCCCTGAGTCGGGTATTCCCACGGGATCAGGTTGAGTTGTTTGAACTCCGGATGGCCGAAGACCTGGCCCGCGTCTTTTTCCGGCACACCGCCGTCGCCGAAGGGCCAGGCCATGCCGAAGGTGAAATCGCACTGCAGGCCCAGGCGGCTGGCGCTGCGCTTGGCATGAGCGACGATTTCCGACCACTCGGGCGACAGCCACTCCTGGCGCGGCGTGCGGTTTTTGCGCTCCTCCTCGCTGACCCATGGGTAGAAACGCGTGTAGCGCTCGATGTTGAGCGGATACATCCAGGCGATCTCGACGCCGCCGAAGCCTTTGGCCTTGAGCCATTCGAGCTGGGCGTCGATGTCCTCCTCGCGGATCATCGAGGCAAACCACCACCAGCGGGTCATCGGGCGCGAATCGGGCAGGAAATGGCGGCATTTTTCCGCGCTTGCGGCTCCCTCTGTGGCGGGAGGGGGGGCGGCAAACGCACCACCACAGGCAATGACGGCCGCGAGGGGAAGCGCTGCGGCGGAAGCGCTGGATGTGATTTTCATGCGGCTTGGATCAGGATTTCGCGCGCTGATGTCAAGTTCAGGCGGATTGCCTGCGGATGTTGTAAATTGGCCGAAAAAATCCTTGCCAAGGAGTTCCGGCTGTCGTTCTTTTCCGCCCGCACCGCGAACAAAGACCCGTTCGTCTATCGGTTAGGACTCCAGATTTTCATTCTGGCAAGAAGGGTTCGACTCCCTTACGGGTCGCCATCATTTTCCGGCCTCCGCCCCAAGCGGGGGCCTTTTTTGTTTCAAGAACTTCCGCCGAATTTCCCGTGACAGCCATGCATAAAGCCGAAGCCCTCCGCGCCCGCAAAGGCGGCCGGCCGATCACCGCGCTCACCGCCTACGACTACCCCACCGCCCGTCTGCTCGATGAAGCGGGCGTGGATGTCCTGCTCGTCGGCGATTCGCTCGGCATGGTGGTGCTCGGGTTTCCGGACACCACTCATGTCACGCTCGACCACATGCTTCACCATGTGGCCGCCGTCGCCCGCGCGAAACCCAAGGCGCTGGTAATCGGCGACCTGCCGATCCACAGCTACGACACTCCGCAACAGGCGCTTGAAACCGCACGCAAACTCGCCACCGCCGGGGCCGAGGCGGTGAAACTCGAAGGCGGCATCCGCCAGGCGGAAAAAGTCCGTGCGATCACCGCCGCCGGAATTCCTGTCATCGGCCATCTCGGCATGCTGCCGCAGCGCGTGCTGGAAGAAGGTGGCTACCGCAAAAAGGGCAAAACCCCCGAACAGATCGAATTCATCCGCGAGGGTGCGCTGGCACTCATCGACGCCGGTGTTTCGGCCATTGTTTTCGAATCGATCATTCCGGAAACCGCCCGGCTTCTCTCCGGATCACTCACGGTTCCCACCATTGGCATCGGCTGTGGCGATCACACCTGCGACGGCGAAGTTGCCGTCATCACCGACCTGCTCGGCTCTTATCCGTGGTTCGTCCCACCCTTTGCCAAGCCCGAGGCGGATCTGGCGCAAATCATCCGTGGGGCCGTCGAGCGCTACGTCGCGCGGGTCGGTGGATGTCAGTAACCCGTTTTGCGCGTGCTGCTCTATCTCCACATTCCATTCTGCCACCGGATCTGCCCGTATTGCTCGTTTTACAAGCACACGCCGGGAGATTCGCAGATCGGGGCCTTTATCGACGCGCTGGCCGTCGAGGCGCGCAACCGGATCCACGGGCCCGTCCGCACCGTTTATCTCGGCGGCGGCACGCCCAGCATGCTCTCGCCGCGGCATCTCGGGCGCTTGTTTTCCGCGCTGCATGAAACGATCGATTTCAAGAAGCTCGATGAAGTCACGCTGGAGGCCAACCCTGCGACCTTCGACTTGCAAAAAGCCCGCCTGTTCCGCGATCTCGGAGTGACACGCGTTTCGCTGGGCATCCAGTCGTTCGCGCCGCATGTCCTGCAAACGCTCGGTCGCGAGCACACGGCGGAGCAGGCCTCCGAATCGGTGGCCATCCTGCGTGAGGCGGGCATCCCGCAGGTGAACATCGACCTGATGTTTTCAATCCCCGGGCAGTCATCAGAGGATTGGGAAACGACGCTCCGCCATGCGGCCTCGTTGGAGCCGGACCACATCTCCGCCTACAATCTCACCTACGAGGAGGACACCGCGTTCTTCGAATCGCTGCGGCGCGGCGAAATGAGTGAAAACGAGGGTGTGGACGCGCGGTTCTTCGAATTGGCTGATGATTATCTAACAAACGAAGGATTCGATCATTACGAAACATCCAACTACGCCAAACCCGGCATGCGCTCGACGCACAACGAGGGCTATTGGCACGGCGAAGATTATCTCGGCCTTGGTCCGTCCGCGGTTTCCACCTTAGGTCATGAGCGCTCGAAGAACATTGCGGACACCGCCGCATACATCAGCCGCGTCAATTCGCTCGGACACGCGTTCGACGGGGCGGAGACGCTGGATGAGGAAGCCCGGCGCATCGAGCGCATCGCGCTCGGCCTGCGCACTTCGGCGGGGATCCCGTTGTCATTGCTCGGTGTGGAAGTTCGAAAACGCGTGGCTACACTGGAGGAGGAAGGACTGGCCCGCATCGACGGGGATCGCTTGATTCTTGCAGGGCGGGGGAGGGCGCTCGTGGATCCCATTGCGGTGGAGCTGATTTGAGATGGCCGGGTGACGTCCGAATGTTTATTCCGCGTTCGCGTAGTTGGTGTATCCGCGGCATGTGCTAGGTTTCCGGCCGTCAGCCATCCCCCCTGACATCCCCCCACATCATGAAATACAATACCCCCCCGAAAGTGGTGGCTCGCCGTGGCATCACGCTCGTCGAGCTTACCGTCGTAATCTTTGTCCTGCTTGCCTTGACCACCGTGGTCTTCGTGGGCAGCCGCGCATGGAAGCGCGGCTCTGACCGTGCGGCCTGCGTGCTCAATCTACGCAATGTCCAGGTGGCCACGCGCTCCTATCAGAACATGTATGTTTATCGCGAGGGCTCGCAGCCGGATCTGAGATACGGCACGCGTGACATCGCCCGCCATCTCGTGGAGGGCAGCTATATCAACCATGAGCTGTTTGATCGAATGAAAAGGGTCCGGCCCTGCCCGGGCGGCGGGTTTTATGAGTGCGGCACGCCTGATGTTTTCCCGCCTCAAGGTCAGCTCTATCTGCAGTGTTCGCTATCCAAGTCCGAGAGACACGGATTTGAACCAGAATCAGTGAAGAATTGGTGATTTCCGTCACCGCCTGCGTCTCAGTGAACGCCGCGCGAATCCCGGCATTGATGGTCGCCGGAAAAGCGCTAGGCTTGCGCCATGGCAGGAACAAACAGCACGGATAAACGCCGGAGGTCGCTTCTCTCCTGGTTCGGCATGCGTGACGTCCTTTACGTGGCGGTGCTCGTAGCCGTTTGGTTGGCATCGGGTTTTACCGGCAAGGTGAAACGCGGCCTCAAGGAGGTTTTTGCTCCGGAACCGGTGGTGATTTCCGCTGACGAGGAGGACATCCGCCGCCAGATTGAATCGCGTCTCCGTGCCGAAATGGAGGGGCAACTGGAAAAGGAAATCGCCGCGATGAAGAAAGCCGCCGCCGAAAAGGAGGCGAAGGAGGCTGAGGAAATGATGAGACCCTCGACGGAACCCGCAGCGGCGGCCGGTTTGGTGACGGATGTGCGCAAACTGCGCTCCGGCATCCCGTTCAAGACCGAGGTGAAGTTCGACAAGGGCGGCATCGCCTCGGTGGAGCGTGTCGATGACGAGAGCTATACCGCATTCTATCAGCTGTCGCTGCGCCTGCCTGCGCCGGCCAAGTCGATGGTGGAACTTGAAAAAACCAGCCCGGACCTCTCGAAAATCCTGCCGGGACTGCCCGCGTTGATCGGCAAGGCGGAAGTTTCGCCATGGTTCCACAAGCTTTATGAGAACAAGGTCGCCCGCATCCGGAGCGATGCGCACTCGCTCAACGAGCTGCTCACCAAACACAACGTCTATGACTGCGAGACCATCCTGCATTTCCGCACGCCGGAAGGGCGTCCGGTGTTCTTCATGCAGGCGGAGATGGATGTCGTTTCCGACGGCTCGGATGGCGACCGCCTGCCGGTGATGCCCGATTCCATCGTCAACTCAACCCACTACCAGCCGTTCACCAGTTATGGCTGGAAAAAACAAGGATCGACGCCCAATCCGATGATCGCAGGCTGGGAAAAGCGCCTCGCCAACGGCGAGCAGGAACTCGCCGCCCCCGCCACCACCGCCGAGCGCAAGGCATGGCTGCGTGATCGTATCGACTATCTCAAGCGCGGCATCGCCGACCTCAAGGCGCGCAGTTTCCTGATCGCCGAATACGACCCGTTCATTGTCATCCCGGTCAACCTGCTCACCGCGCGCGACACCTTCGCGCCCAAGGTCGGCGATTACGCGGTGGTCGTGCATGAGGGGAAGCTCTATCCAAGCATCGTCGGCGACGGCGGCCCGACCTTCAAGGTGGGCGAGGCCTCGCTTCGCATGGCCAAAGAGATCAACGAGCGCGCCTCTCCCTACAGCCGGCCGGTGTCCGACCTCAAGGTGAGTTATATCGTTTTTCCCGGCAGCCGGAATCCCGAAAGAGGTCCGCCGGATTTCGCACAATGGCGCCAGCGCTGTATCGAGCTGTTGGAAGAGATCGGCGGACTCGGCGAGGGCTATCAGCTTCACGAGTGGGAGGACCTGCTGAAGAAACCCGAGCCGCCGGTGGAGGAAACGCCTGCTACGGATGCGGAAGCGGAGGAGAATTGATAGTCCGGCAACGCCTCAACCACGCGGGGTGAATTCAAGGAGCGGCGGACTCCGCTCCGCCGTGCCCATGAATAGCCAATGAGTGAATGCGAAGCACTTTTCATTGGCCTTCCATGGACGGGGCGAATCGGAGTATCGCCCCGCCTTGTGCTCCGCACGCGGGCCGTTTCTCCTTAACTCAACACGCACTCCCCGGAGGGTGCCCGAGGGGCGTGCCACCATGTTCATTCCTCCAGCATCCGCCGTATCCTCTCTCGGTAGAGGGCTGTTAACACCCGCACCAGCAGCACCAGGCACACCGCGGTGATGCCGAGTTCCAAGACGGGCGCGGCACCGCGTTCGCGTTGGCCAGTGAAGAAGAGCGCAAGATCCGGCAGGTTGCCAATGCCGCGCGCCGCACCCAATAACGCGAGCACCCCCGCGCCGACGATGCCGTGCCATTTCATCTTCAATGAAAACAACCCGCAGATCAGCAAGCCTCCGCCGAGTGTCAGCGCCCCTTGCAGGAAACCCAGCGCCTGATCCCGCTCCAAAATGTTCATCGCCGCCACGCCGAGCGCGATCACGGCGGCACCGCAGATAATCACCTGAAAACGCATGGACGAAGCGTGCCGCCGCCTCGCAAAACGCGCAATCCTCCATTTACAACTCCGATGCCTCCATCAGAATCCGCCGCATGACCCGCATCTGGTGCAACGGCCAATGGATCGACCCTCACGATTTCTCCATCGCGCCCACCGACCGCGGCCTGATGCATGGTTTGGGTTTGTTCGAGACCCTCCTTGCCGTCGAGGGCCGGCCGGTTTTCGCCGGGCATCATTTGGAGCGTTTCGCGCGCGGCTGCGAGCGGCTCGGCTGGCGGATGGAAACCACGGATCTGGCGGCGGTCATGTGCGAGTTGCTGCACCACAACCATCTGGGCAGCGGCCGCGGCCGCATCCGGCTGGCGGCCACCGCCGGCAGCGGAGTGATCGGCGATCTCACGCAGGGCGGCGATTGCCTGCTATGGATGACCGCAAGCGCCGCTGCCGAACCGCCGGCGACGACTTCGGTGAATGTCTCCCCGTTCACACGCAACGAGCGCTCTCCGCTGGCCGGGTTGAAATGTGCCTCTTATGCGGAAAACCACCTCGCGCTCGATCACGCAAGGCGTCTGGGTTTCGAGGAAACCTTGTTTTTCAACAACGCCGGCCACCTCTGCGAGGCGGCCACCTCGAATGTGTTTCTCGTCAAGGACGGCACACTGCGGACTCCCGCATTGGAGTGCGGCTGCCTGCCGGGCATCACGCGCGCGGTGGTCATCGGGCTGGCAGCGCGCAACGGAATTCCCTCTGGCGAAGCCCCGCTCACCAAGGCCGATCTCCACGCCGCCGACGCGATTTTCCTCACCTCCTCGATCCGCGGGGTGATGGGCGTCTCACGCCTTGAAGAGCGCGTCATGCCGCCTTGCGGGGTCACCGCCGCACTCCGCCGTGCCTGGGACGAGGCCGTCCGCGAGGAAGCGGGAAAATAATCCGGATTTTTTTCTAAGGATCGCGGTCGGTCTGTGTCTTCATTCATGAAGAGCATGAAATCGCGCGCGCCGATTCATGGAAACCCAGACCGCCAGCACCCTTCCCAGGGCTGATTCCGGAAGCCATCCGGTTTTCCCGTTCCGAAATACCATGGAGGACAAACCCACACTCCGACAGGTCTTCGAAACGGAGGAATCCCCCTTGCTCCGCTTCGCCTACGGACTCGTCGGCCAACGCGAGACCGCAGAGGACCTCGTCCAGGACGCCTTCCTCAAACTCCACGCCCACTGGGACGACGTCGCCAACCCGCGCGCATGGCTCTTCAAATCCATCCGCAACCTCGCCCTCAACCACATCCGCGACCACCAGCGCGAAACACCCATCGAAAACTCCGACGACATCCCAAGCCACTCAGCCGATCCCGACCAGTCACTCGGCCACCTCGAAGCCATCGGCACCCTGCAACTCCTCGTTTCCGAACTCGATCCCGACGACCGCCAACTCCTCGCCCTCAAATACCACGAAAACCTCAAATATGACCAAATCAGCCAGCGCACCGGCCTCAGTGTCGGCAACGTCGGCTACAAACTCCACCACGCCCTCAAAAGCCTCGCCGACTCGCTCCGCAACCTTGGCATTGAATCAGCCGAAGGCTGATAGACACAAGACTTCAAGACCCAAGACGCAAGAAAAGATCATGAACCGCGCAAACGCACCTCTTCCACTGATCACTGCTCACAATGGAGCGCAGCGACATGGAGGCGCTGACTCACTCTGTAAAATCCGCCTCAAATCACGCGGCACTCTCTTCCTGAACACTGAAAACTAACAAACTTTATGTCCGAAGGACTATTCACCACCATCGGCGACGAACCGGTTGAAGCCCGGATCGTGGCATGGGTGCTTGGCGAGGCGTCCGCCTTTGAGGCCGCGGAACTGGAGCGCCTGTGCGGGGAGCGCCCGGAACTGATGATCTTCAAACGCCGCATGCTCGCCCTCCACGGGCTGCTCGCCGAGGCGGAGAATCCGCAGGCGGACGAGTCATGGAAACTGCCGGCGGAGAAACGTCGTAAACTGGAGTTTGTTTTGTGGAAAAAGAATGTGGCGGACATCGGAAACGCGCGCGAAAAGCGCGTAAAACGCAGCGGACGCCATGCCTTACTGGCAATCGCCGCGTGTTTGATGCTTACCGTTGTCGTCGCCGGTTTGCTGGCTCCAGCAGGGATTCGTCAGCGCAAAAAGTCCGATGTCGCGGAGGCGCGAAGCATGGCAATACAGCGCGAATTGGCAGCATTGGAAGGTCTGGAAATGGGTGAAAGGATGCAACCCCTTCGCACCGATCTCCCGCAGGAACTCATCGAAGGCACGCCCAGGCCGAACAATGTCCCCAATCTGGAAGCGCCAGCTGACGGCCCGGCTGGATCGGGGACGTGGAGCGTGAACGAAGAATCGCAGTTGGCATACAAGCCCAAGGCAAGCTCAGAGCCACCCGCACGGCCGTCCGCACCCGCATCTTCCGTGGCTAAAGCAATCGCCGCCACCACCGCCTCTGAAAGTGCCGTGCCCGTGTCGGAGGAGGTCACCACACCATCTTTGGATTTCGGAGATAGCGATGAGTTCAGCACGGGCATTGGAGAAGACAAAGAAAAGAAGGAAACGCTGTCGGATCTCACCGAGTTGATGGAGGAAATCGCCGCCAGCGAGGAGCCCTACTCCACCTTCTCGCTCAACATCAGCGACGCCTCGTTCCGGATCGCGCAGGCGGCGATGGACAAAGGCGAGCGCCCCGATCCGGCGGGCGTGAAGGTCGAACAGTTTTACAATGCCGTGGACTATGGCGATCCCTCGCCTGCGGCTGGAGAACCGGTTTCCTGCGCCATCGAGCAAGCCGCGCATCCGGTGATTCCCGGTCGCAATCTCGTGCGCGTCGCATTGAAAACCGCCGCCGCCGGGCGCTCCGCCACGCAGCCGCTTCATCTCACCTTGCTCGTCGATCAATCCGGTTCGATGACCCGCGCCGACCGCCGCGCGGCGATGGATGCGGCGATGGCCAGCCTCGGGAAAATTCTAACCGAAAAAGACATCGTCAACATCGTCGGTTTCTCGCGCACTTCGCGACTGTTGGCGGACGGCATGAAGGGTGATGAGGCGGGCATGAAACTTGCGGAACTCGTCAACCAATCGGCCAGCGAAGGCGGCACCAACCTGGAAACCGCCATCGATCTTGCCGGGCAAATAGCGCGGCGCCGCACGCTTGACGGCGCGCAGAACCGCATCGTGCTCTTCACCGACGGCGCGGCCAACCTCGGCGATGCCGATCCGCAACGCCTCGCGGCCAAGGTCGGGCAATTGCGCCAGCAGGGAGTCGCCTTCGACATCGCCGGCATCGCCGCGGATGGATTGAACGATGAGTTGCTGGGCGAACTCGCCCGCAAGGGGAACGGCCGCTACTACGTCGTCGGCAAAGGCGCGGAGGAGGACTTCGCCAAACAGCTCGCCGGGGCTTTCCGGCCTGCGGCGGAGAATGTGAAAGTGCAGGTGCGCTTCAATCCGGAGCGTGTGACGCGCTACAAGCTGATCGGATTTGAAAAAGACCGCCTCAAGACCGAGGACTTCCGCAACGACAAGGTGGACGCCGCCGAGCTCGCCGCCGAGGAGGCCGGAGTCGCCATCTATCAGATCGAGCCGAATCCCAACGGCAGCGGCGAGATCGGCGAGGTGAGCGTGCGTTTCCGCGACACCGCCAGCGGCGAAATGGTCGAGCGCGGCTGGACGATCCCGCACGATGCCGCCGCGCCCGTCATCGACCGCGCCACGCCGTCGATGCAACTCGCGCTGCTCTCGATGTTCGCCGCTGAGAAACTCAAGGGCGGCCCGCTCGGCGAGGCGATCGATTTCAAGCAGTTCGCCGAGCCGCAGGCCAACGTGAAGCACTTCTTCGGCGGCAACGCCCGTGTGGCTGAAGTCCTGCGCATGTTGGAGATGCTGAAGTGAGAATTTACCTGGAATTTGCGCACATAATCGGTCTGTCGGATCTGTCGGATCTGACCGATCTTTAACCACAACCACCATGAAAAAACTACTGCTCATCATCGCCCTCGCGGGCTTCACTTTCGCCCAGGAACCCGCTCCCAAGGAGTGGGAGGCATGGGCGAAATGGGCGGAGAAACTCCATCCCATCACCGATGCCCAGGGTCATGGCCCGGACATCGGCTCCGACGAGTGGGCGATTGCCTTGTCGAAAAGACTCCAAGTGATGGATGCCCTCGGCCACGGCCCGGATCTCAAGTCCGACGAATGGCGCGCGGCGGTGGAGAAGAAGCTCAAGCCGCAGGAAAAGCGCGAGTTGTTGTCCGCCCACGACACGATCGCCCGCTTCACGGGGTTGAAAGATCACAAATGCCTGGGCCGCACCTCGCTGTGTCCGGACGAATGCGGACATTCCGGCAAGCTCGCCACCTTCGAGATCGTCAAATACCTCAACTACGAAAAACCCGGCGAGTTTGGCGATCCGAAGCAGGAGCAATTCCAGATCCTCATCGAGGACAACATGGGCAACGTGAAGGTGCCGGCCGGAATCCGCGAAGCGATTCTCGCGCTCAAGCCCGGCGACGAGATTCACTTGAAATGGAACCACGACTTCGTCACCCGCGATGGATCCAGTTTTCCCGAGCGGACGATCACGCTGCTCGAGAAGCGCGGGGAGTGATATTTTACGATCAGACAGATCAGTCCAATCCGACGGATCAGTCGGATCTTTCAACCAAGAACACCACCATGAAAACCATCCTGCCCTGTCTCATTCTAACAGCACTCACGCTTTCCGCGCAGGAATCCGACGAGCGTGTGATGCTCATCCCATGGACGAAGGCCCCGAGGGAAGCCCCGCTGTTCTTCTCCGCCAAGGCCGAGGTCAACGCGGCCATCGGCCTTGATCACGTGACCACGGAGCAGACGATCCGGTTCCACATTCATCAGGGCAAAGCCGAAACACTCACCCTCGCTCTCAGTGGGGCGGGGGAGGTGAGGGAAGCTACGGGCGCGGGCTTGCGCGACTGGTCGGTGCGCGTGGCGGAAGGCGGCAATCGTTTTCTCGACCTGCGGCCTGTGGCAGCGGATGGAAAGCTTCCAACCGACTTCGAGGTGCGGGTGATAACCCGTGCCAAGGTGGAAAATGAAAACGCATCCCTCCTCTTGCCAGGCCCTGGCGAAACAACGGGGTTCTCGATTTCCATCAATCTAACAAATGCCCCGGGCGTGGATCTCAAAGTCACGCAGGCGGACGGCCTCGTGCCGGTGGAAGGCGCGGAGAGTCGCAAGTTCGTGGGAACGGGCGCGGCGGCGGTGACGATGAATGTCAGGCCATCCGGCACCGGTGCGCGCGGGCTGGAAGTCATGGATGCCATGATCACGGGGCGCGTGGCGGATGATGGAAACAGCGTGAAGTTCGACTTCACCGGGCGTGCGCGTTCCGAGGCCGCGGGTTCCCCGGTCGAGTTGTTGGCAGGTGGCGCGGCGCTCACCGATGGTGCTTCCGGCGATGGCTGGCACGTGGTCTTGAAGAGAAACGGCGACGCGTGGACATATGATCTCGTGGCCGATCGTATGGGCGAGTTTCCTGTAAACATATCATTTGTCGTTCCTGTCACCCGCAAGGGCGACTGGCGGCGCTTGGCGTTCACCCTGCCGGCCGGCGTCGTGGTTCCGGTGAAAGTCGAGGGCTTGGGCGGTGTTGTGGCATTCGACAATTCGCTCGCGGTGGTGCCGGAGTGGAACGATAACCAATGGCGTGGTTTCCTGCCCGCAAGTGGAAATGCCTCGATGGCATGGCGCGCGAAAGACGAGGTGGCGGACGGCACCTTGTTTTTCTCAAGCACGGAAACCACCGACGTCCGCGTCGGCAGCGGCCTGCTGCGGCAGATGACCGTGTTGGATTTGCGCGTGCTTCAGGGAAAGCTCGCGAGCCTTGATCTCACACTCGACGGCCCGGGCGAGGTGCTCTCGGTCGAAGGCGATCCGGTGCTCGGTTGGAATGTCAAGGATGCCGACGGCAAACGCAGCCTTGAGGTCAAACTCAGCCGCCCGATCGAAGGTGCGGACCGCATCGTCATCGAGGCGCAATCGGCGCTCGGCGGATTCCCGGTGAAGGCGAAGGCGCTGCGCATGGTTCCTTCCGGCGCACTGCGGCACAGCGGCTGGTTGCGTGTCGCAAACGACGGGGCTGTTAGAATCGAAGTAGCCGACGCAAAAGGTTTGATCCAGCTCGCACCCGGGCAATTCCCCGGCGGTGTGGATGAGAATCTCCGCCAGGTTTTCGTCTATCGTTTTCCCGCGGCGGAATACGGATATATGGTGAACGCGACGCAGGTGCTGCCGGAAGTAGGCCTCACCGAGGTCACGGTGTATGAACTCGCGGAAACCGACCGCCGGATTTCCGCGGACCTCGAACTCGACATCCGCGAAGCCCCGCTGCGCGAGTGGGAAATGGAAATCCCGGCCGATCATGCTGTGGCATCCGTCACCGGCGCGCAAGTTGCGGACTATGCGGTGGCCAGCGAGATCAAGGATGGGAAACGCACGCTCAAGATCCTTTTCAAGGAAGCCGTGTCCGACCGACAACTGGTTAGCGTCCGCCTGGAGAAAAACCAGTCCGCCAAGCCTGGCCCTTGGGAACTCCAGCCCCTCGGGTTTCCCGGTGTGAAGTCGCGCCGCGGCTACATCGGAGCGGTGGCCGCCGCCGGATACCGTCTCACAGTCGGCAAGACCACGGGCGTCGCCGAGGTGCCGGTCACATTTTTCCCGAAGAAGACCAGCGGCCTGCAACAGGCGTTCCGTTTGCGCGAGGACAACTGGACGGTTGCTCTAACCGTCGAGGCGCTCAACCAGAGCATCCAGGCCGACGTGTTCCACCTCTATTCGCTCAAGACCGGCGCGGTCTATGGCAGTGTGTTGATGAACTTCTTCGTCGTGGGCTCGCCCGCGACCGAGTGGAAAATCTCGGTATCGGAAGGCATTGGTAACATCGATGTGACCGGCCAGAATGTCGGCCGCGATTGGCGGCGCGATGGCAACACGGTGATCGTTCCGCTCTCGCGCCCGGTGCTCGGCGCGGGCACGCTGCTGCTCACCTTCGAGCAGCCGATGAACGCGCGCGGCGGCACGCTTTCACCCGGTGAGGTGAGACCTCTGGACGTGCAGGGCGAGCGCGGATTCGTGCAGGTGGTGAGTCCTCTGCAAGTGAATCACAAGTCCACCAGTGAGGGCGTATTGGCGATCGATCCATCGGAGATTCCCACGGAGTTCCGCTTGTTGAGCAGCGCGCCGACGCTCGGCGCGTGGCAATACACGGCGCGGGATTTCAAGATCGGGATGGAAATCGAATGGTTCGAGCCCGGCGAAACGATCGGTCAGGTGGTCGATTTCCAAAAACTCACCAGCCAGATCTCGCGCGACGGCCAGTGGGTGACGGACGCGCGGATTTTCGTGAAAACCCGCGGCCGCAGCGCGCTGCGCATGGTGTTTCCCAAAGGCGCGGTGCTGTGGGAGGCCAAGGTCAACGGCGAGGCGGTAAACGCCCGCTCGGATGACGGCGAAATGCTGGTGCCGCTACCCTCGCAGCTCGATCCGAACCAAGCGGTGGAGGTTTCCCTGCGCTATGGCGCGCGGGCCGCACATCCGCGGAGCCCCGTTCTAACAGCCCCGAAGCTGGATGCGCCGGTGGTGATCGGCGAATGGACGGTGACCGGTGACGAAGGCCGCAAGCTTGTCCCGCGCGGCGGCACCGCGGATCTCGTGAGGCCGGTGCTCGCAGAGAACGGTTGGCAGTGGCTGGCCAGGCATCGCCTCGGTGCAGCGCTGTTGTTTCTCGCCGGACTCGCCGCAATGCTGTTAGGAGCAGGAACTCCGGGAGGCGGGCGGAGGATCGTGGCGGTGGTTTGCGGGTTGCTGTTTGTGATCCTTGCCGTGGGACTTGGTTTCTGGGCTATGGAGACCAGCCGTGCGGGTTCGGATGTTTTGGAATACGCCGCGCCGGTAGTGGCGGAGGATGCGGCGATCACCGTGGAGGTTGGCAACGTGCCGGCATGGGCGGCGCGCGTGGGCATGGGTTTCTGGCTGCAATTCGTTCTCGGCTCGCTGGCGGCGCTCCGCGGATTATACAAACGCGACCGCTGGTGGCTGGGCTGCGGATTGGCGCTGGTGGCGGCCTCGTCTCTCTCGATCCGCGGCGGAACTCCCGTGTTTTTCGGTCTCGCCTCGCTGGCAGGATTGTTCTGGCTGCTGCCGAGCTTCGTGGCCGCGGTCCGTGGCATGCGGAAACCGAAAACCGCCGAGGCGGTGGCGGCCGCGGTCGTGCTGGCCTGCATGATTCCGTGGAACTCGCAAGCCGCCGAAGCCCCGCCGCTGAATCCCGCGGAGTCGATCATCCATGATTGGACCATCCGCGACGGCCGGCTTTTCGGCACCGTGGATCTAACAATCCGCGGCGAGGCGGGCGATCGTTTCCTGCTGTTGAAGGAACCGGCGGTCCTGAGCAGTTTCGAAGGCGCGGGGCTGCGGTTGGTGAAGGCTCCCTTGGACAAGTCAAACGCATACTGGCTGGTGGCGGAAACCGAAGGACGCAAGTATGGCAAGGCGGTGTTCGAGATGCCGCTCGCCGATCCCGCGAAGGGATGGGACCTACCCGATAGACCATCGGCCGTGAAGCAGGTGACGGTGCGTTGGAACCAGGGAGGATGGGAATTCCACAGTCCGTCCGCAGCCAGTGTGGAGCCGCTTGCCGGATTGAAAGCGGATGAAAGCGGCGCGCGTTTGGTGATGGGGCTCACGGGTGCGGCGGTCATCCAGGCGCGCCTCAGGCAGCGCGATGTCGCTGCCGAGGAAACGAGGTTTTTCGCCGAGGTGGCCAACCTGTTTCTCCCCGGACCCGGCGTGGTCAACGGCCGCCACCGCGTGAACATCCGGCCCGCGCAGGGACGGGTGGTTTCTCTAACAGCGAAAATTCCCGCGGGTTTCACGGTGAGTGACGTGGTCGATGGCCCGGTCGGCGAGTGGCGCTTCGATCCATCGAAAGGCGAACTCCGCGTGAATGTGGAACCCGCCCAGACGCAGGGATTCTCATTTCTGATCGAAACCCAGCGCGGCGCGGGAGCCCTGCCGATGGATCTCACACTCGAACCGGTCCGCGTGAACGGCCCGGCCGGTGAGGTGGGTTTGTTGGGAATCGCGTTCGGCGAGGAAGTGCAGCCGGAAGCCGTAGAAGTGGAAGGACTTTCACGGGTGAACCCGGAAGACTTCGACCAACGCCTGTTGCCGCGCACGAAGGACGGCCAGCCGCTCGCGCTGCTGCAACACGCGTTCCGCTACGGCACCGGCGCGGCGACGGCGAAGTTGAAAGTCACCGCGGTCGCGCCGGAACTCCGCGCGGAGTCATGGCAGCTCGTTTCCCTCGGCGAGGATCGCTTGGTGGTGGCCACCGATCTCGCGGTGCTCATCACCCGCTCCGGAGTGTTCCGTCTGGATCTCGACGTGCCCGATGGATTGGAAATCGAAAGCGCCACCGGCGAGGGGCTGAGCCATTGGACCGAAAGCAAGACCGACGGCAAACGCGTGCTCACGTTCCATCTATCAGGAAAGACGATGGGCATGCGGAACTTCAGCCTCACGCTCACCGGGCGCCCGACCGGCGCGCAGGAGAAGTGGCAGGTGCCCCGCATCAGCCTGCGCGGTGCATCGCGCGAGACCGGTGTTCTAACTGTCGTGCCCGAGCGCGGCCTTCAGGTGCGCGCGGTCGAGCGGAAAAACGTCTCCCAACTCGATCCCCGCGAACTGGCGGACGGCAACAAGGAAACTTCCCGCGCCGCCACAAGACCGGGCGCGCTGGCCTACCGCCTCTTGCAAAGCGATTGGGCGATGGGACTCTCGATCAGCCGCCTCGATCCCTGGGTCACTGCGCGCGTGTTCCATGACGCGACGATCCGCGAGGGCCAATTGCTGACACGGGTGAACATCGGCTACCGCATCGAGAACGCCGCGGTGAAATCCCTGCGCGTGCGTGTGCCCGGACTCGACGCCGCGGCAGCCGCCACCCTGCGCGCGACGGGTTCCGCCGTCGCCGATCTGCTGCCGGTGGAGGGCGAAAAAGACCTTTGGGAAATCCGCTTCCAACGCGGCATCGCGGGTGAAACCGATGTCGAACTCGAATACCAGCGGCCCCGCGCGGAAACAGGCACCGAATCCGTGACGCCCGTCGTGTTGGAGGAAGTACGGCAGTTGTCGTACTTCGTCGCGGTCCGCGCCGGCGGGCGGCTCGAACTGGAAGCCGGCACCCTGCCGCGCGGCTGGCAGCGCACCGACTGGGCGGTGGTGCAATCGACACTCGGCCGTGCGGCGGGCACCGTGGCTCCGGCGATGTCGTTCCGCGCGGCGGATGTCGAGGGACCTCTGCCGGTCATCCTCAAGCGTCACGAACTCGCCGGCCTCCGCAGGCTGCGCGTTTCCGAAGGAACGCTCACCACGCTGCTGTCACCCGGCGGCACCGCTCTAACAGCCGTGAACCTGAAGATGCGCGTCGTCACCAAGGGCACGCTGCGGCTCAAGCTCCCGGCGGACGCGGAACTGTTCAACGTCTTCGTCAACGACGAGGGCGTGAACCTCGTGCGCGAGGGCGGCGACTGGTTGTTCCACGTCTTCCCGTCGCCGGATGCGGGCAAACCGGCGGTCGTTAGATTTGTTTATGCCACCTCGCTCGCCGGCGGCGAACGGCTCGAAGGCCCGATGCCCGACGCGCCGATGGAAAACCTCACCTGGCGCGTGCTGGTGCCCGAAGGCTGGCGGCTCGCGAAACACGGCGGCGATTTCGACCTGCAAAAACAAAGCTCGCTCGGCTCGTTCCGCCTGGAGGACTACCAATCGTTTGTCACCAGCAAGCGCCGCAGCGATGCGCAAAGCGCGGTGGCCCAGCTCGATCAGGCGAACGCCTGGCTTGCTGCGGGCGATCAGGAAAAAGCCAGTCTCGCCCTGAGCAATGCGGTGAACCAGGGCCAGCTCGACGCCGCCTCCGGTGAGGACGCCCGCGTCCAACTGCGCGCGCTCAAAACCCAGCAGGCCGTGCTCGGTCTCAACACCCGCCGCCAGAAGCTCGTGCTCGACAACCAGACGGCCGCACCCCAGCAGGAGGAAAACGCGCAACTCCAACGCGCCGCCGAAGTGAACCCGGTCCTTCAAGGCAGCTACAATTACGATCCCAAGCAGTTCGATCGTTTCCTCGAAGGCAACACCGCCGATGAAAATGCCGCGCTCAAGGAAATCGCCGCGCGCATCGTCGCCCAACAACTCGCCGCCGAACCCGCGCCCGCCGCGCTCGACGTCACGCTGCCCGAACGCGGCACTGTGCTCGAATTCGCCCGCAGCGTGCAGGTCGATGGCGAACGCCCGATGGCCATCGAACTGAAACTCAAACGCACGGGATCCGGCTTTTCATGGGCGGGTATCCTGCTGTGCCTGGCAGTCGGTGGCATGGCGGCTGGGAGATATGGAGTGCGGTGACATGTCACCGCTTTGGCTCAATCCCGGGACACGCCCGGGCCATCATGGGTCCGGTCGTTCTCCGGCATTCTCGCCCGAATCCGAGAGGTCGAGAAAGACTGGCGTGGCTTTGGTGACGGTGACTCCACCGGTTCAGCCAAAGCGGTGTCATGCCACCGCACTCCACAGGACTTTTGGGTTGATGCCGCAGGCGGAGTTTCGCAGTTTGGCGACGTCCAACAAAACCAACGATCATGTCACGACCCGTCACACTCTTCACCGGCCAATGGGCCGACCTGCCATTGGAAAAACTCGCGCCGCTTGCCTACGAAATGGGCTACGACGGACTGGAACTCGCCTGCTGGGGCGATCACTTCGATGTCGATGCCGCCACCACCAACAAGAAATACGTGAAGGAAAAATGGGAGTTGCTCTCGGACAACGGGCTGACCGGCTATGCGGTTTCCTCCCACCTCGTCGGTCAGGCGGTGTGCGATCTCATCGACGAGCGCCACAAGGCGATTCTTCCCGCCGATGTCTGGGGTGACGGCGATCCCGAAGGAGTGCGCAAACGTGCCGCCAAGAAAATGATGCTCACCGCCAAGGCCGCGCGCGCGTTTTTCAACGCCAAGCCCGGACGCGAGAAATCCGATGATTTCCCGGCGGTGGTCAATGGTTTCACCGGTTCCTCGATCTGGCATTCGATCTATGCTTTTCCGCCGACGTCCCAGGCATACTATGAAAAGGGCTTCAAGGACTTCGCCAAACGCTGGCTGCCGATCCTCGACGCCTTCGACAAGGTGGACGTGAACTTCGCACTGGAAGTGCACCCCACCGAGATCGCTTTTGACATTGCTTCCGCCAAGCGCGCGCTGGCCGCCGTGGGAAATCACAAGCGTTTTGGTTTCAACTACGATCCATCGCACCTCGGTTATCAGGGAGTCGATTATGTCAGGTTCATCCGCGAGTTTTCCGACCGCATCTATCACTGCCACATGAAGGACGC
>CAXNHR010000008.1:0-33881 GCA_964202135.1 Luteolibacter sp. | reverse complement strand
TGTCATGGGACAGCATCGCCGCGTAAACACCGGGATATATCAACTGCTCGCAAAAAAGTCGCAATCGCCATTCTCCCGAAACGACCTCAGGGCCTCGCAAAATCAAGGCTCAGGGCGCGCCGCGCCCAGTCTGTGGGACGGCAGTGATTCTAACATTAATGCTGGTGGGGCTGTGCGGGCTGGCGAGGGCGGCGTTTGTGAGCATCGGAGCTGTCGGTAATGCAGCGGATACAAATGGCTACGGAGCGGTAAGCTACACCTATCAAATATCGGCGACCGAGGTGACCATTGCAGAGTATCAGGCCTCCGGCGCGACTGGCGGAAGCTATTGGGATGACACAACCCGCCACGGGGGGACTGGCGCTCCGGCCGCCAAAATCTCTCTCTACGAAGCAATGAAGTAATGCAACTGGCTCACCAGCAGCAACGTCGATAACGGAGCGTATGTTTTCAGTGGCGGAATCTATCAGTCCACTGACCGCGCTTCAGCCGTCGCTGCCTACGGCACGGTTTTCGCACTGCCGACGGAAGACGAGTGGTATAAAGCGGCCTATTACACCGGCAACAGCGGCGATCTTTGGAGTCTCTTTGCCAACGGAACCGATACTCCTCCGGTGCATGGCACCGCCGCCGGCTGGAACTATTACAGCAATGGCTATGTAAACAGTCCGCCGGACTACGTCTGGATGCCGGGCTATGGCGGTGTGGAGCAGAACGGTACATATGACATGATGGGTAATGTCTTTGAATGGACTGAGGATCCGGGCGGCGTGATCCTCGGCGGATGTTACGACAACAACGTAAACACGCTGAGCTCGTCGATTCGCAATTTCATCGATCCGGCGTCATCAAGCGGCGCTGTCGGGTTCCGTGTCGTTGCAATCCCTGAACCGGCGACGGTGACGATGCTGGCGCTGAGCGGTCTGCTGATTGCCGGATCCCGCCGCTTCTTCGGGCGGGTTTGAATTGCTCGTCGCAGACGGAAAGCATCACCGCTGACAACCACGCCAATTCCTAAACGCAACCCCTATTTCCCCGTCCTCCGGTCCGACCCAATGGCTCTTTCAGGGGCCTCCCGCACAAAGCAAATTCCTTGCAGTCCGCCCTCCAGAGAGCCGCCCGGCGGACCCAGCGATTCATCCGGTGGGTGCGTGCCTGGATCTACAAGCAGGCTCCCTGGGGCGATTCTCTTGCCCGCCTGAGGCAAGTCTGGGGCGGAATTTATTCATAGTTTTCCACACCGATCCGTCCAAAATAGAATCTTGGCAAAGCGGTCTGGAGAGCTACGCTCGCGACAAATGAAAACAGCTGAGAATCTTCCCGATACCGCCAAATCTCGGCGTCCAGCGGAGCATTCTTCCTTTCAGTTTTCAGCATTTCAGCTTTACCCCCCCCTTTTTTTCCGCAACCCCTTTTTTCCCGCCTCCGGTCCGGTCCGGTCACTGGCTCTTGCAACGGCCTTCACCGGGAAAGCAATTTCTTAGCAATCTTTCATTATTTCCGCTTTACCCAGATTTGCCATGCCGAAAACTGCCACGATGCTTGAGTCGCTTGAGAAAATTCTTCTGGCACCAGACGAGCGCTCGGTGGCGGACGCTGCGCTGGCGGCGTATCGTGGAGTGGTGCCGGGAAGCCAATCGTCGGTCATTCGTTTCAGCCTGAAGACGCTCGTGGCAGATGCCTACATCGAGGGTCAGGGCTGGCTGCCATCCGGGCATGCGTTTGCGGACGCGGCGCGGGGAATGTTGTTTTCGCATCCAGTGGCGCGTAGATTCATGACACAACCGCAGCCCATGGTGCTCGCACGCAGCCGGGTGGTCGCCAACTCATGCTGGAAAAAATCGGAAATTTACAACGAGGTTGACCGCTCTTATGGCTTGGAGGATACCGCGACCCTCTACCTCATCACTCCAGCCGGAACGGTCTTCGTGCTGACCTGCGGGCGCACCCGATGTTTCTCCGACCGGGACCTCGCCATGGCCGAGTCGTTCCATCGTGTGCTTGGCGGTCTGAGGGTTTTTTCAGACTCCGTGCGGCCGCCGGTGGTCGGAGTTCCCGGTGTGCGGAAGGTGGCAAATGAGCTCACGCCCCGCGAGCGCGAGGTTCTGCGTTGGGTGCGCGAGGGCAAGAGAAATGCGGAGATTGCCATGATTCTCGGTATCAGCCGACACACGGTGCATCACCACTTGGAAAATATGTTTGCCAAGCTCGGGGTGGAGACGCGTGCGGCAGCGGCAGCGTGCTTAGTTTAGGCATCGGGACGGTAGCGTCCTAGGTTCGCGGGCATGGGCCATTCGGCCTATTGCGCATCTTCGAGCAGGCAGGCATTCTTGCCAAATGATGACCCATCCGCGCCGCCGTTCGTTCCGATCCCACGTTCACGACATCGTGCTGGAGCAACGCATTTTCCCCGCAGCTCAGCCGTGGCGCATGCCACCAATCCTGTAACGTGATTTCCTAACAACCCATGTCTATTTCTCACGAACTCCCCACGGTTTCTTCTGGAAATCCAACATCGCCCCCCCGGAAAGTTCTCCTCATCGGGTGGGATGCGGCGGATTGGAAGGTCATCCATCCGCTGCTGGACGCCGGTAAAATGCCCCACCTCTCGCGCTTTCTCGATCAAGGCGTGATGGGCAACATCGCCACCCTCCAGCCTGCGCTCAGCCCCACTCTCTGGACCTCCATCGCCACCGGCAAGCGCCCCTACAAACACGGCATCCTCGGGTTTTCCGAGCCAGACCCCGTCACCGGCGGCATCCGCCCGATCACCAATCTCTCGCGCAAGGCCAAGGCCATTTGGAACATCCTCAACCAGGAGGGAAAAAACACCATCACCGTCGGCTGGTGGCCATCCAACCCCGCCGAACCACTCAGCCACGGCGTGATGGTTTCCGATGATTACCAAAAAGCCCACGGCAATTCCTACGACCCGGAAACATGGCCGCTCAAGCCGGAAACCATCCACCCGGAGCGCCTCGTCCGCCACCTCAAGGATCTGCGCTTCCACCCAGCCGAACTCACGGAAGACGACCTACGCCCATTCCTCCCCGGCCTCGATGGCATGCCCCGCGAGGACCTCGATAAAGCGGAGAAAGATCCCCGCATCCAGTCGCTCGCCAAGATCATTGCAGACTGCACCAGCGTCCACTCCGCCGCCACCGCGCTCATCCAGAACGAACCATGGGATCTCATGTGCGTCTATTACGATGCCATCGATCACTTCGGCCACGCGTTTATGAAATACCACCCGCCACAGCGCCCGCAGGTCGCCGACTGGGATTTCCGCGTTTTGCACCACTGCGTGGAAATGGGTTACATCTATCATGATGCCATGCTCGGCACCCTGCTCGATCTGGCAGGCGAGGATACCACCGTCATCCTGATGTCCGATCACGGTTTTCACCCGGATGATCTGCGCCTCAGCAACATCCCACGCGAACCCGCAGGCCCGGCCGCAGAGCACCGACAGTTCGGAATTTTCGCCGCCAAAGGCCCCGGCATCCGCAAGGACGGGCGCGTTTACGGTGCCAGTTTGATCGATATTTGCCCCACTCTGCTCCACCTCTTCGGGCTGCCCGTGGGTGAGGACATGGATGGCAAGGTCCTGCTCGACATCTATGAGAATCCCCCCGCGGAAATCCAGCGCATCCCGAGTTGGGATGCCGTGCCCGGCGACCACGGCATGCACCCGCCGGATAAACAAATTTCCGCCGCCGACTCCAAGGCTGCCCTCGCCCAACTCGTCGCCCTCGGCTACATCGAGGAACCGGATGCCGACCAATCCAAAGCCATCGAGCAAACCGTACGCGAGCTCGACTACAATCTCGCCCAAGCATGGATCGATGGCGGCTACTACGCCGAAGCCGTCACTATTTTGGAGCGGCTCTACCAAAAGTGGCCCATGGAGCACCGCTTCGGCTTCCGGCTCGCCACTTGTTACCAAAGCCAAGGCCGCACCGCAGAACTCCGCGCCATGGTCACCACCGTTTGCCAGCGCCGCATGCAGGAAGCCAGCGAGGCCATAGCCACCCTCAAGGAACTCCAACTCGATACCGAGAATGCCCAATTGGCGGAAAAAACGCGCATCGAAGCGATGACCGACACGGAAAAGGAAACATTCGCCCGCGAGCGCCGCGAGTTGATCGCCAAGTCCCGACCGAACCTCTTCGCCCTGCGCCACATGGAAGCCTGTGCCGATCTCGCCGAGAAACGCTACGAAGACGCCCTCGCGAAACTCGAACAGCTCGATCACGACTTCGGCGCGCGCCGCAACGCCCTCACCCTGCGTGGCGAAGTGCTCCAGCGGCTCCAGCAGTGGGACGATTCCTGCGCCGCCTTTCAAGAAGCGCTTGCCATCGATGCCGAGGCCCCAGGTCCACTGCTTGGCATGGCCCGCGCCGCGCTGGCAGCACGGGATTTCGAGAATGCCATCCTCCACGCCCGCACCTCACTTGGCCTGCTCTATTTTCAGCCAAAAGGCCACTACCTCCTCGGCCTCGCCCATTATCGACTTGGCGAGCTGGCTGAGGCGAAAAACGCGTTCCTCACCGCCGTCACCATGGCACCCTTGTTCGCGCCGGGTTTCCGCATGCTTGGGGAAATCGCGCGTCTTGAGCACGATGCCATCGGCCAGAGCCAAGCCGCGCTGAGTTTGCGCCACTCGCGGCAACGCCTCGCCGCCATGCGCGAGTCTGAATTTTCCGAACTCCAACAACTCACCGCCCGCCCGCTCCACGGCGGCGATGATCCGGAAAATCGACCGATGCCGGTGCTTCATCCGCGCCCGGATGTCCTCGCCGCCGTCGCCCCACAGCACATCATCACCCTCGTTTCCGGCCTGCCGCGCTCCGGCACCTCGCTCATGATGCAGTTGCTGGAAGCCGCCGGCCTACCCGCCTTCACCGATGGCCGCCGCCAAGCAGACGCCTCCAACGAAAAAGGCTACTACGAACACGAAAAAGTCGCCGGCCTGCTCACCCAGACCGATCGCAGTTGGCTGTGCGAGGCCAAAGGCAAAGCCCTCAAAGTCGTCGCCCCACTGCTCGCCAGTCTCCCTCTTCAAGATCAAAAATCCTCAACCAACAATCCTCAATCATCAATCTCTCGCCTCCACTACCGCGTGCTCTTCATGGAACGCGAGATGGGGGAAATCCTCGCAAGCCAAGACAGCATGCTCACCCGCCTCGGCAAGCCCACCCAGCCCGGCGCAGACATCGCCAAAGCCTACCGCCAGCAAGTCCGCCACGCCAAGGCCTGGCTCACCGGCCGCGGCATCCCCGCCATGAGCGTCACCTACGCAGAGTTGGTCCACCGCCCAGACGAGGCGCTGCCCCCGATTGCCACCTTCCTCGGCGTGCCGGAGAAACTCGCCGCCATGCGTGCCGTCATCGATCCCACCCTACACCGCGCCCGCAGTGAAAATCCCCTCTCACCCCAGCCAGACCATCCCGCCCCGTCGGACGATCGGCCCGCACATCCCTCTCACCGCCAGCAATCCTCGCTGGCGGGAGCTTAGAAATAACAAACAACAGGATAAAACCATCTATCAAACCATGAAAACAAAAAGTAAAAATCGTCCCATCGGAGCCCGCTGGGTTCCCGGAATCATCGCCGCCGCAAGTGCCACCACCGCCAACGCAGCGACCGTGCAAATCACGTTTGCTAACAATATTTTGATGAATACGACGGGAGGAGGTGTGACTAGCTTCACTTCCGACCTGACGGGTGATGCATTTGACGATGTGCATCCTGACGTTGCAAGTAATATAGTGGGTTTGAGGAGGCTTCCCTCTTTCTTCATTGCCTCCGCAATTTTTGATTCATCAGCCGGTGCGCGTGTGTCGGTTGGGACAATGACGGGTTTTGGGGGACCTTCGCAGACATTGCGTGTTTTGACTGCGTTTCAATTCAGTGACCTGCGCATTAACAATGGCGCGACCACTAACGGGTGGTTGGATTTGACGGCGCATGCTGATAAGTTTGATCAAACCTTGCAGATCCACCGGCTCATCTTCGATGATGCCTCTACCACCGCGCCGACGGGCCGTGCCTCCACGGATCCGGCTTTTACTGAATGGAGCGCCATTCCAGAGCCATCCAGCCTCGGCTTACTCGCGCTCGGTGCCGGTGGTCTTCTCGCCCGCCGCCGCCGTGCCTAATCGCTGTTTCTCAAGGACCGCCCACTGTGAGCGGTCCTTGCTTGGAACCCAGAGGACCAGTCCCTTTGTGGATCTTATTTCCGAAGAATCGCTTGCTAACAATTTCCTGAACGGCCGGGCTGGCAGCGTCGCGGAGGTCTTCCAATTCATCCCATTCGCCAACCAGTCCCTCCACTTTCTTCTGAAATGTGAGTAAGCGCTTGGCGAACTCAATGACCGAAGTGGCGGTGTCATAGTCGCCGCCTTGCATGGCCTTGGCTCCCTCGTTGCGGATACGCTGCTCTTCTTCTGATAGCGAATCGCGGAGTAGTGCCAAGGCAGTTGAAACGTCGTTTTGGTCTTGGTGGTTGTTCATGACATGAAGAGGTGGTCAACCCCCATTTCCCCGCCCTACGGTCCGGCCACCGACTCTTTCAACGGCCTTCACCGGGAAAGCAATTTCCTAGCATTGAACGGGGCGGAAATGGCCAGAATCAGGGGATCACGTCACAGGTGCGAATGAGCGAATAGGACGAGGCATCGGCAAAAACGAGTTCATCGCCCGTTCCGAAGGCGAGGTGCGCGGCTTTCAGTGTGGTGCCGGTCGTGACCACATTATCCACAAACCAGACCGGCAAGCGGAGCAGTGGACCGCAACAACGTATGAAGGCATGTTGCTTCACGGTGATGCCGAGCAACCCACACCGGCGACGGACGCACGACGATTCCACGGGATGCACGCGGCGAATGCCGATGATGATTCTGGCTTCGGGGATGAGGCATTTGAGGGCGAGGCAGATCTCCCTGTTCGCCACCGTGCTGCCGGATGACGACGGAATCGGGATAAGCCAGCAAGGTCCACGTTCGAGCAATTCCGCCATCATCGGGACCGCAATCTCGATTGCTTCGGGCGTGGGGATTTTGAGATCATAGGCAAGCTGCCGGATGGCTTTCTCGTCGTCCGTTAGCGGGCGGGAGCGTGGTGAGACATAGCGCGTGGCATAATGAACCATGGCGCGTGGTTTTTCTGTTAGGGGATCAGCCCGGCCTCGCGAAATGAATAGTAGGGGCTGCGGCCCGGGGCGGGTTCACCGACGATCACATGGTCGACTAGGCGGATTTGCATGAGTGCGGACGCCTCAACCATGCGGCGGGTCACGGCTTCATCGGATCTGCTAGGGCTAGGCTCGCCGCTGGGATGGTTGTGCATCAGAGCGAACCCATAGGCACCGGCGGCGAGCACGGGCCGCAGGATCTCACGTGGATGGCAATGGCATTCGTTCACGGTGCCAAGACTCACCCGATGCCATGCATAGGGCCTCAACCGGGTGTTCATCATCACGACCACCACGCTTTCCTTGTCGGGTTCGTGGTCGGCTTGGGTGGCGATGATTTCCTGCCAGAACTTCAACAGGTTCTCGGGCGTGTCGGTGGTGAGGGTGCAGGCATCCTCGCGGACGCTGGTGACGGTGATGCGATTGGTGCTTCCGGGTCGGTATCGTGGGGATCTCATGTTTCAATCTAACCGGAGGGATGTGGGTTCCGGCATCATCCGGCCTAGCAGCCGCCCGCGTCGTTTGTCGCGCACCATCCCGCGCCATTTTCCACGGCTCTGGATTATGGATGAACGCAAAAAAGACACCCTCTTGGGTGCCTCGTAATCAGCCGTAGGGACTCGCGGCCCCCGTGCAAGGTGTTCCTATATTCCAGGCCCTCACATCCACCATCCGCGTGTGTTAGTCTGCCGTTAGACTCGTCAGCCCACCGTTGGCATGCGGAATGAACGGAGGGCGATCAGTATTCCTCGGGGAGCAACAAGGTCGACATGCTCCGGTCCCATTCAGTGATGATGTAGAGGCGAGCGCCGCCGGGAGTCCGGTAACAACTCAGCAGGCGGGTGCCATGGACGAGCGCGTCCTCATTCGCCTGTTTGTCCTCGGCGCAGAGTTCCTCGCCCCAATCACCGCAATGGTGACGGCGGAGGTAGTGGGCAAGGTCCACATCCAGCGCAATGGCACCGGGCGTGGCGTAAATCTTCCCAAGCGGGAAGCGGGGTTGCATCAGTTGGTATGGCATGGGGATCTCGGGGTTGGTGGGTCAGGAATCAATCAGGTTGTCGAACAGGCCGGGGATGAACGGGTTGAGCGCCTCCTGCTCGGCCTTGAAGAAGTCCGCCTTCGTCTTGCCCATCGCACGGCCCTGCGGCGTGTGGCAGTCGTATGCATAATCGGGGATGGGCACATACTCGCCCGCCTGCTCCAACTCGTCGGTCAGGGTTTCCGGTTCGAGTCCCGCCTGCTGGTCATAGACGAAGTTTTGCAGGTGGTCGGGATCGCGGCTCTTCTTGGCGAGGCAGAGCAAGATCACCGCCTTGGATATGAAGATGCGCCCTTTCGGCGTCTTGGCGGGCGTGTTGCGGTTGATCTCGGTGTAGCTGTCGTGAAGCGCCTTCACTTCCTGAGTGAGGATTCCCCAACAATCCTCCGCGCTCACGGTGAGCAGCCGCCGCCAGACATACTGTCCGTAGCCGCTGGCCCAAAGTTCGAGCGCCCAATAACCGGCCAGCTTTGCGTCACCGCGCCGGATTGCCTTCTGCATCGCGCTCGATACGGCCGGGAAGCTGTATCCGCGCTTGGTTGGTATGCGATGGATCATCATTTCCTAGTATCCGCAGTTTGCACACAACGGGAAGCAGTTTGAGCCACCATTTATCGGCATTGGCGCAGTTATGGCTCCCCCAGGCAGCCTTGACAGATCGGGGCGTTTCATACGCAGCCTGCGGACATCGCCATAGGTCACGCCACTTTCTCCAAGCTGATCCGACCTTTACTGTCGAATGCCAACGACTGAATCATCGCGGCGATGCAACCACTACTCACTCGCCTTGATGCGGCAGGAATTCTCAACGTATCTCTCAGGACTCTCGATGCGAAAATCGCCAGCGGGGACATTCCGGTCGTCAGAATTGGACGATCCGTGAGGATCAGGCCCGAGACACTCGAACTCTTCGTTGATGCAATGGAATCACGGGTGAATTTCCGACGGCGGCGGAGGCACTGATGATCGCGGGCCGAGCTTGGAGGGGAACCTGTTTTCCCAGCCCCGGATTTTGCGTGTCATGCCGCGTAGAAGCACGCGCCAGCTGCGCAAGGGATGGCAATATGCCTGGCCCCCACAAAACCATTCCGCGTCCGTTAGGCTCCGTTGGCGCGCGGATTGAACGGGATCACTTTTCGACAACCTTTCCGTTCAGGGTGGCGCAGCCCGTCCGCTGGTCCCAGACGAAGGTATTCTCCATCTGGCTGGGCTTCGGGAGAATCGAGAACCACAGGGTTGCCTGCTCTTCGGTCGTCAGTTCCCGGTAGTTCTTGAAGATGATGGCGGGCGAGTTACCAGCTTCGAGGGACACCTGATCGGCGCTTTTCGCGATGGCGATGCGGTAGGAGATGAATGAATGGCGCAGCACGTTGCGCGGCCACTCGATCTTGAGGGCTCGGGCGAGCGCGGTCACCTCGCGGTGCAGGTCCACACCACGCACCACCTTGCCGCGCCGTTCGAGCGGTTCCAGCCATGCCGCGAGATTGTCGGTGATCGGAATAATACGTCGTGAGGCGGTTTTCGCCTGGCTTGCCCTCAGCTCGATGATCCGGCGTTCCAGATCGATCGCGCTCCAATCGAGCCGGTTGAGCTCGGCCATGCGGATGCCGGAAAACGCCCCGATGGCGAGAATCGGGATCAGGCGCTGCGGAGCGGCGTGAAGGATCGTCTCCATCTGCTTGGGCGTGAAGACCGACACCCTGTCCGACACATCCTTGACGAGCCGCACCGAATCGGCCGCCGTGCTGCGATCCTCGGGCAGGTAGTTGCGGCTCTTGGCGAAGGAGAAGAACACCTTGATGCACCGCAGCATCGAGTTGTGGGTGGCCGGTGCCACTTTCAACGAGCGGAGCCATGCGTCGATCTCGTGGGATGTGACATCGAGAATGTCGCCGGGGAACTTTGCGGCAAATCGGTTGAGGGTGGTTTTCAGGTGACCGATGTAGGCCTTGCTCACCCCATCCTGTTCGCGGTTCAGCAGCATTTCCTCCACGACTTTCGGCACGCCGACATGGCGCACCACTTTCTGGAAGTGCTGGCCATACTCGGAGGCCATGGCGGCCAGCGATTCCGTTCCGGCCATTTCGCGTGCTCGGACATAGTCTTCCACTGCGGCAACGAGCGGAACACCGAGCTTCTGGAGCAGCCCCTCGGCCGCCTTGAAGTTGTCACGCTCGTGCGGCTTGAGGTCGGTGACGTGCTGCATGCCGGATTGAATTCGCTGCGCCACGAACAGCGCCTCCTTTCGCGCCTTGTCCAAGTCGGTGAAAACCTTCCGCACGCGGCGACCGTTCCGATAGAAGCTCAGGGTGTAGCGAACCCGTCCATCCGTTTCGGTCTTATAGATCGGCACTGTGGCAGAGCCAACTTTGACCTTCAGGAACGGTCCTTCTTTCTTCCGCTTGTTGGAACGCTTTGATTTTGAGCGGGCCACACAGTTCGATCCCGCGTTTGTCACCATTTTGTCACCAGTGCCTTCCATGAGCGAGGGAAGGCTGTCAACCAAGCCGGATAGAGTTTCCGTAAGTTGTTGATAATGAGGGCTTATATCCTCAGAAAACCCGTTGGCTGACGAGATTTTTGCAAGTAGCCTCACTAGGATTCGAACCTAGAATAACGGAATCAAAATCCGGGGTGTTACCATTACACTATGAGGCTATTGGCAGGGCCTTGGCCCTTCGGCGGGCGGAACGTAAACCGGCATCCAGCGGTTTGGCAACAGGGAAAATCATCCAAGTGGAGGCTTCTCCCGGTCCTGTTTGGAGGGGGAGGCCGACTTCCTCCGGGGTTGACATCCCTGCTGCGATTGCCTAAGGATCAAGCGTTCACTTGGTTGATTCCCATGTTTTCCATCCTTCAAAACACCCCCACTCAGGGATGGCTCCGCAGCCTGGCCGTGTTGGCTTGTGCCTGTGGTTCTGCCGCTTCCCAGGACTTCGCCCTCGAGGTGGCCAACTCCAATCCGCTGCGCATCGGCAGCTTCGTCCCGAGCGGTTTGGAGTTGCCCATGGACGCCGGATTGGAGGGCGGGATCAAGGGTGCCTTCGATTACGGCGTGGGTATGCAAACCACTTATGATTCGAATTTCACTCTCGTGGAAGACAACGAGGAGAGCGAGCTGACGGCGGCCATCTCACCATGGCTGGGATACGTCTCCGATCCCGAGGGTGGCGCGTTTTTCTCGCTGGCCGCGAACTACTATCCCTCATACCGCGTTTACCTCGAGAATTCGGAATCCAACCAATTCGACCAATCGGGGGATGTGATGATGACATTCTCTGGCAGCCGCACAGAGGTCGCCCTGTTTGGCAGATATGCACAACTCTCGGGCACGGATCGCTTCACCGGCAACTTCAACACGGGTTCGGTTTTCAGCGGCGGAGTGAGAGCCACCCGCCAAGTCGCCATACGGACTTCGCTCTACGGCGGGCTGTCCTATTCCGAGTCGAGCTACAGTTCGGGAGGAAGCCAGGGTTCGCAAAGCACGACAGCCAATCTCGGTGCGCTGTGGAGCGCCAGCGAGCGCACCAGCGTCGGATCGAGCATCCGCTACTCGCGCTCGGAGTCCGACAACACCGGGATCCGCGATGCGTGGGCCCTGTTGGCGGAGCTGCGCTACAAGGTCGGCGAGCGCATCTGGTTGAGCGCCTCGCTCGGACCTGAATTCACCAGCGATTCGCGCACCGACGACAGCAATGTGGGGGTCCGAGCTGAGATCGATGCGCGCTATGTCATCAACGAGCGCTGGACTTGGTCCAACTCGCTCGGTACCGCGACGATTCCCTCGCCCGACGATGTGGGCTACATCGTCAACAATCTGAATTTCACCAGCCAGATTTCCCATCAATTGCTGCGCGCGAGGGTGAGCGGCGGCTTTAGCTTCGATTACACGGAATATGAGAGTGTGGGTGTTGTCGTCCGGCCGCGTGATGACGAGCAGAACTATGGTTTGTTTCTGGCATACAGTCGCAATTTGTTCTCCGAGCGCGTGTCATTCGACACGAGCGTGCGCTACCGGATGAACGATGGCGACCGGGATTGGTCGCAATGGCTGGTTTCGATGGGTCTGTCGGTTCCATTTTGAGAAGCCGGGCTCAGCCGTCAATGGACGCGGCGAGCCAATCGAGCATGCGCTTGCGGAATGCGCCGTCGTCGCGTGAGAGCGCGTCGCCATGGCGGCCGGCCTTCACTTCAAACAGGGTCTTGGGCTGGCCTGCGGCTTGATACAGTTGCCGCCCCTGCGCCACCGGCACCACTTCGTCGCGCGCGCCGTGCACTACGAGCAAGGGCACCGGGCTGAGTTTTCCGACATAGTCCTTCGGCGAGAGCTCATCGGTCACCAGGCTTTCGCCGAGCTGGCCGCCGATGATCCGGGCCATTTCCTGATATGAGGCGAAGGCGCCATCGATGACCACTGCCCGCAGGCCGCGCACCGGTGTCTCGCCGAGGGCGGTGACGGACTTTGCGCCGCCGAGGCTGTGGCCGTAGGAAACGAGCCGCCGGGGATTCACGCCGGGCCGGCGGGCGGCATGGGCGAAGGCGGCCTTCACGTCATCGACCATGCCGCGGCGGTCCACGCTGCCGCCGGATTTCCCGAAGCCGCGGTAATCATACATCATCACATGATAACCCGCCTCAGCCAGCCACATCACGAAACCGAGATGGTAGCCGATGGATCCCGCGTTGCCGTGGGAGAAAACCACGGTGCCGAGCGCGATTTTCCTCTTCGCCGGTATGAACCATCCGTGCAGCGGCGTGCCGTCGGCGGATTTGAACGAAACATTCTCGTAGTTGAAGCCCCACGATGAGGGTGTGGCGGGCTCGTCGCGCGTCGGCAGATAGAACAAGTGGTTGCCGACGCCTTCACCTAACAGGCCTCGCGCGATTCTGGCCCGCTCACCGCTCGGATCGTCGAGCTGGATGCGCGGAGCCTCGCCGGCGAGAAGCGTGGCGGATGCCATCAGAAGCAGCAACAGGCGTGATTTCATGCGGCAAATCGACAACACATCGGCGCTTTGTCGAGAGAAAGTATCATACTCCGCTTGAACGGCGAATGATCCGGGCTATCTAGGGCGGTCATGCCAGCGCGTTTCCTCACAGTAATGCTATTTTCATCCGCCTTGGCCAACGCGAGTCCCGGACAGGCAAGCGCAGTCTGGATCTCCGAATCCTCAACTGCGGAACCGGGCAAGCCGCTACATACCGCCATCCGGATGGTGCACGACGAAGGCTGGCACAGTTATTGGATCAATCCTGGCGAGGCGGGCATCCCCACCACCGTGGAATGGAAGCTGCCTGCCGGTTGGCAGCACGGCGGGCTGTGCTTTCCCGTGCCCACCCGCTTCATCAGCAGCGGTCTCAGTGGATTCGGTTACGAGGGCACACTCCTGCTGCCGGTGATGCTCACGCCGCCGGAGGATTTTACCGGCAGTATCCGGCTGGAGGCTGTCGTCTCATGGCTGGCATGTGGCAATAACGGCTGCGTGCCGGGCGAGGCGCGGCTGCAGCTCGAACTGCGGGCAGGCAAGACTGTCGCCACCGACGACCGGGACGCGATCCTCAGCGCACACCGGCAAGTGCCCGCGCCGCGCGCAGGCGTCCGGCTCGAGGTCATCGAAAAACAAGACCTGCTGACGCTCACGATCACGCATGATGAGGGATTCAATGCGGATTTTTCATCCAGCCGGGTTTTCCCGGTCACTCCCGAGCTGATCGATCCCAAGGCCGGGCTCCTTTTCAAAAGGGAAGGGAAGAAGTGGACGCTCGCCGCGCCACTCGGTGAATTCGCGCAAAGACCCGTGAGAAAGCTCTCCCTGGTGTTGGATGGCGGCGGTTTGGAAACTCCGCTGGAGCTCACTTGGAGCGCCCCCTTGGAGGGCGATTGACGAAAAAGTCATTGGACAAATCAGCACCCCTCTCGACGGTTTTCTTCAACCCCGTTCTATCAGACATGAAAAACATCATTCCTACCCTCGTTGCCGGAGCCTTCGCGCTCGTAGCCGCCCACGCCGCCGAAATTGGCCAGCCCGCGCCTGCCTTCACCGTCAAGAACCTCAAGGGTGAGCTGGTCTCACTCGCCGATCTCAAAGGCAAAATCGTCGTGCTCGAATGGGTCAACTTCGACTGCCCATTCGTGAAAAAACACTATGCCAGTGGCAATATGCCGTCGCTGCAGGAAAACTACACCTCCAAGAATGTGGTGTGGCTCACCATCAACTCCGCCGCCGAGGGCAAACAGGGATATCATGAGCCCTCTAAAATGGCGGAGGTCGCCACCGCCCAAGGCAACAAGGCCAGCCATTTCCTGATGGATACCGACGGCAAGGCCGGCAAGGCATACGATGCCAAGGTCACCCCGCACATGTTCATCATCAATCAGGAAGGCAAGCTCATTTATGATGGAGCCATCGACTCCAAAGCCACCACCGCGACCGACGACGTGGCAACCGCCGACAAGCTCTTTGTCAACGCGCTCGAAGCCGCGCTCGCCGGCAAGGAAGTGTCCGATGCGAAGAACAAGCCCTACGGTTGCGGCGTGAAATACTGAGCCCGCGCGCCGAATTGTCCGTAATTCACAGCGCCCGCCCGCGGTTCTTGCCGCAGGCGGGCGTTTTTTGCAGGGCATGCGGTCACTCCGCCATCGACAAGGCGCGCCCATTCCCCTATCCGAAGCGCCCGCTTCAACCAGCCGCCCCATCATGTCCGCCAAGCCCACCATCATCTACACCATCACCGACGAAGCCCCCGCCCTTGCCACCCGCTCGCTTTTGCCGGTCGTGCAGGCCTTCTCAAAACATGCCGGCATCTCGGTGGAAACGCGCGACATTTCGCTGGCCGGCCGCATCCTCGCCCAGTTCCCGGAGATCACCGGCGCACCCGACCACCTCGCCGAGCTCGGTGCCCTCACGCTCAGGCCCGAAGCAAATATCATCAAGCTGCCCAACGTTTCCGCCTCCATTCCCCAGCTCAAGGCCGCCATCGCCGAGCTTCAGGCCCAAGGCCACAAGATCCCGGATTTTCCCGAAAATCCGGCCACCGACGCCGAAAAGGAAACCCGCACCCGTTATGCCAAAGTCCTCGGCTCCGCCGTGAATCCCGTCCTGCGCGAGGGCAATTCCGACCGACGCGCGCCGAAAGCCGTCAAGGATTACGCCAAAGCCCACCCGCACAAAATGGGTGCATGGTCAGCCGATTCGAAAACCCGCGTTGCCTCGATGGATGGCAAGGGTGATTTCTTCTCCAACGAAAAATCCGTCACCGTGGCAGAACCCACCGACGTCCGCATCGAACTGGTCGCCGCAGATGGCACAGTCACCGTGCTCAAGGAATCCACCCCGCTCAAGGCTGGTGAAATCCTCGATGCCACCTTCATGAGCCAGGCCGCCCTAACGGATTTCCTCGCTGAGCAAATCGCCGCCGCCAAGGCCGGGGACGTGCTGTTCTCACTGCACATGAAAGCCACCATGATGAAGGTCTCCGACCCCATCATCTTCGGCCATGCGGTTAGAGTGTTCTTCAAGGATCTCATCGAAAAACACGCCGCGCTGCTCGACTCGATGGCCGTCGATTTCAAGAACGGTTTCGGTGATCTCGTTGCGAAAATCCAATCACTTCCCGCCGACCAGAAGGCGGCCATCGAGACTGACATCCAGGCGATTTATCAGAAGCGCCCGGCGCTCGCCATGGTCAACTCCGACAAGGGCATCACCAACCTCCACGTGCCCAGCGATGTGATCGTCGATGCCTCGATGCCAGCGATGATCCGCGAAGGCGGCCGGATGTGGAACGCCCAGGGCAAACCCCAGGACACGCTCGCGGTCATCCCGGATTCCTGTTACGCCGGTGTCTATCAGGCGGTGATCGATTTCTGCAAAAAACACGGCGCGCTCGACCCGCAAACCATGGGTTCCGTGCCCAACGTCGGCCTCATGGCCCAGGCTGCCGAGGAATACGGCTCGCACAACAAGACTTTTGAAATCCCCGCCTCCGGCACCGTCCGCGTGGTGGATTCCAACGGGAAAGTCCTTCTTGCCCACGACGTCCAAACCGGCGACATCTGGCGCGCTTGCCAAACGAAAGACGCGCCGATCCGCGACTGGGTGAAGCTCGCCGTCAACCGCGCCCGCGCGTCCAACACCCCCGCCGTGTTCTGGCTCGACAAGAACCGCGCCCACGACGCCCGGCTCATCGCCAAGGTGGAAACCTACCTCAAGGACCACGACACCAGCGGCCTCGACCTCCGCATCCTGCCGCCCGCCGAGGCCTGCAAGTTCTCACTCGAACGCATCGTCAAGGGTCTCGATACGATTTCCGTCACCGGCAACGTGCTGCGTGATTATCTCACCGATCTTTTCCCGATCCTCGAGGTCGGCACTTCCGCCAAGATGCTTTCCATCGTTCCACTCATGAATGGCGGCGGCTTGTTTGAAACCGGCGCCGGCGGTTCCGCACCCAAGCACGTCCAGCAGTTCGTCGCCGAGAACTATCTGCGCTGGGATTCGCTCGGCGAGTTCTTCGCGCTCGCGCCATCCTTCGAACACATCGCCGAAACCTTCAGCGTGCCGAAGGCGAAAATACTCGCCGACACGCTCGACGCCGCCACCGGCAAGTTTCTTGAAAACGACCGCTCGCCCGGCCGCAAGCTCGGCACGATCGACAACCGCGGCTCGCACTTTTACCTCGCCCTGTACTGGGCCCAGGCACTCGCCGCGCAAAACGACGACGCCGAACTCAAGGCCATCTTCATGCCTATTGCCGAGGCTCTCACCGCCAATGAGGTAATCATCACCGCCGAGCTGTTAGCCGTCCAAGGCAAGCCCGCCGACATCGGCGGCTACTATGCGCCCGACGAAGCCAGAACCGAGGCCGCCATGAGCCCGAGCGAGACTCTCAACCAGATCCTCGCCACGATCTGATTCCAAGCAAACATCAGGCCGATCAAACCCAACAGCGGCCCCTGCATGCGCAGAAAACCCTTCGTGCCGCAATTGTTTGGAAAACTCACGGCCTCACTCAACCAGCCAGACTACCGGATGGAAGTTCCATTTTTTATCAGGAGTTCCGAAGAAATCCGCCCACTTGACAAGCCTCTCCGTAATAACGATGGTTGCCACATGACCATCCAAGCCAAAGTTCGCAAGATCGGCAATTCGCTCGGCATCGTCCTGCCCAAAGAAGCGCTTCAGGCGCTCAAAGTGGAGGAGGGCGATATGTTGTATCTCACCGAAGGCCCCGAGTGCTCGCTGCGAGTGACGCCGGAACGTCCGGGGTTCCTGGAAGTCATGAAACTCGCCGAGGAGGGAATGAACCGCTACCGAAACGCGCTCAGGGAGTTGGCGAAATGAACGAGCCATTCTGGTTAGAACGCGGGGTCATTCTGGCGATACAAGGCGAGCTTCTAGCTCGCTTCGGTGGCCTTGCGGGTATCCGCGATGAGGGTCTGTTCGATTCCGCATTGGGTCGTCCACTCCAACGCTTTCATTACGAGCAACCCGATCTATTCGAGCTTGCTGCCAGCTACGCACACGGGTTGGTGAAGAATCATCCGTTCCTCGACGGCAACAAGCGGATTGGTTTCATGGCAGCTTACACTTTCCTAGCGATGAATGGACAGCAACTCGATGCACCCGAGGAAGAAGCTGTGCTCCAAACCCTGGCCCTCTTCGCAGGGGAAATTAATGCCGACCACTACGCGGCATGGCTGCGCGACTCCTGCTCGCCGCGCTGAAAAATCCGCGGGTTTTCCCCACCTTGACCTCGACAGCGCCATGTTTCAGTCTCCGGCGTGCGTTCGATTCTGATCACCGGAGGAAATGGTGGGCTCGGGCTGGCAATCGGCCGGTATTTCCTGAGTCACGATCCCGAGGCCCGCGTGTGGCTCGGCGTGCGGACTCGTCGCGACAAAGCCGCGATCCTTGCTGAAGAACACTCCGGGCGTTGTCGGTTGCTGGATCTGGAAGTCACCGATTCGGCGGCGTGGCAGACCGCCGTGGAGGAAATCGTCAACACCGACGGCCGGCTCGATGTGCTGGTCAACAACGCCGGCCTGCACCGCGACTGCCTGCTCGCCGCGATGCCCGCCGAAACCTGGCATCAGGTGATCGCCGCGAATCTCGACGCCACGTTTCACGGTTGCCGTGCGGCGGTCACCCCGATGATGCGCCAGCGCTTCGGGCGGATCATCAACATCGCCTCGTTGAGCGCGATCCTGCCGCCGCTCGGCCAGACGAACTACGCCGCCGCGAAAGCCGGGGTGGTCGCCATGGGCCGCACGCTGGCCAAGGAAGTCGCACGCGCCGGCATCACCGTGAACTCCATCCTGCCCGGCTACATCGAGACCGAGGCGCTCGGCGAAATGGACGATGAGGCGCGCAAGTCCGCACAACGCGGCATCCCGATGCGCCGCTTCGGCAAGCCCGCCGAGGTAGCCGCGGCCGTCTATTTCCTTGCCAGCGACGACGCGGCTTATATCACGGGCGCGGCATTGAAAATCGACGGCGGAATCTATTAACACATCACATCATGCAAGGCGACGAACTGCGGCAAAAAATCAAGGAGGTGATGGTCGAGGAACTGATGCTCGACTACGCCGCGGAAGAGATCGGCAACAAGACCGCCATCTTCGGCGCGCACGGGCTCGGCCTCGATTCGGTGGACGCGCTGCAACTGGTCGTCGCCCTGGAAAAACATTTCGGCTTGAAAATCGGCGACTCCGCCGCCGCCAAGGGCATCCTTGAAAGCGTCGAAACCATTGCTGCGGAGATCGAGAAAACCGCGGCCTCCGCCTGAGCGGCGAACGTCCGCGCATGAAGGCCATCCTTGTTTTCCTGCTCAAACTCGCGCTGACCGCCGTGTGCCTGGGCTGGGCGTTTTCCCAGGTGGATTTCAGCCACTCGGTGTTCACCCAGCCGGGCGCGGTGGATTACCGCTGGCTGGCCGCCGGTGCCGCGCTCGCCGGTCTCTCGGTAGTCTTGCTGGGTGTCCGCTGGTGGTGCTTCCTGCGCGGCCAGAGCATGCAGGTGAGCCTCGGCCGGGCCGTCGAACTGATCATGATCGACGGCCTCTTCAGCCTTGCCTCAGTGAGCGGGATCGGCGGCTCTGCGGCACGCATCATCCTGCTCATGCGGGATCATCCGGGGCGCAAGCTGGTCATCGCCATGACGGTGATGGCGGATCACCTCGCGGGCATGGTTTCGCTGGCGCTGTTGTTTTTCATCATCTCGGCCGCGCGCTTCGAGTCATTGGCGGATCCCAGCGCGCTCGGCCGCGGGGTGATCCACTTCGCATGGTTCTATCTCGGCGGCGGGCTCGCGCTGGTGGCGATGATCTTCATCTTCGCCTCGCCGCCTTTCCACCGCAGGATCCATGCGAACAACCGTTTCGCCCGCTGGCCCTTGATGAAGCGCATTCCGGAGTTATATGATATCTACCGGAAAAACTGGCGGCTTTCACTCGCCGGACTGGCCGTTTCCTTCCTGATGCTCGGCGCCTATTTCTCGTCCTATTACTGCGGCTTGCGCGCCGTCGGCGGGGACACCACCTACGGCACGGTGATGACCGCCATGCCGGTGATCGACGCCATCAGCGGCATGCCCGTTTCGATCGCCGGCGTGGGAGTGCGTGAGAAACTCTTCGAGGTGCTGCTCAACGATCTCGCCAGCGTGCCCCCGGAAACCGCGGTGGCGGCCTCGCTCGCCGGCTTCGCCTGCAATGCCCTGTGGGCGCTGCTCGGCGCCTTGTTTTTCCTCAAAAAGCGCGACCGGATCCGCGTGGCCGATCTGGATCCTGAATTCGGGAATGCGAACCACGGAATTCACGAAAAGGCATGAAAGAAGAGGGAATTGTGACTTTCTGTCTTTGAAAGCCGTCATTGCGGAACTCGGCGGAATACTCTGGACCGAATGGATATCGGGTTTCAGCAGGCATGGCGGACGTGGTGTTCCGGCCGCAGGATTTGCGCAGTCGAAGGCAATTAATGAGTTGCCTTGCCGACTGCCGCCTGTGGAAAATCGCGCCGCAACCTAACGAAAAAACACATGAAACAATCCATCGCCGCTTTCGGTGCCCTCGGTCTCCTCAGCTCGTTCGCAATCGCCGGCACCGTAGCCGTCGATACCACACCCGTGGCCTCCGCCGACGGCTTCGCGCAGGCCCGCCGCCCGATCAGTAACCCGACGCTCTTCGACCTCGCTCTGCCCGGCACGAATGTCCATCCGATCTTCATTTACCACAATTTGCCGGATCAAATCAGCGCCGGCGGCGGCAAGGCGCCTCTTGGCGGCGACGTCCAGGTTTATGCGCTGCAGTTTGAAATCGCCCTCAACGAGCGCCTCTCCATCGTGGCCACCAAGGATGGCTATGTGGATATCAATCCGGACGACACAACGGCGGTTACCAACCAGTCCGGGTTCGCCAATCTTGGAGCAGGCTTAAAATATGCCTTCCTCCTCGATCCCGTCTCGCGCACCGCACTGAGCGGCACCATGACCTTCGAGCTGCCCACCGGTAACAGCAATGTGCTGCAAGGCGAGGGTGACGGAGCCGTCAACCTCATCCTCAACGGCCTCAAGCTGGTGGACGACTGGCAGTTCGCCGGCTCCCTCGGTTTCCAAATCCCATTTTCCGACGAGCAGTCCACCATGTCCTTCGTCAGCGCCCACGCCAGCTATGAAGTCTGCTCATGGTTCATCCCGCTGGTGGAATTGAACTTGTTCCACGTGCTCGATGCCGGTAACGGCACCGGGAACTTCCCTGCGCATGCCGGTGGTGCCGTGCCTGCCGTCGTTGAATTCGAAGGCGGCGATTTCTTCAACCTCGGTGCCGTCAATTCCGGCACAAACCGCGATTTCGTCACGGCCGCCATCGGCTTCCGCTCCCGTATCACTGATGCGGTGAACGTCGGCTTCGCCTATGAAATTCCGCTGACCAATGAAGAGGACAGCGTGATGGACGACCGTTTCACACTCGATCTGATCTGGAACTTCTGAGTCCTGATCAGCGACCCGTTTTCTCTGGAGTATTGGGTTGTTTCGAAGCCCGGGGTGGTTCGCCGCTCCGGGCTTTCTGTCATTCCGGGAGTTCCTTCGTGATCGCTTCCCAGCGTTGTTTGAAGCTCTGGGTGCTTTGGGAAAGATTGGCAGCGGCGGCACGCGCTCGCTCGCGGTTGCCGACCAGCCAGTCGAAGGAGATCGCGCACTCATGGCGGCGCAGGCGCTCGATTTCCTTCGGCGGTTTCTTCACCAGCACCCGGTGCATCGCAATCATCGCATCCGCCGAAAAATCACTCCACTTGCAGGACCGCTCTTCGCCGGTGGCCATCGTTGCCAGCACCGCTCCCCCGTCATCGACGGTCACGAGCGTCGCCGTTCCGCCGTCGGCCAGCGGCACTTCGCCGGTGAACGGTTCGATCGCAAGATCCTGCCCGATGTCGCTGAGGAATGCCGCTGCGGACCCGGTGAGCGAAATCAACGAGGCGCGCCCGGCCAGCGGCGCGTCATCCGGCAAATCCTTCAGCCAGGCCGCCGCTTCGGCAAATCGCCATTCGCGTGTGAACTCATCCAGGCGCGCCGCCGGAGCGGACGAGGCAGCGACTTGTCTGGCGGCAGCCGCTTCGAAAAACTTTTCGCGCCGTTTCAGGTCGAGCTGCCAGCTGCGGACGTTGAAGCGCGCCCGGCCACGGGTTTTCATCAGGGCCAGCGCCTCGTCCAGCCGGTCGATCAGCGACAGGCATTCCTTGGCATCCGCCGGCTGCACATCAAACAACGCGCCTGTTAGAATCCGGTGGTCGTGCAGGTAGCTGGCCGCCAGTTTCTGATAGATGGTGGCCCATGCGTCATCTTGTGACAACTTGGCGGACTGCGCCGCGCGGAAGCAGGCGGCGGCCGGGTCCAGCAATCCCTGGTCCCAGTTCTTGAGACCGGCCAGCATGTTGGCGATCACGCCTGCGGCGGAGCGGGCTTCCGTGGCGGGCAGCGGCTGGAGGCTTTGCATTTTTCCAAGCAGCGCGTCCCATTCCCTGCTGGCGGCCGGATGCCCGGCAGGCAGGTTCCGCAGGTGCTCCCTCATCGGGCGGAGCTGCTTGATGGCATCCTCCGGCCGGGCGTCCAGCATGGCGGCCAGCAGCGCCTGCAAGCCGGCCCAGCTGCGGGTCGGTTCCTGCACCCGCGGATTGGCAAGCAGCGCGCCGAAGCCGCTTTGCGCCGCTTCATAATCACCGGCTTCCACCGCCGCGCTGGCCTCGCGGTAATTGCGCGCGATCTCCGCGGCAAACACCATATCCTCCGGCTCGGAAATCACCACTCCGGCGGCAGGACGGGGGGCTTGCGGCAATGGTTCGTCCCGCACCCGCTGCCAAACAAACCAGGCACCGGCTGCCGCCACCAGCAGCGCGGCTGAAGATGTTAGATAAAAGGGTTTTCCTCGCTTGCCGCCGCCGCCACGCCGCGGTGCAGCCGTGGAGAACGCGGTGCCGGATTTCAAACCGGCCAGCGCGTGGGTCAGATCGGTGATCATTTCATCATAAGATGCGAAACGCCCGTCGGGGCTGTAGGCCATCGCGCGTTCGACGATGCGGCAGGTCTCCGCAGATAGCGACGGGGCCGCCACGCTCAGTGGAACCAACGATTTCTTGGCCTCGCGCAGCCGATCCGTAGCCATCGACTCCTCCGCGCATGACGGCTTGCCGCTGAGCGCATGATACAATGTGGCCCCGAATGCATAGATGTCCGAACGGAAATCCTCGACCTGCCCCTCGACGGTTTCCGGCGGCACATAATACGGCGTGGCCCACAATTCCGTGGCCGTGGCCTTGCCTCCCTGGGTGACAAGCGCCAGGCCGAAGTCCACCAGCTTGGCATGCCTCTCGCCATCCAGCAGGATGTTGCCAGGCTTCACATCGCGGTGGATCAGTCCGGCGGCATGCGCGGCCCGCAAGCCCTGCGCCACCTCGATGGCGAGCGGCAGCACTTCCAGTTCCGGCACTTTGCCCCGCTCGTGGATCCAGTGCTCGAAATGGCCGCCGGGCACCAGTTCCATCGCGATGTAAAACCTGCCGAAGGCCCGCCCGGTTTTGAATACCCGCACCACATTGGGATGGTTGAAGGATGCGGTGACACGCGCCTCTTCCTCGAAGGCCGTGATCCGCCGCTCGTCCGCCGAGTATTGCTCGCTAAGGATCTTGAGCGCCAACTCGCGGTCCAGCGTGGCGTCATGCGCCACAAAAACCATGCTCATGCCGCCCACCGCATGCCGCCGCACCAGCGTGTAGGGGCCGAACTGGCATTTCACCCGCGTGGTCCCGGCACATTGCGGGCAAACGACATTGGTGAAGGGGGCGTGCTCGGAAACATCCATCGAAACCCCGCAGGCTGGGCAGTAGATGATGGTTTCCTGAATTCCGCTCATGGCCATACGCTAACGATACTGCGCAGGTCCGCGCAAACTTGAATCTTGCGGCATCTTTTCCCGCCGCAGACACTCATGCCGTGGAAATTCGTGCCGATGTAACCGCTGATCGCCTCGACGCGTTTCTTGCCGCGCGCCTGCCGGATCTCTCGCGCTCGCGCATCCAGACGCTCATCCGCGAGCAGTTCATCATCGTCAACAGCCATCCCGCCAAGCCGCGCGATGCGGTGAAAACCGGCGACCTCATCGCCATCGCACTGCCGGAGGCCGTGCCGCTGGAGAACGAACCGCAGGACATCCCGCTGGAGATTCTTTTTGAGGATGACGAGCTCATCGTGATCAACAAGGCGCACGGCATGGTGGTTCATCCCGCGCCGGGAAATCCGGATGGCACGCTGGTCAACGCGCTGCTGCATCATTGCAAAGGCAGGCTTTCCGGCATCGGCGGTGTCGAACGCCCGGGCATCGTCCACCGTTTGGACAAGGACACTTCCGGCTGCCTCGTGGTGGCCAAGTCCGACGCCGCCCACCAATCGCTGGTCACCCAGTTTTCCGAGCGCAGCACGATGGAGAAAATCTATCTGGCCGTGACCCAGGGCATTCCGAAGCCGCAAAAAGACACAATTTTCACCCACATCGGCCGTCATCCGGTGAACCGCCAGAAAATGGCTGTCGTCAACCCGCCCGGCGGCAAGGCGGCCATCACCGATTACGAAGTGCTCGCCACCGACGCCGCCACTCTAACGACGCTCGTGCTCTGCCACCTCCACACCGGCCGCACCCACCAGATCCGCGTCCACCTCCATCACAAGGGAGCGCCGATTCTGGGTGATCCGATCTACGGCAAGCCCTCGAAAAATCCCACCTTGCCGGAACGGCTGATGCTGCACGCGTGGAAGCTGTCCTTTGAGCACCCGATCACCGGCCTGCGCCATTATTTCGAGTCGCCTATTCCACCGGAGTTCCGGCCGTGGACGGATCTGGCAGATGGCGGAGAATCATCCCTCTCACATTGACCCGACTTCAAAAAACTGGCCAAACCAGTCACCTGATGCCAATTTGCCGCCATGAAATTCGTCATCACACTGGAACGCGACGAAGACGGCATGTGGGTCGCCGAATGCCCTTCCATCCCCGGTTGCATCAGTCAGGGAGCAACCAGGGACGAGGCTGCTGCAAACATCCATGAGGCCATTCTTGGTTGCCTGGAGGTCCGGGCAGAGCAGGGAATGCCGCTCACCGTGGAAACCCGGCTTGTGGAAGTCGCCGTCGCCTGACAAGCCATGGCCAGGCTTCCCACCATCAGCGGACGAGCGGCCCTTGATGCTTTTATCAAGGATGGTTGGAGTTTTGTGCGCCAACGGGGAAGCCACATGATTCTGATCAAACCGGGCCATGTCGCCAGCTTATCGGTTCCCGATCACAAGGAGCTCGCGAATGGCACGCTCCGCAGTCTCCTCCGCTGCGCCGGAATAACGCCGGAACGATTTATAGAATTACTCGGGTAACCGCATCACATCGCACGGCGCAAGCCGCGTCCTCATTGGTGGGCAGTCGTTTCATCGCTCACTGCACCAGATGCGCGCCCTGCGATGGCCGCGAGGCGAAGATCTGGGGCGTGATGCCGGTGGCTTTTTCATATTCCGCGGCAAGGGTGGCGGCGATGTCCGCGGCCTTGCGGGATTCGCATAGGGTGACGGTGGAACCGCCAAAACCGCCGCCGGTCATGCGGGCACCGATTACTCCGCCCTTGCGGCCAAGCTTGCGGGCGATCTCAACCATCGTGTCGAGTTCGGAGCATGAAACCTCGAAGTCATCGCGCAGCGAATCATGGCTGGCGGCCATCAGCGGGCCGAGTGCCTCGAAATCATTGCGGGCCAGTGCGGCGGCGGCATCGATGGTGCGGGCAATTTCACCCACCACATGGCGGGAACGGCGGTTCACCGGATCGCCGAGCTTGCTCCAGTTTGCCTGCACGTCGGCGGCGGTGACATCGCGCCATGAGGATTTGCCGAGAATGGCGAGCCCATCCTCGGTGTGCTTGCGGCGTGCGGCGTAGCCGCCGTCCGAGAGTTCGTGGTGCACCATCGTATTGGCGATCAGCACGGTGAGATCCGGGTTTTCAAAGGGCACCAGTTCCGGTTCTCCGGACTGGCAATCGATTAAGACCAACCGGTTTGGTTTTCCAAATGCGGAGGCGAACTGATCCATGATGCCGCAGGGCACGTGAGCGAAGTCGTGCTCGGCCTTTTGGCAAAGCAGGGCTTTTTCCTTGGTGTCGAGGCGGGTATCAAGCAGGCCTTCGAGGAAAGTGGCGGTGGCGCATTCGAGGGCGGCGGAGGAGGAAAGGCCGGCGCCGCCGGGCACGGACGAGAGGATGCAGGCGTCGAAGCCCGGGATGTGATGGCCGCGGTCCTGAAAGCCGCGGATCACGCCGCGGATGTAGTTGGTCCACTTCGGTTCGCCCTCGTGCTGGGGTTTGGAAACATCGAAGACAGCGATTTCACCACCGAGGGCGGTGGCGATTCGCGCATCCGAGGTGCCGTTGGCGCAGCCGGCGATGACGATGTAGCGGTCGATGGCGAAGGGCATCACAAATCCGTCACAGTAGTCGATGTGTTCGCCGATGAGGTTCACGCGGCCGGGGGCGGCGGCGGTGATGGTGGCCGTGGATTGAAGCCGGGCGAGCAGGCCCGATGCGGCATCGGAGACCAGGTCGGAGAGATTCGGGTTGATCTGGAGCATCGGAATATTCGGTTAAATGGATTCTGGGGGCGGGGTCTGATCAAGGCGCCGGCGGTAACTTTCAACGGCTTGGGTCCAGATGGAGTGAATGCCCTCCACCGAGCGCAACCACACCGCACGGTGCATCATGAGCATTGCGGGGGCAAGGTAGAGTAGCTCGGAGAGTTCGTTTTTTGAAATGCCGGAGGGGCCAAGGGCGAGACAGCGTTCGGCAAGGGCTTCCCCGACATCCGAAAGTTCGGATTGTTCCAAAAGAGAAACGTGAACCCCGTTGACGTAAGGATCGACGACGGCGGCGATGATGCCGCGCCGGAAGGCTGCGGAAGCATCAAGAGCCGGATCGACCGCGGCGGTGGCCTCATCGGCAAGGCGGATCACGGCCGGTGGTTTGAGTTCCTCCGGAGTCGAGAGGATCTTGTGCCTGGCCAATGCCTTGCCATAGCGTGAACGGCTCGTCCAAACCGAGACGGGCGCGGACAGCAGCAGACCTAACAGGATGGGCGACATCCACGCGGCGAACACCGGATTGATGTTCACCGCGAGGGAGGTCCAGGCCGCGCCCAGCAGGGTGGGAAAGGCGTGGAAACGGATGGCATCGCCCCACGAGGTGCCGTCGGTCTCGCGGTTCTGGGTGTTCCAGCCGACGGCTCGGCCGAGGAAAATGCTGAGCACCATGAGGGTGTGCGCGGCCATGATGCAGGGCGCGAGCAGCATGGAAACCAGGGTTTCCAAAAAGGAGCCGGCAAGAATGCGCAGCAGCCCGCCGAAAGAACGCCGGATGGACGGGACGAGGATGGCGCGGCTGACGGCCAGTATTTTCGGCAGGAACAGCAGCAGGAAAATGAAAGCGGTGAGGACCAGGCTTTGCTCGACACCGTTGAAGCCGAACCAGCGGTCCACATAACTCTCGAAAGGCAGCTGGCTCAGGCTGCTGGAGTAGCGGTCCCATGCGATCCAGGTTCCTAACAGAAGGAACAGGAACCACAGCGGGCTGCCGAGGTAGGCCATGATTCCCATGAACAGATGCATGCGGGTGGGAAACGGCAGCTTGCGCGCGAAGATGAGCCACATGTGCTGGAGGTTTCCCTGCATCCAGCGCCGGTCGCGGATGAGGTGGTCCGCCAGCGTGGGCGGGGCCTCCTCGTAGGTGCCCTCGATGTCCCAGGCGAGCCAGACTTCCCAGCCTTCGGCGACCATGAGAGCGGCTTCGACGAAATCATGGCTCAGGATGCGTCCGCCGAAAGGTTCGCGTCCGGGAAGGGCGGGGAGTTCGCAGAATTCCGAGAACGGCTTGAGGCGGATGAGTGCGTTGTGGCCCCAGTAGCTGCCGCCGCCAAGCTGCCAGTAATTGAGGCCACGGATGAACAAGGGGCCGTAGAGCCGCATCGCGAATTGCTGCAGCCGGGTGAAGACCGACGAGCCGCGGATGAGCTTGGGCGGCGTCTGGATGATGCCAAGCCGCGGGTATTCTTCCATCACGCGGGCCATTTTCACGATGTCCTCACCGTCCATCAGGCTGTCCGCATCCAGCACGAGCATGGCTTCATAGCCGCCGCCCCAGGTGCGGACGAAGTCACCGATGTTGCCCGCCTTGCGGTTTTCGTTGGTCTTGCGGCGGCGGTAGTAGATGCGGCCGAAGCCGCCGAGGCGGCGGCAGAGATTCGTCCATGAGGTTTCCTCCAGAACCCAGAGATCGAGATCGCGGGTGTCGCTGAGGATGAAAAAATCGAACGATTCGAGATGGCCGGTGGCCTCGATCGATCGATAGATCGCCTCAATCCGGGCGCAGACTTTCACGCTGTCCTCGTTGTAAACCGGCATGACCACGGCGTGGCGTTTTGCCAGCGGGCCGGTTTTTCCATCGGCGAGCTTGGTGATCCGGACGGCTCGCTTGCGGCCGGTGAGCATGTCCCATGCTCCGAAGATCGCGTGGAAGGAGCCCAGCACCAGCAGGCCGTTGAGCACCACGAAAACCACCAGCAACGGGAAGTGCGCCTTTTGAAAACCCATGCGCCAGAACAGGTCGGCAAGCCACAAACTGGCGGCGAGGTTGACGATCACGACGCTGCCTACAAACAGCACGCGCCTGAAAACCGTGCGCCAACGGCTGAAAAACCGCTTGCCGGAACCGGGAGGTGATAGATCGGGAGTTTCCATCAGCCGAGAAAGATGAACCACACGGTTAGAACGACGGCAGCCAGCAGGATGCTGCCGAACATGAAACGCATGATGGGCTTGCGGTCCATCGTTTCCCACCATTGCGCGGCACCGCTGCCGATCGCGTTGAGCTCGAGCGGCTTGGGCACCATCGTCAGGGCGGCGAAGCGCGGGCCGGCGGCAAGGTAGGATTTTTTCATCGCTTCGACAAAGGCGGGCGGCCATGGGGCCGGTGTGAGAAACGCGCCCTGCCACTTGTCCGGCATGCCCGCGAGCAGCAGCGCGAGGCGGCCGCGTGCGGCGAGGCGGCGGTTTTCCAAAGGCACGTCGAGCACATCCTGGGTCCACTCGGCGACTTCCATCAGAGCCTCCTCCATGGCCAGCAGCCGCGCGGGTTTCTCCGGTTCATCGGCACGGCGGGCGGAGGCGCGCCAGAGGATGCCGCGCACCAGTTCGGCGACCAGCAGGCGGTTGCGCAAGCGCAGTGCCTGGAGGTAGGCTTCCACGGCGGCGTAGGCTTCCTCCCACTCGCTGAGTTCCTCCTCGGTGAGCGGGCGCAGGCTGTCTAGGGAATGACGCGGTGGACCCATGTTTCGGTGAGGAAATCTTCGCCACGCTTGAGGCAGCACCGGAGCTCTACGGGGCCGGTTTCGGCGAGTTTTGCGCCTTCCGCGGCGGGTGCGATCTGGAAGGAGACGCGCCAGCGGTTTTCCGGCATCGGCTGCACCGTGACTCCCTGGATTTTGATTTTCTGGGCGCCGTCGCCCATTGCCTCGACGAGCGGAGTGAGCGGAGTCTCGCCGCCTTTTTCCAGATTGGGTCCCGCGAATTCCACCACGATGGTGCGCTGCTCCGGCTGCCAATCATGCACGCCACTGCGGGTCGCCACGACGTATCCGCCCGTTTGCGAAGGGTCATCATCCTTGGTCCAGTGCTGGCGGTAGGAAAACTCGATGCGGTCGCCGGGCTGCGGTATGCCCGCAGGTTCCCACATGGCCACCGTGTTGTCCGCGAGTTCGTTGGTGGTTGGGATCTCCATCAGCATGACGCGGCCGGGCCCCCAGTCCGAGGTGGGTTCGATCCACAACGAGGGCCGCATGTGATAGGCCGCCTCACCGTCCTCATAAGCACTGAACCGGCGGTCGCGCTGCAAGAGGCCGAAACCGTCACACTTTTCCATGTTGAAAAAACTGAACTCGAGCTTGCCGGTGTCGTTGGAGATCGGCCGCCACAGGCGCTCGCCCGTGCCCATGCGGATCGCCAGGCCGTCCGAATCATGCACCTCGGGGCGGAAGTCATCGAAGCGCCGGCGCGAGTTTTCGCCGAACCAGAACATGCTCGACATCGGCGCGATGCCCAGGCGCTGCACGGCCCGGCGGGTGAAAATGACGGCCTTCACATCCATGATCGTCTCGTTACCCGGATGGACCTTGAAGGCATAGGCTCCGGCATAGGAGGGCCCGTCGAGCAGCGCGTAGAAGCGTGCATGGGTATCATCCGGCTCGGGTTTGCGCAGCCAGAATTCCCGGAAGCTGGGAAACTCCTCGGCGGCCCCGTCAACTCCGGTGTCCACGGCGATGCCGCGCGCGGAAATGCCGTAGTGCTGGTTTTTTCCGAGCGCCCGCCAATAGCTGGCACCTTGGAAGACGACGAGTTCATCGAAATAATCCGGGTTGTTGAGCGGCGCATGCAGGCGGAAACCGGCAAATCCGCCGTCCGGTGGCAGCTCACCGTGTTTCTGAATCAGCGGACCGTAATTGAAATACGCCTCTGCCAGACGGATCTGCTGCTGGTGGCTGCTGGTGAATTCATTGAGCGTCACCGGCTCGCGGAAAAGGTATCCGGGGTGGAAAAACATCGCGCGGAACGGCAGTTTTTCCGTGGCCCAGAGCGCTTGGTTGGGGTTGAAGCGGATGTCCCGGTATTGGTCATACGTCAGCTCGTTCATCCAGACGGGCAAGCGGTTCTGGTCGGGCGCTTCATAGGGCTTGTTGGCGAGATCCCGGGCGCGGCTTTGGATGTTGTCGAACCCAACATCCTCGCGCTCCCAGGTTTGGCCACATGCGGCTGTGGAAATAACTGCCGCGATGAATAGTGTGATAATTCTTGTCACAACGAATTCCATAGGCGCATTCCACCGGTCCCGTCAAGAATGGCGATTTGGAATCATCCGGGCGAAATCCCGGCTTTGACTCGATGGTTGACGCTGTTCGGTCTTTTCCGCGACTTTGGCCGTGCGGACAAATCACTCCGTTTTTCCCATGCAAGCTCCGCTTCCCGATTGGTTCGCCCCGCTGGTTTCATTGTTAGGCGCGGAAAAAGTCAGCGCCGCGGGCGATGTCATTGCAATCCACTCGGCGGACAAATGGTCCGCGACTCATCCGCCGGATGTCGTGGTCTTCGCAGAATCCACCGCGGATGTGGCGGCGGTGCTGGTCTTCGCAAACGGTCACGGCATCCCAGTGACCACTCGCGGCGCGGGCGTCGGCTACGTCGGTGGCTGCGTGCCGGTGCATGGCGGCATCGCGCTTTCGGTCATGCGCATGAACCGCATTCTGGGCATGCATCCGGAGGATGGCGTGGCCATCGTCCAGCCGGGCGTGATCACCCGCGATCTGCAGGATGCCGCGCGCGCCGTCGGCTGGGAGTATCCTCCGGATCCGGCCTCGCTTAAGGAATGCTCCATCGGCGGAAACATCGCCACCAATGCCGGCGGGCCGCGCTGTTTGAAATACGGCGTCACCCGCAGTTATGTGTTGGGACTGGAGGTCGTGCTCGCCGATGGCCGGGTGCTGCGCACCGGCGGGCGGCTGCACAAGAACAAGACCGGCTTTGATCTGGTCGGACTCTTCACCGGCTCGGAAGGTCTGTTAGGTGTGATCACGGAGGCCACGCTGCGCCTGATCCCCAAGCCCGCGTGCCGCGCGATGCTGGCCGCGATTTTTCCGGAATTTCCGATGGCCGCCGCCGCCGTGCAGGCCATCCTCAATGCCGGCCACCTGCCGTCCGCGCTGGAGATCACCGACACCTTCACGCTCGAAGCCGCCCGCAAGCGTCTGGGTGCCGGAATCTTTCCGCCCGGAAACGCGCACCTCATCGTGGAGATCGACGGTCGCCCGGCCGCGGTCGCCGCGGAGCTGGAGGTACTCCATCAGCTTCTAACAGCTCTCGGCGCGGGCTTCATCGAGCGCGCGCCGGACGAGGCGTCCTGCGAGCGGATCTGGAAACTGCGCCGCGAGTTTTCCTACTCATTGCGCGATACCGGTCTCACCAAGCTCAATGAGGACATTGTCGTCCCGCGCTCCAAGCTAGTTGAGCTCGTCGACTTCGCCAAACGCTTGCAGCAGGAGACCGGCATCCCGGTGGCCTGCTTCGGCCATGCCGGTGATGGCAACATCCACACCAACCTGATGGTCGGCGATTACCAGGACCCGGCTGTTAGAGAGCAGGCGGACCACGCGCTCGACCTGTTGTTTCACTGGGTGCTCGAAAACGGCGGAGCGATCACTGGCGAGCACGGCGTGGGCCTCGCCAAAAAGCGCTGGGTCCGCCAGGCGCTCGGCGAGGTTTCCTTCGCGCTCCACCAATCCATCAAGCAGGCCCTCGATCCGGCCGCTACCCTGAATCCCGGGAAATTCCTCTAAAAATGGAGAACAGCCTTCCAGCCCGAACTCTGCAGGCAAGATGCCCGCTTTCCAAGCCAGGCTGGAAGCCTGTCCACCTTTTTCCAACGCGCATCACTCTTCTTCCGCGAGCCAGGCGTCCATGCCGCCAAGCACGTTTTTCACCCGGGTGAAGCCGCGGTCCATGAGCATTTCCACGGCGCGCGCCGAACGCATGCCCATCTTGCAGTGCACGAGGATCTCGCGGTCGGTCGGCAGGCTGTCGATGTGTTCCATCAAGGTGGCCAATGGAATCAGCCGCGCTCCCTCGATGTGTGCCATGGCATGCTCGTGCGGCTCGCGGACGTCGATGAGCAGTCCTTGGAAATCCCCGGCGAGCAGGGTGCGGAGTTCGGCGGTGGTGATGGTTTGCATGGTGCTTTCAGAAGTGGTGCAGGAACTTTGTCCGAGGGTTTCCGGGTTTCTAACGGAAAAGATCTCCGGCGATTCGCCACAGAGGAGGCAGTGCGGATCGCGGCGCAGAGTGAGCGTGCGGAAGCGGCTGTGCAACGCATCATAGGCGGTGATTTTCCCGAGCGGCGGCTCGCCGATGCCGAGAATCAACTTGATGGCTTCCATCGCCTGGATCGAACCGATGATGCCTGGCAGCACGCCGAGCACGCCGGCATCCGCGCAAGATGGCACGCTGCCGGGCGCGGGAAGCTGCGGCAGCATGCAGCGGTAGCACGGCCCGCCGAGATGCGGCGCGAACACGCCGGTCTGCCCCTCGAAGCGGTGGATCGCACCATAGACCAGCGGCTTATGGAGAAAAAACGCGGTGTCGTTGGTTAGAAAGCGCGTCGGAAAATTGTCAGATCCATCGACGATGATGTCATAACTCGCAGCGATCTCCATCGCGTTGTCCGGAGTGAGGCGAGTGGCGTGCGCTTCGGTTTTCACATGCGGGTTCACCTCGCGCAGGCGGGCGGCGGCGCTTTCGAGCTTGGGTTTTCCGACCCATGACTCGCCGTGCAGGATCTGCCGCTGGAGGTTCGAGGCATCCACCACATCCGCATCCACCAGCCCGAGCCGGCCGACGCCGGCTGCGGCCAGATAGAGTGCGGCGGGCGAACCGAGCGCGCCGCAGCCAACGAGCAGGACCGAGGCGTTTTTCAGGCGCACCTGCCCCTCCTCACCGATCGAGGGGATGAGCAGGTGGCGCGAGTAGCGGAGGAGTTCCGCAGGCGACAAGGTGACCGGCATGGCGGCGTGAGCATGGGCCGGAAGCCTCGGATTGTCCAAGGTGGAAAAGCGCTTTGCGGACGCGTTTTCCATGTTAGTTTGGACCCATGCCTGAAGTTTTCTCCACATTCCGACAGCACCCTGGCGACCAAGCGCCGGATTTCTCACTGCCGGATGCCAGCGGACACATCGTTGCCCGCGCGGATGCGAGCGGGCCCGCCGGCCTGCTGGTGGTGTTTGCCTGCAATTACTGTCCGTTTGTCGTTCATTTGGCCGAGGCGCTCGGTGAACTGGCACGCGAAATCGCCGCCCAAGGTGTCCACACCGTGGCCATCAATCCGAACGATGTGGAAAAAAATCCGCAGGATTCCGCGGAACACATGCCGGAATTCGCCAGACAATACCGCTGGGATTTCCCCTATCTGCTCGACGAGTCCCAGGAAGTGGCCAAGGCCTACGGAGCTGCCTGCACGCCGGATTTCTTCCTGCTGGATGC
>CAXNHR010000007.1:0-36772 GCA_964202135.1 Luteolibacter sp. | reverse complement strand
GGCACGCCTGGCGGGACGCCGGGTGGCAGACCGGGAGGTTCCTGGGCGATCGCGGGCAGCCAGGTGATGAGAAACACGGCGATGAGACGATGGAGTGACATGGAGAATGACTATGGTTTTCGGGTAGGTTGCCGTTTCTAACGCTCGCGGCGGCGTTGGGGACGCGGCGACGACTGGCTGGGTTGGACTGCTTGCTGTGGCACTGGGGGCTGGACTTGAGGTTGGCCTTGGGGCTGTCCCTGGGGTTGAGTGGGCGGCGTGGGCGGTGGGACCACGCGCGGGCGCGGCTGGCGCTGGGGCGGCTGTCCGGGTTGCGGCTGGGGCTGGCCTGGCTGCGGCTGGACGCCGGGCGGCAGTTGCGGATTGTTGGGAGCCGGTGGCGGAGTCAGGGTGAGCATGGTTTCGTCAAAGGCCACGGTGCCGGTGACCGCGCCGGAGGACATGCGCACGACGGTGCCGAGTGAATCACCGGGCTTGCGGGTGACGGCGAGGATTTTGAAGCCACCGCTGGGTTTGTCGGAATCCACGACAATGCGCTCCTCGGGTTTTTTCTTGTTGAGCAAGGTGACGCGATATCCGCTGGAAATGGGGGAGACTCCGGCGAGGACGTAGTCTTCAAGAGGGTTGACTGCGGGGCCTTGCTCTGGCGGAGGCGGCTTGGAGGTGAACGGAGAATTCGTCCACAAGACCGTGTATTTCGTGATGGGTGCCTTCCTCGGCAAATCCGCAGCCGCCCAGCCAACGAGGGCGGGTGCGAGTAGCAGGATGCGGAGCGCGGAATGCATGGAGCGACGACTATCTTAAAATACTGAAATTAAAATTTTAAAATTTCAGGCTGGTGGGAGCGGCACGAACCATTGCTCGACGGTGGCGGTGCAGTCGATCTGGGTATCGTCCTGCTGGTTGGGAGAGAGGCGGATGACGGTGGCCGCGCGAAGTTGGTCGGGCATGTTGAGGCGGTCGAACCAGCGGTAGAGGGCGTCCTCTTTGCCGTTGACGGTGAGCTCGATCTTGGCGCGGTGGTAATGGCGGCCCTCGGTGGCGTCGGTGGGCAGGGGTTTTTGGGATTTGATGGTGAGGCCGGCGCTGGTGGCTTCTTTTTCGCAGAGTTGTTGGAGCTTGGTCTGGACGTCCTGGTTGGCAGCGGGCTCGGGCTCCTTGGAGGCCAGCCAGTCCATTTGATCGGTCACCTGCTCGCGGCTGGCGCGGAAGATTTCAGCGGTTTCGAGTTGCTGGCGTGCTTGTGCGAGCTGCCGGTCCACCTCGAGGCTTTTGGTTTTGAAGAACCCGAAGGCCAGGAAATTGGCGACGAGGAATCCCGCGCTGCCAAAGAAGATCAGGAGTTTTTTCTCGCGGGGCGACATGGATGGGGATTTGAGATTTCAGATTCCGGTGTTGGGAAAACGCCGGATGGGCGGGGATTTGTCGGTCAGGGCTGGGAATCGGTGACCGGGATTTCCGCGCTGAAGACGAATTCCCAGCCGCGGGTGGACTGTTTGGGTTCCGGAGTCTGCCAGATGAAGTGGGTGAGCTCGTTGTTTTTGGAAAGATTGAGGCTGAAGCTGTTGACGGCCTGGAGCTGCGGGGCCTCACCGATCAGGCGGATTTCCATGGCGCTGATTTCCGCGGTTTTGAGGCGCAGGCCGCTGTTTGGCGGGATGCAGGTGGAGATGCGGTGGAGGATGTCCACCGGCGATTGGGCGAGCTCAATGGCGGGGGCGAGTTCGTCCCACTTGGCGATGTGCAGGGCGTAGGCCTCGCCTTCCGGGGCCACTTGCGCGGCTTGGGCAAGGATCTTGCGGGTTTCCGAAGTGCCCTGCCACAGCCCGTAGCCGAACCAGCCGATGAGGCCGAGGTAAACGAGTGCTGCGGCGCTAACCACTACGGCGATGTTGCGGCGGCGGCGGGCGGTGCGGCGGGCGGCGCGGACGTCGGCCGGCAACAGCTTGCTGAGGGGATCCGGCAGCTCCGGAGTCGGCCGTGGGGAATGCTCGATCCTGACGTTGAAGGTGGATTTGAGCGCGCTGGCATCGATGTTTTCCATGGCGCTCCAGACGACGATGCGGGGCGGTTGGAAGTTGAGTCCCTGCATGGCCAACTGCATGAGCGAGAGGCGGATTTCGCGGGCCAGCGAGGCATCCGGCTGCGCGGCGTCAACGGCGGTGGCCTGGCAGTAAACCAGTTTCCCCTGGTGCGAGACGGCAAAGACCCAGCGGCCGAATTCCTTCCAAATGGCAAGAGTTTCGCCCGTCATCGGAAAGGCGCGGGCGGAGATATCGAAACCCTTGGGCCCGCGGGCGGGCAAGTCACCATCGGCAGGGCTGCGCAGGAAAACGGAGAGCAATGCGGTGTTTTCCTGTTCGCGGGCAACCACGAACACATCGCTGAGCTGACCGGCCATCGGGTCCGGGCGGATGCCGAGGCGTTCGGCGTGGAGCGCGGCCAGATCGGGAAACAGGGCTTCGTCCTCACTGGTGACGCGCATCGGCACGGCGGTGAGCGATTTGACGGGGAAGAGCATGGTCAACTCGCCAGCTGGAATGCCGGTGAGTTCGCCGGCGCGGGTGGCAATGCTCTCGCTCTTGAGTGAGAATGCGCCATCGCCCTGGCGGGTCCAGATTTCCCATCCGGATTCGCCGGGAACGAGAAGCACGTGTTCGGTGGATTTGCTCACGGGATGATTTCTTCGGTGCGTTCGAGGAGGGCCGGTTTGCCGGTGCGGTTGCGGACGATGACGGTGATCTTGCGTTTGGCTCCCTCCGCGTAGCCGATGCTTTCGATGCGCGTGGTGGCATCATTGACGGTGAAACGCCGGGCGAGATCGGGACGACCATCCATATCAATGCCCAAAAGATCAAGCGCGGCGGCGGCATTTTCAAAAGGAACATCGTCCTCCGTATCGCGCATGCCATCAGGACCGCTGACCATTTCAGGAATAACGGCCGCCTGCTCGATCTCGCACTCGGCGGCGGCGGCGATCAACTCGGCGGACGCCTCGTTGACATCGAGCGCGCCGCCGCTCCAGACGGTGAACCAATCGCGCCAGTCCGGGCGGACGGCCTCCACCAGATCCATGCCCAGCACGAGGCGGACCTCGCTGAGATCATAGAAGTAGCGGTTGAAGGGTTGGTTGATGCGGCCGAGGGTCTCGTAGTCCTCTTTTTCCGCGCCGTTGAGAGCGACATTGTCATCGGCGTCCACCCAGTCTCCGAGGGCATCGGCCACGGCTTGGGCGGTATCCAAATCGAGGCCCCACTCCATGAAAATCGAGCGCAGCAGGGCTTTATCGTCCTGCACGACCAAGGCGTTGATGTTGAAGCGGCCGCCCTCGGAAATCACGCGCGCCTCGAAGCCCTCTCCGGTCTCGGAGTTGAGTTGGCGCAACAACGGATCCGAGCGTTTCACGGCGGGATTGCAGCCGATCGCGATGCCCATCTCAGCCACCTGACGGGCTCGCGAACCATGGATTTTTGCGGAGGCGATGTCCATGTCGAAGGAAATGACACGCAGTGCCGCCATGGTTGCGATGCCCAGCACCGCAATCAGCCAGAGCACCGCGAGCAGCGCGGCGCCGCGGTGGCGCGGGCGGGAGTTGGAAATCGCGGCGTGCATGATGGGAAAGGATTTCTGCAAGGGTTCATTCGGTGCCGGGCGGGCCGGGCACCGCACCGGGAGCTCCACCGGGAATGTTGATGGCGGGCGCACCGGGATTGGCGGGGAGTCCGCTCCCGGCATCGGCACCCTGACCACGGCTGCTCATGATGTTTTGCATGATCATCTGAGGGATCACGGCCTGAGGGTTTTGTTTCGGCGGCAGCCAGAAGATTTGGCGCATCTCCTCGCCCTTGGCGCCCACGGCCATGGTGAGCTCGACTTGCAATGGCAGCCGGCTCTCGTTTTCCCAGTCATACATCCACTCCATTGAAAGCGCGTCGAGCACCCGCCACTCGAAGTAGGCGACGTCTTCCAGCAGGACGATTTCCGCGAAGGGCTCCTCGTCGAGCGCGCTCTGGCCAAAGGTGGACTCGGCACCCTCGAGGATCTCGTTTTCATAATAGCGCAGCACGATGTCCAGAAAACCGCTGCGGCGCCTGACGGTGGAAAGTTGCACGGCCTTGGCGATGCGCTCCTCGCCGCCCCAGGTGAAGCTGAGCGGAACGTTCTGCAAGGTGAGGTCCGAGAGATAATGCGAGCCGGAATCCTCGACCTTGAGATCGAAACGGGTGTTGCCCGGCAACGCCGAAAAACGCCGGCTGAGCAGATCGAAAAACGCCTGGTGCTGCATTTCCTCGTTCTGCGTGGCCACGATCGTATTGCCCAAGGCCAGCGAGGTGCGGGCAATGCCGAAAACCATGCCCACGATGATGGTGAGCAGAATCATGGCGATCACGAGCTCAAGCAGCGTGAAGCCGGCATCACGGGGTCTGGCGGGTGGCGTTCTCACGGTTGATACATGCGGCCGTAGCGCCAGGTTTCGACGGTGCGTTCCTGCCACTGGCCATTGGCATACCACCGTGCGCGGATCTCGATGCGATACATTTCCTGCAGGATCTCTCCTTCCTCGTTTTCCAGATCCTCGATCAACGCGATGGTGGTATCCAGCTCGATGCCGGTTTCGCCCACGGTCGTGTTGGTTTCGCCTTCCTCGAGAACCGGCAGCGAAAGAATCTCGTCCAGCGCGCTGTCGAGGATGCGGGTGAGGCGCAGTTCGCTTTGGGCGAACGAGGCCGCGGCCGACATCCGGTGCAGGGCGACCACAAATCCAGTGGCGGCCATGCCGAACACCATCAGTGCCAGCACCATTTCAAGGAGCAGGAAACCGCGTCTCGGCAACTGGGCGGGGTGTTTCATCGGGCTTCGAAGAGGCTTTCACGGATCGTGGCCGTGAGTGGATGATAGGTGTCCTCCGACCAGCTGTTTTCCAATGTGAGCTTCACCGAGACCGGTTCGCAGAGCCCGGTGGGATCGAAACGCCAGACATGCACGGCATCTTTGCGGGTGGGCAGCCATTCGGAGGAATTCCAGCGCCGGACAAAGACCTGAACGCCGTCCTCAAGCGCGTATTCCCAGCGCTCGCCCGCCTCCTGGACCACAGGCTCGCCGCCGACGCGGCTGCCGCCCACAGTGCGCTTCTCATCGCGCCCGGCCTCGGCCAGCGGCAGCAGTTTCACGACGCCCTCGCGGAATTCCAGCGCGTAGGGCGTCTGCAACAGGATCGCCGTGGTGCGGGCACGCTTTGCCAGAAGCTCGATCTCGCCGGAGGCGTTGCGCAGCACCCGCTCGTCCGATGAATAAACCATCAGTCCCACCGCACCGCCCATCACCACGGCAGAGATGGCCAGGACGATGACGATTTCCAATAGCGTGAAACCGCGCGGGCCGCTATTCGTCCTGGCTGCTGAGGTCATCTGGCGTGTTTTCCATCCCATCCGGGCCTTTGCTGATGATTTCGAACTCGTTGGCGCGCTTTTTGCCCGGGAAACGATAACCATACGGGCTGTCCCATGGATCGAGCGGAACCTTGCTCATCACCTGCACCCAGCGGCGCGGCACCGGCGTGGAGGTCGGCTTTTCCACCAACGCCTTGAGCCCCTGCTGGGTCGCCGGAAAGGTGCCGGCATTGAGTTTATACATCGCCAGCGCGCTCTGGAAACTCTTGAAGTCGGACTCCACCTGGCGGAGCTTGGCCGCATCGCCGATGCCGCGCATGGCGAAAATCGCCCCCCCCAGGATCATGGCGATGATCCCGAGCACGATGACCATTTCAAGCAGGGTGAAACCCGCGCCGCGGCGGAGGTGGGTGTTGGATGGGTGGATTTTCATGAAAAGTTAAGTGGTTGCTGTGCGGCGACAGCCTCGCAGGGAAATGAACGCCGCGCGATCCAAAAGTTGTCAGGAAAAAACCTGGCGTCTTCCTCCTTGCCACCATGGTGGGTTTCCCGCAAGGATCGCGCCTGCCCCCATTCATGAATCCAGTTCTTATCATCGGTGCCGGCGGAGTCGGCAATGTCGTCGCTCACAAATGCGCCATGGTCCCCGAGGTCTTCGGGGAGATCACCCTCGCATCCCGCACTGTCTCGAAATGCGAGGCCATCGCCGCCGCCGTGAAAGAACGGACTGACCGGACCATCGCCACCGCCCGGGTGGATGCCGATAATCCGGAGCAAACCGCCGCCCTGATCCGCAAGACCGGCGCGAAGCTGCTCATCAACGTCGCCCTGCCCTATCAGGATCTCTCCCTGATGGATGCCTGCCTGGCCGCCGGCTGCGACTACATGGACACCGCGAACTACGAGCCGAAGGATGTGGCGAAGTTCGAGTATTCCTGGCAATGGGCCTATCAGGAGCGTTTCGAAAAAGCCGGCCTCTCCGCCTTGCTCGGCTCGGGTTTCGATCCCGGCGTCACCAATGTCTTCACCGCCTGGGCGCTCAAGCATCATTTTGATGAAATCCACACGCTTGATATCATTGATGTGAACGGCGGCGACCACGGCAAGGCCTTCGCCACCAATTTCAATCCGGAGATCAACATCCGCGAGGTCACCGCCGAGTGCCGCCACTTCGAGGACGGCTCGTTTGTCGAAACCCCGCCGATGTCGCTGCACCAGCCGTTCACCTGTCCGGACGGCGTGGGCACTTATGAAATCTACCGGATGTATCATGAGGAGCTCGAGTCGCTGGTGAAGCACATCCCCACCCTGAAGCGCGCGCAGTTCTGGATGTCATTCTCGCCGAACTATCTGAAACATCTCGAAGTGCTCGGCAACGTCGGCATGACCCGTATCGACCCGGTCGTTTACAACGGCGCGGAAATCATCCCGCTGCAGTTTCTCAAGGCCGTGCTGCCGGATCCCGGCGATCTCGGCAAGACCACCAAGGGCAAAACCTGCATCGGCAACATCATCACCGGCGTCAAGGACGGCGGATTCAAGGCGGTTTACATTTATAACATCTGCGATCACGAGGCCTGCTTCGCCGAAGTCGGCTCGCAGGCGATTTCCTACACCACCGGCGTGCCCGCCATGATCGGCGCCAAGCAGATGCTCGCCGGAAGCTGGCGCAAGCCCGGCGTTTGGAACATGGAACAACACGATCCGGACGCCTTCATGGCGGATCTCAACGCCCACGGGCTGCCATGGCAGTGCGTCGAACTCACCAGCAGCCAGGCGGCGGCGCTGCAACCCGCGGGCTGAACATTCATATCATGTCGATGAAGGACGGAAACATGATCGAAACCACCGAACAGCTTGTTCTCCATCTGGGGAACTGCTGCAAGGAGACCGAAATGCCGGTCTGCGCCATCGACACCGAGGCCGACAGCCTCCACCGCTACCGGGAGTCGCTTTGCCTCGTGCAGTTCGCCGATCGCAGCGGATCCCTGCTCATCGACCCGCTGGCCATCGACGACCTCGATCCGCTCGGTGATTTTCTCTCGCAAGCCACCGTGTGGATGCATGGAGCTGACTATGACATGACCATGTTCAAGCGGGAGTTCGGCAAGCTGCCCGCGGTGGTTTACGACACCCAGATCGGTGCCCGCCTGCTCGGCGCTCGGCGTTTCGGCCTCGGCGATCTGGTGAATGAATACTTCGGCGTCGAGCTCTCGAAGTCCTCGCAAAAAGCCGATTGGGGAAAACGCCCGCTCTCGCCCAAGATGGTCGAGTATGCCCTCAATGACGTGCATTACCTGCTCGACATGGGAGACATGATCGTGAGCCGCCTGCGCAACCTCGGGCGCTACGAGTGGTTTGAGGAAAGCTGCGACGCCGCGCGCCGAAAGGTGCTTGATCGCGACGACTCCAAGGAGGAAATGTGGCGCATCCAGGGCTCCGGCAAACTGGAGCGCCGCGGCCTCGCCTGCTTGCGGGAACTCTGGCAGTGGCGCGATGCCGAGGCCAAGGCATGGGACCGCCCGTCCTTCATGGTCGTGCCCAACCGCCAGTTGCTCGAATGGAGCCACGACCTCGCCTCCGGCAAAAGCGTCACCCTGCCGAACCATTTCCGCCCGGATCGTGTGAAGCGTTTCCGCGGCATCGTGGCCGCCGTCGAGGCGCTCACCGAGGAGGAGTGGCCGGCTCGCCCCTCCAACAAGCGCAGGAAGCGCGACCGGGACTTCGACCGCAGGGCGGACGCGCTGCTCAGCGACCGAGAGCGTGTCTCCGCCAAGCTTGAAATCGAAGGCGCGCTGATCGCCTCGCGTGCCGCGCTGGAAGCCATCGCCGCAGAGGACGCCAAGCCATCCGAACTGCTGCTCAGGTGGCAGCTCGAGTGCCTCGGCCTGTCGGATTGATCCGGCCCCTTTTCAAAAGAAGTTCCTTGTTTCCCCGGGCGGGATTTCGGACCCTTCCCCCGCCCTATGTCCGAGAATTCGAACGAGCCCCACCAAGCCCCCACCAAGGTCGCTTCCGAGCAGCAATACGACGCCGCCCAGATCGACAAACTCGAAGGTCTTGAGGCCGTTCGCAAGCGCCCCGGCATGTACATCGGCGACCCCGACGAGCGCGGCCTCCATCACTGTGTTTTCGAGGTGCTGGACAACTCCATCGACGAACACCTCGCAGGCTACTGCAACCGCATCAAGGTCTCCATCCACGTCGATGGCTCGGTTTCCATCGCCGACAACGGCCGCGGCATCCCGGTGGACATGCACCCGAAGTTCGGCATGCCCGCAGTGGAACTCGTTCTAACAAATCTCCACGCCGGGGGCAAGTTCGGCCAAGGCGCCTACAAATACTCCGGCGGTCTTCATGGCGTCGGCGCCAAGTGCGTCAACGCGCTCTCCGACTGGTTCCGCGCCGACATCATGCGCAATGGGAAAATCCACCGCATCGGCTTCGAGCGCGGCAAGACCACCCAGCCGCTGCACGTCGTCGGCGATGTGGATCCGAATAAAACCGGCACCACCATCACCTTCTTTCCCGACGCCACCATCTTCGTCGATACCATCGAGTTCAAGTTCGACCGCCTTGCCACCCGCCTCCGCGAACTCGCCTTCCTCAACCCCGGCCTCACCATCGACCTCGAGGACGAGCGCCCGGAATCCGCGAAGAAGACCTCGTTTTTCTACGCCAAGGGCATCGAGGAATTCGTTGTCCAGCTCGGTGAAAACAAAACCGTCATCCACGAGTCGCCGGTCATCCTCAATGGCAAGCGCCAGATCGATCTCGACTACGACGGCAAACAAACCACCGACGATGTCTTCGCCGATGTGGTCTTCCAATACAACGATTCCTACAACGACCAGATCCTCTGCTTCGCCAACTCCATCCCCAATGGCGACGGCGGCACGCACCTGACTGGATTCCGCACCGCTCTCACCCGCGCCATCAACCAATACTCGCGCGCCAACAAGATCCTCAAGGAAAAGGATCCCGCTCTAACAGGCGACGACGTGCGCGAAGGCCTCGTCTGCGTGATCTCGATCAAGATGCCCAACCCGCGCTTCTCGTCCCAGACCAAGGACAAGCTGGTCAACACCGAGATCGAAGGCGTGGTTTCCTCCATCGTCTATGAGGGCATCATGCAGTATTTCGAGGAAAACCCGGCCCTCGCCAAAAAGGTCATCGAAAAATCCGTCAATGCCGCCCGCGCCCGCGATGCCGCACGCCGCGCCCGCGAGGCCGTCCGCAAAACCGCACTCTCCGGCGGCGGACTCCCCGGCAAACTCGCCGACTGCTCCGAGCGCGATCCCGCGAAATCCGAACTTTATATTGTCGAAGGTGACTCCGCCGGCGGCTCCGCCAAACAAGGCCGCGACCGCCGCACCCAGGCGATCCTTCCGCTGCGCGGAAAACTCATCAACGTCGAGAAAGCCCGCCTCCACCGCGCCCTCCAGAACAAGGAAATCCAATCCATGATCACCGCCATCGGCGCGGGCATCGGCAGCAGCGCGGGCGAAGGCGAACAAGAAGGCTCATTCAACATCGACAAGGTCCGCTACCATAAAATCGTCATCATGACCGATGCCGACGTGGACGGCTCCCACATCCGCACCCTGCTTCTCACGTTTTTCTGCCGCCACATGCCCGACCTCGTCAAACGCGGCTTCCTCTACATCGCGCAGCCACCGCTCTACCTCGTCACTCGCAAAAAACGCGCCGAATACGTTCAGGACGACGACGAGCTCAACAAGATCCTCATCGAACTGGGGTCCTCCGAAGTCATCGTCCGCACCCACGACCAATCGCGCGTTTTCGCCCCAGAAGAGCTCAAGGTCATCCTGGAAAACCTCTCATCCCTATCCCGCTACTCCCGTTCCATCGAGGGCAATGGCGGCAATTTCAAAGCCTACCTCGCCGCCCGCAACGCCGAGGGCCACCTGCCGGAATACATGGTCCGTGTCCGCACTGGCAACGACGAGGCTATCATCTATTTCCCCACCGAAAACGATCTGCGCCTATACGCCGATGAAAACCGCGACCTCAAGCTTTTCGACGAATCGCTGAGTGACGAGGAACTTGCCGCCCATACCGGACCATCCCGCCGCGCCAACCTCCACGAGCTGCACGAATCCCACGCCATTGCCAAGATTTTCTCCCGCCTCATCGAATGCGGCATCGATACCGAAAAATTCTCCGACGACGACACTCCTCTCTTTGATCTGTTGGAAGGCGATGGCGAAAAACAAAAATCCATCCCCGTGTTCTCCGTGCCGGAAATCCTCTCCCGCGTTCTCGAAATCGCCGCCCGCGGCGTCCAGATCAAACGCTTCAAGGGCCTCGGTGAAATGAACGCCAAGCAGCTCTTCGAAACCACCATGGACCCCGCCACCCGCCAGTTCCTCCGCGTCCGCCTCGACGAGGACAACGCCGTCGAAGCCGACAAGATGTTCGACGTGCTGATGGGAGACATCGTGGAACCCCGCAAACGCTTCATCGAGGACAACGCCCTCAACGTCCGCAACCTCGACGTCTGACGGAGCGCGGACTTGAGTCCGCGTTTTCTCCATGCCGCATATCTCGCGCAGGACGGTCATTTTCAAATTCCAGGCCGGGCGGGCAGGTGGGAGAGCTCACTGCGACGAGGATTGAAAAGCGCCGCCTGTTAGATAAGCGCGGGCTTCGCCGACGAGAAACAGCGAGCCGGCCACCAGCACCGGATCGTCATGGGCTTTTGCCGCGGCATAGGCGTCGGTGAAATGATCATGTCTTTCGTGCGGCGGCGCCCCCTCCGGCAGGCAGGCGGCGAGCTCGTCCGCCGAGACGGCGCGCGGTGTGTCCACCGGGCAGAGCAAGATCCGGGCGGCCAGCGGTGCGAGGATTTCAAGGATGCCCGCGATGTCCTTGGCGGCCACCGCGCTGAAAACGAGTGTGGGTTTTTTGCCGGGAAACCTCATCCGCCAGGTTGCGGCGAGGACGCCGGCCGAGTGCGGGTTGTGAGCGCCGTCGAGAATGACGCCGGGTTGGATTTCCTCGAAGCGCCCTGGCCAGTTCACATGGGACAAGCCGTAGCGCACGCTTTCCTCGCGCAACGGCAGCCCGGCTGCGTGCAGCGCGGCCACCGCCAGCGCCGCATTCCATTGCTGGTGCGTGCCGGCCAGCGCGAGCGGATAACCTAACAGCGGCTCTTCCACAAACTCCAGCGGCGCGCGCGCTTCGTTGGCCTGCTGTTCGAGAACCAGCCTCGCCGCCGGCTCCTGCGGCGCGGAGATCGCCGGTTTTCCCGTCACGAAGATCCCGGCTTTCTCGGCGGCGATTTTCTCAATCGTATCGCCGAGCCATTGCATGTGGTCCATCCCGATGGGTGTGATCACGCAGACATCGGCGGGCACCGCGGTGGTGGCGTCGAACCGGCCGCCCATGCCGGTTTCCAGTACGATCAGTTCGCAGCCGCTCTCGCGGAACCAGCGCATCGCCAGCACCAGCGTGATCTCGAAAAACGTGGGATGCACCTCCATCCGCTCGCACATCGGCCGCAACTCACCGAGCATCGCGGCGCAGTTTTCCTCCGGGATTTGCCGGCCGTTCACCTGGATGCGCTCGCGGAAATCGATCAAATGCGGCGAGGTGAACAACCCGCTGCGACGGCCGCAGGCGCGCGCGATGCTGTCGATCATCGCACAAGTGCTGCCCTTGCCATTGGTGCCGGCCACATGGATCACCTGTGTGCCGTGCGGAGGAAACGCGAGGTATTCCTTCAGCAGATGCCGCGCTCCATCCAGTCCGAGTTTGATCCCGAACATCTGGGTGGAAAAAAGCCATTCAATCGCCCCGCGGTAGCACATTTTTGAAAGCCTTTTCATCGTCCGGTTTCCGCTGATTGCCAAGCGGGGATGCGGCGCGCTCCTGTTTTCCAAGCGGCCACGGTCTCCGGCGGCGCACCGGCAAGTGGTGCGGCATGATGGCTGAAAACAAATGCACCAGCGGAAAAGCACACAGCGCGAGAATCACGCCCATTGCCACAAAGCCGACGATGAAATTGCTGACCGACATCTCGCCGACGCCGGGCAGGCTCGTGTGGGCCTTAGCGAGGAAATGCGGAACCGGAAGCGATAAGACATCGATCAGCCATTGGCCGAGGCGGATCTGCGCCACCCAAATCGGCACATTGGTGAGGGGATTGCTCACGAAACACGCGGCCATTGCGAAGGGAATGTTCGCCTTCACCCGCATTGCGAGAATCGCCGCCACAATCGACTGCGGAATCATCGGCATCATCGAGAAGAACAATCCGATGGCCATGCCGGAAGCCACCGTGTCACGACAGGGGATCCACAGACAGCGGTTGGCGATCGGCTTGGAAATCGCCTGCCACCACGGACGGTCGCGCAAACGCCGGTGCCGCAGCGATTTGAGCGCCTGGCGAACCAGTCTTAGGTAGCGTTTTTTCATGCGGGCTGCGGGATGATGAAAGTCGCGCGGAACATCCTGTGCACAAGCCCCACAAGCAACCGCAAATCCACATGCTTGCAGGCAACGCTCGCAGGCATGATTGCGCTCGCCTGCGTCACGCGATCACGTAAGTGCGCTGTGGCCGGAATCGTGCCATCTTTTACCCATCGACTTTCTCCGCTCCCCCCGCGGTTTCTGAGGCCCGGATCTCAGGGAGCCCCCCCAGCATAGTGTGTGTCACTGCCCCGATTGCCCCCCGCGTGTGATCGGGGCAGATTGTTTTCCGGTCCTGCCACCAACAGATAAATCTAATTATATGGCACGGATTTTGCTTCTCTGAGGGAAAATTGTTCATAAAGTGGCGTCGGCAAGTGGATTGCCGTGCCCCATGGCGGATCTCTCGTTTCATCAATCGCTCTCGCAGCAGCAGACGCTTGCGCCCCAGATGCGCAAGAGTCTGGAAATCCTGCAGGCGGGAACGATGGAGCTTTCCCAGCTCATCACCCAAGCGCTCGAGACCAATCCGGTATTGGAGGATATCACGGAGTCGATCTCGCTCGATGAGGAAGGGCCGGATCCCGACGAGGCGGATTCGCTCGATTATCTCAACGAGACCGATGACGACTGGCGCGACCGCTCGATCATGGAGGGAAAATCCGCACCATGGACTCAGGACGACGAGGAGCGACGGCAGCGGATTTACGACTCGATCGTCGCACCGGTCACCTTGCAGCAGCACTTGCAGCAACAACTGGATCTTTCGATGATCGATCCGCCGGTGCGCGAGGCGGCGCAGACGCTCTTGGGAAATCTCGATGACCGGGGTTTCCTCGATCTGCCGGCCAAGGAACTCGGATTTCGCTTTGGCATCAAGCCCGCGCATCTGAAGGCGGCGCTGCGTTTGATCCAGTCCTTTGAGCCGGCGGGTGTCGGCGCTTCCGGCATCGCGGAGTCGCTTTTGCTGCAACTCGAGCGCAAGAGCGGCACGGAAACGATCGAATACAAGATCGTGCGCGATCATCTGGAAGATCTCGCCCGCAAGCGCCAGCCACAGATCGCCAAGGCACTGGGCACCAGTGTCGAGCGCATCGCCGAAGCCGCGGCACGCATCGGCCGCCTCACACCCAATCCCGGCGGCGATTTCAACCCCGGCGGAAACCCCTACATCCTGCCCGATGTCGTCATCGAAAAGGACGACGACGGCCGCTTGGTGGCGCATCTCACCGGCGAGCACCTGCCAAACCTTCGGATCAATGATTTCTACAAGGACATGATCGGCAAAAGCGGCGTGGACGCCAAGGCCCGGCAGTTTCTGCGCGACCAGATCCGCGATGGCCGCAGCCTGATCCGCTCGATCTCGCTGCGCCAGGAAACGATCCTCGCCATCGCTCACAAGCTCATCGAGCACCAGCCGGAGTTTTTCAGGAAAGGCCCGCGTTTCCTGCGGCCGCTCACCATGAACGATATTGCCGACGAGCTTAACATGCACGCCACCACCGTCTCGCGGGCGGTGGCCGGCAAATACATTCTCACGCCGCAGGGGCTGATGGAAATGCGGGCCTTCTTCGCCACCGGCTACCAAACCGAGGATGGCAACGAGGTTTCCAATGCCGGCGTGCGCGAGGCGATCCAGCAGTTGGTCTCCGCGGAAAACCCGGGCAAGCCGATGTCCGACGAGGCGCTGATGAAGTCACTGGCCGGGCAGGGGATCCACGTCGCACGCCGAACCATCGCCAAATACCGCGAGCAGCTCAACATCCTGCCATCCCACCTGCGGAAGACTTTCTGACGAAAATTACGGATTGATCTGCCGGGTGGCAGATCAATGCGAGCTCCGTCAACAGAGATCGCACCATATGGGTATCTATAATCAATCATGAAAACACTGTGTGCATTGGGAATTGGATTTTGGTGCTGCCTGGGTGGCGGCGCGCTTGCGGAAACCGATGCGGCCGCTGAGTTCGCCCGCTGCGTGGCCCCGGCTGCCGAGCTGCGCAAGCTTGCCACCGGCATGAAGTTCACCGAGGGGCCGGTGTGGGTGCCGCGCGATGGCGGCTATCTGGTTTTCAGCGACATTCCGGCCGATGAGTTGAAACGATGGTCCGCGAGTGTGGGGCTGTCGGTTTTCCGCCAGCCAAGCCGCAATGCCAACGGCAACATCCTCGACCGCGAGGGCCGCCTGATCACCTGCGAACACAGCGGGCGGCGCGTGAGCCGCATGGAGGCGGATGGTGCGCTGGTCACGCTGGCGGACCGCTTTGAGGGGCGGGCCTTCAATTCGCCGAACGACGCCACGGTGGCGGCGGACGGTGCGATTTACTTCACGGATCCGGATTACGGCCTGCGCCGCCAGGAGCGCGAGATCGACGGTTGCTGGGTGTTCCGTCTGGATCCGAAAACCAAGGAGTTGCGGGTCTTGGTGAAGGATTTCGACAAGCCCAACGGCATCGCCTTCTCGCCGGACGGCAGGCGGCTCTACATCGCGGACTCCGGCGAGCCGCGCCACATCCGCGTTTTCGACGTGCTGGCAGACGGCTCGCTTTCTAACAGCCGTGTGTTTTGCGCCATCGCCCAGGGCGTGCCCGACGGCATCCGCTGCGATGTCGATGGCAGGGTGTGGTCGAGCGCTGGCGACGGGGTGAAAATCTTCAACGCGGATGGCAAACTGCTGGGAACCATCCCGGTGCCTGAGTCGCCGGCCAATCTGTGCTTTGGCGGAGCGGACGGCAAAACGCTCTTCATCACGGCGCGCACTTCGCTCTATGCCATCGACGCACTGGTGAAGGGCCATGGATTGACGGCCTCACCATAAGCCCGTTGCAGTCAAACGGTGAGAATTTTGCGGTTTCATGCTGGCGCACTTGTTGACGTGCGCCGCCGCGTGATGCATTTTCCGCAGATGCAAGACGCACCGCAGGTAGGCATCATCATGGGCAGCACGTCGGATTGGCCGACGATGGAGCACGCCGCACGCACGCTTCGTGATTTCGGTATCAAGTGCGAGGCGGAGGTCGTCAGCGCCCACCGCACACCGGACAAACTCTACGAATACGCTGCGGCGGCCCGCGGCCGTGGCTTGAAATGCATCATCGCCGGTGCCGGCGGTGCCGCCCACCTGCCGGGCATGGCCGCCGCGATCTCCGATCTGCCGGTGCTCGGCGTGCCGGTGGAGTCCAAAACGCTCAAGGGTGTGGATTCGCTGCTCTCGATCGTCCAAATGCCGGCCGGCATCCCCACCGCCACCTTCGCCATCGGCAAGGCCGGTGCAGTGAACGCCGCGCTCTTCGCCGTGGCCATGCTGGCCAACGAATCGCCCGAACTCGCCGGAAAACTCGCCGCCTTCCGCGCGGAACAAACCCGTGCCGTGAAAGCCGCGGAAATTCCCCAGATCGACTGATTCCATGGCGCAGCAACCTGTGAGAATCCACCCGCCGCACTGCATGCTCGGGGTCATCGGCGGCGGCCAACTCGGCCGCATGCTCGCGATGGCCGCACGCCGCATGAACGTGCGCACCGCCGTCTGGACCGGCGGTCTCGAAGCCCCGGCAGTCGAAATCGCCGATGAAGTGATCGATCTTCCTTTTGACGATCCGCAAGCGCTCGAACACTTCTGCGAGGTCTCGACCGTGGCCACCGTGGAGTTCGAGAACATCCCTCACGCCACGCTGCAAGCGGTGGCGGCGCGCATGCCGCTTCATCCCTCGCCGCAGGCCATCGCCACCTGCCAGAACCGCGAGGGCGAAAAGAATTTCCTGCGCAACAACGGCATCCCCTGCACCGGTTTCCACGTCGTGACCACCGCCGCCGAACTCGCCGACGCCATGCGCGAACTCGCCGCTCCCGGCGTGCTCAAAACCGCGTCTTTCGGCTACGACGGCGGCGGCCAAATCAAACTCAAGGGCGATGAAAACCCGGAGGAGATCTGGCAGGCATTCAACTCGCCGCGCGGTGTGCTCGAGGCATGGGTGAACTTTGAAATGGAACTCTCGGTGATGATCGCGCGCGCCGCGGACGGCAGCATGGTCACCTACGACCCCGCCGAAAACCAACACCGCGCCCACATCCTCGACGTTTCAATCGTGCCCGCCCGCGTGCCCGCCGCCGTGGCGGATGAGGCCGCCGCCATCGCCCGCAAGGTGGCCGCCGCTCTCGACTACCGCGGCATCATGGGCGTGGAGTTTTTCCTCAAACCCGACGGCTCGCTGCTGGTCAACGAGATCGCCCCGCGTCCGCACAACTCCGGCCACCACACGCTCGACGCCTGCGCCACCTCGCAGTTCGAGCAGCAGCTGCGCATGGTGCTCGGCCTGCCCGCCGGCTCCACGCGCCTGCTCTCGCCGGTGGCCATGCTCAATCTGTTAGGCGACATGTGGCCGGAGGAAACCACGCCGCCCGACTGGCTGCCGCTGTTTGCCGACGGCGAGGCTTTCCTCCACCTTTACGGCAAGCGCCACGCCAGCCTGCGCCGCAAAATGGGGCACGCCAATTTCCTCGGCGCCACCGCCGAAGACGCGCTCCAGCGCGCGCTCGCCCTCAAAAACCAGTGGCTCGAACAGGCGGCCGGGCGTCAAAAACCCGCCGGCCATGCGTGAGTTGTTGGACGCCGCCGTCGCGCGCCGCGCCTCCCTCGTCACGGAGGAAACCAACGCCGTGCGCCTGATCGACGGCGCGGGTGACGGCCTGCCGGGGCTGTTTCTCGAATCCTTCGACGGGCGCTGCTTGCTATCGACCACCAGTCACTCGATCCCGCCCGACGCGCGCGAGTGGCTGCGCGACCGCGGGGGTTCCTGTTATTGGAAACGCCTCGACCAACACCAGAAGGAATCGCCCGCACATCTGGCAGGCCCGGAAACCACCGCGCCATTCCTCATCCGGGAAAACGGAATCTGTTATGAGATTTCGTTCCAATCCGGATACTCGCAGGGCATCTTCCTCGACCAGCGCGACAACCGCGCCGAAGTCCGCCGCCGGATGCGGCCGGGCCATAAACTGCTCAACACCTTCGCCTACACCGGAGCCTTCTCGGTCTCCGCCGCCATGGTCGGCGCGGAAACCACCACGCTGGATCTCTCGCAAACCTATCTCGACTGGGCAAAACGCAACTTATGCCATAACTCGCTCGACCCCGCCGCGCACCACTTTTGCAAGGGCGACACATTCCACTGGCTGCGCCGCTTCGCCAGACAAGGCCGCCGTTTCGATGGCATCGTGCTCGATCCGCCCACCTTCTCGCGCGACGAGAAGGGCAAGGTCTTCCGCGTCGAAAACGACTTCGGCGAACTCGCCGCGCTCGCCGCGCAAGTGCTCGCGCCCGGCGGCTGGCTGCTGTGCTGCACCAACTTCCGCGGCATGACGCCCGCCGAATTCGAACGGCAGATCCGCAACAAACTGCCGCGGCCAATGACGGCCCGCCACGCACCGATGCCCGGGGATTTCACCGACCGCGCGTATCTGAAATCAGTGTGGCTGGACTGAGACCTACCACGCACATGAGTCTGCGACCGTCGGCGGCAATCGAAGCGCTTGCGCGAAAGGAGGGGGCGATGACCGACAAAAAGCCGGCAGAATGGGCATCCAGGGCAGGAGAAATTCCTCTTTGGTTCCCAGAGGCTTCGTGGCAGATTCCGGACATGGGCACGATGATCGCTCTACAACCTGTATCCTGGCAACGCATGGCAAAAGGCATTGATGATGTGAAAAGGCGGCTTGAACGCGCCGCAGCGGCCCTGCAGCAGGTGGGTGTGGCATACGCCGTGGTCGGCGGAAATGCCGTCGCCGCCTGGGTGTCCCGTGTGGATGAGTCCGCGGTGCGCAACACGCGGGATGTGGATATCCTGCTGCGCCGTGAGGACATGACATGCGCCCGCGCGGCATTGGAAGCGGCGGGATTCGTGCATCGCCGGGTTTCTTCTCTCGGCAAGGCGGCGGCAATGGACGTGTTTCTCGACGGCCCCGATGCGAAAATCCGCGACGCGGTGCACGTGCTTTGGGCGGGTGAAAAAGCGGTGCCGGACGCACTGGAAGCAACGCCGGAACTCGGATCGACTGAAACAGGTGATGGATTCGAGCTCATCCCGTTGGAATCCCTCGTGCGGATGAAACTGATTTCCTTCCGCGACAAGGATCGCATGCATCTGCGTGATCTGATCGGGGTCGGTCTCGTTGATGCAACTTGGCCCGGCCGGTTTCCATCGGAACTTGCCGCGAGATTGCAGATGATTTTGGACGATCCCGAAGGGTGAATCCGGCAGGTTGGAGTCCCCTTATGTGATCAAGCGTCCCGTGGTGGCACGCGATGACTCGCATTGACCCATCAACTTCAATGACACCTTCCACCATCTCCATCAACCGGCTCAACCTAAACGCCGGGCAAGCCGGGGTTTTCGCGCACCATGACGTTGGCGTGGCGTTGGCGTGCCTGCCGATAGGGGTGGTGTCCGTGGATGGCGGTGTGGACTTGCCGCCGTTACCAGGTCGAAACCGCCCGCTGAAGATCGAGTCCCTCTGGCTGACCGTCGGCTGACGGGGTTGGTTTGAATTGGCTTTTTCCAATTCGACAAAAATCCGGGGCACTCCTACCTTGATCCGCTCGCATGATCCGAAACGGTCATCCAACGGGGGGGCTGGTGTCGCCAACACTCCGGAAAGTATGGCGGAACCCAATGGTCCGGCAGCGCATCGTTGAATACCTTGGCGGCCGCCGGCTGCGCGATGCGACCTGCACGTTTCTCGGCCGTCTCGATTCCGAAAACCCCTCGTTGTTCGAGCGCCAGCCGCCGGACGCGCTCGACCGGATGCTCGACGACGGCGGTGAGCTGGCTCGCTCGCTGGAAGACAGGGCGTCGATGCTCATCCATCTCGACATCGAATATGTCAACTTCGACGACCCGGCGGCGGCCTATCTCGACGCACCGCGGATTTTCCGTCTGCAGGAGCCGCTGGTGGAGGCGATCGAGGCGCGCCTGCTGGCCTTCGGCATCCGCTACCTGCATCTGGTGACCGGCCAGGGGCACCATTTCGTGTGGCGCATTCCCAAGGAATCGGCGGTCGCCCGCGCCATCGCGGATCTGGCGATCTGCACGCCGCCGGATGTGGCCACGCCACCGGCCGAGCCCTTGTTTCCCCATCTCGCGCTGCTGATGGAGCACTTCGCGCATTTGGTGAAACAAGATGCCGCCCCCGAGTGCGGAATCCCGGTGGAAATCACCGCCCAGCAAGTGGGCCCCGGCGCATCCGGCATGCGCGAGATGCTTTCCATCGATTTGTCGGAATACGGCGATCCGCTGCACAGCCGGATGATCCGCATTCCCTACACCGTTTACCGAAAGCCGTGGCTATCCGGCTTGATCAGCCGCATGGGCATCGAGGATCGCGTGGATGAATTCTTCACCCTGCCACTTCATGAAATGGGCCTCGCGCAACTGCTCAAGGAGCGCCACAAGCCGGCCAAAATCACCGCGCTGGCCCGCCGCGCCGGGGTGAACATTCCGTTGCAGGAACGCGGCACCGCGCGGTTGATGGATGACTACCTGCGCTCCGACCTGTGCGCCTTCCACCGGATTTTCTATGCCATACCACAGGACCATCCCTCGCAGTGGGCGGAGGGTTATGGCATGACTCCGCTCGAACTCCTTCCACCGTGTGCGGCGCATGTTCTCACGGAAGCGAACGACTGGCTGCTCAAGCCCTCCGGCATCCAGCTTGTCACGCGTTGCCTGCTGGCGCTCGGCTGGCACCCGCGGCACATCGCCGGACTGGTGCGCTCGAAGTTCGCCAACCCGGCCTTCGGCTGGCATGAGAAATGGCGCGAATACGATCCCGCGATGCGCGCGGAGTTTTATGTGCGCCTGTTCGCCGGGCAGATCGCAACCGGTTTGGATAAGGGAATCGATTTCAACTGTGTCTCACAACAGGAAAAACAATTCTGCTGGAACCCCTGCGGCTGCTCGCTGGAACCGTTCCGCGAGAAACTCGGCTGTCTCTTCAACCCCAATCCCACACGATCATGAGCGACTGGCGCTGCGGCATCTCCACCGGATGCTTTTACAAAACCGACATCCTCCACGCGCTGCCCGAGGTGCGCGATGGCGGCTTCCACACCATCGAGGTCTGCTCTTTTCCCGCCCACCTCGACTACCACAACCACGGCCACGTGGAGAAAGCCGCGGAGCTCATGCGCTCGCTGGGCATGGATGCCAATTCGTTCCACGCGCCGTTCGCCGATTCGATCGACATCTCCTCGCTTGATGCCGGCCAACGCGCGCATGCGGTGCGCGAGGTGATCGCCGCCTGCGATGCGGCAGCCATGCTGCGCGCGAGCTATGTCGTGCTGCACCCGGGCCCGGAGCGCGTGGGCAAGCCGCCGCCACACGAGTGGTACGACCGGATGACAAACGCTGCGGATTCACTCAATGAGGTGGCCGCGCACTGCCGTCATGCCGGGCTTATCCTGTTGTTGGAAAACATGCTGCCGCACCTGATGTTCGGACGTGTCAGCGATCTGATGTTCCTCCTCGGAGCGATCCGCGAGACCAATGTGGGCACCTGCCTGGACACCGGCCACGCGTTTCTCTCCAAAGACCTGCGCACGGTGGTCCACAAGCTCTCCGGCCATCTGCGCATGCTCCACGTCAACGACAACCACGGCGACCGCGACGAACACTTGTCGCCCGGCGAGGGCGCGATCGACTGGATCTCGCTGGTGCGCCAGCTCCGGCAATGGAATTTCCACGGCCCGCTCATCCTGGAACTCTCCGACAGTGGCGAGCCGCCGGAGCGCATCATGGAGCGCGCACGCGCCGCGCGTGACTACCTGCGCGAGATCATCGACCGTCAGATCGACGGAATTTGAGTGTGCAACCATTCCACAAACACCTCAAGGTAGGGTTTCACCCCATGGCGGCTGGCACAGGCCATGTCTAACTTGTTCACGTGGAAGCCCCACAAACAAAACCATGAAAACATCACTCAAGCGCACCATCATTCTCCTCATCGCCTCCGCTCTCGCGGTGGTCTTCAGCGCCGGTTGCGGCACCGTCCGCGGCTTCGGCAGGGACGTCGAAAACGTCGGCGAAAACATTGAGGAATCCGCACGCTAAGAAACTCATTTCAAACCCGGAAAGAACCGAATCCATGTTAATGACCATTGCCATCATCCTCCTTGTCCTATGGGTTCTCGGTCTGGTGACCAGCGCCACACTTGGAGGCTTCATCCACATCCTGCTGGTCTTGGCAGTCATCGTGATTATCATCAGGGTGATTCAGGGACGTCGCATCCTCTGACATGAATCCAATCTCCGTTCTGATAGTGGAAGACCACATGCTGGTCCGGGAAGGCCTCCGCGCAATGCTCAAGCTTGAGGCGGATCTGCAAGTGGCGGGAGAAGCGCGCAACGGCCGCGAGGCGGTGGCCATGGCCATGAAACTCCGCCCGGATGTGGTGCTGATGGACATCGCCATGCCGGGACTCAACGGCCTTGAAGCCACGCGCCAACTGGTCAAGGCGCTGCCAGCCACCCGGATCATCATCCTCACCGCCCACTGTGATGACGCCTACGTCAAAAGCGCGGTCGGTTGCGGAGCGGCGGGATTCCTGCTCAAACAGGATTCCACCCATGACGTCTGCCGGGCGATTCGCGAGGTTCACAAGGGCGGCATCCATTACAGCGCCACGATCGCGAAACGCTTCATTCGCATGACCCGCCCATCGCGGGACCGGACCGGCAGGACGGTAAGCAAGGCCTCGCTGCTGACCTCACGCGAAATGGAAGTGCTCCAACTCATCGCCGAAGGCAAAACCAACAAGGAAGCCGCGTCGGATTTGGGCATCAGCATCAAGACCGTGGAAAAACACCGCGGACACTTGATGGACAAACTCGACATCCACGACACCGCCGGCCTCACCCGCCATGCCATCGCGGAGGGCATCATCGAGAGCAGCGTTCAGGTCACAATGCTCTGAACCCGCCCGGTGCTTCCGTGACAGTGGGGGTTATACCCCATGGCGGTTCCTAACGAAATCGACCAACTTCCAGTCGTTGGAAAACCAACATTTGAATCAATCAACCCCGAAATCACCATGAAAACCATCATCATCAGTATCCTGGGCCTCGCCGCTCTGGGCTTTTCAACCTCCTGCACCACAGTCGAGAGCCGGGAACCGTCCACACACACGACCACCACAACCGGGATCGCACCGGCCACCTATGGCACGGTGGAAACCAAAACAACTCGTAGATACTGAATTCCCCCTTATGCCGACCACGACAGCCTGATTTCATGAACGGAATGATCCATCAGGCTGTTGAGATTGGAATAGGATTCGAAACGGTCCCGGGATACTTGTTCCCCCGGGAGCCCGATTGCCTGCGGTTCCTCATCATCACTGCCGAATCACCGCTTCCTCCGGCAATCGGATCGGATGTGCGTGTGACGGAACATGAAACGGGACCATCTCATGCGGACGATCGAGAAAATCAGACAAGCGCGGACAAGCCGGCCGAAGCGCCCGGGTTCCAACGATACGCCCTTGCGGGCGGAGTTGTTCAGTGTCGAACAACTCGCGCGCCACGCCCGGTGGCTCGCCGCCGGCCATAAGACAGCCACGCACTACGGCGCCAACGAACTGCTCGCGCGGCTGGACGCCAACGAGCGCAAGCTACGTGCCTTCAATCACGCGTCCCGCGGCGGGAATGCGGACATCCGCATCACGCCCGCCGCCGAATGGTTGTTGGACAACTTTTATCTGATCGAGGAGCAGATCCAGATGGCGCGGCGGCACTTGCCGCGCACTTACAGCCGCGAACTGCCGATTCTGGACCACGGGGCGGCAGCGGGCCTGCCAAGAGTGTATGAGATCGTCTCCGAGTTGATTTCACATCTCGACGCGCAAGTGGACGCGGAGCCGCTGAGCGCGTTCATCGACGCCTATCAGACGGTGGATCCGCTGAAACTCGGCGAATTGTGGGCCATTCCGATCATGCTGCGGCTGGGCTTGATCGAAAACCTTCAGCGCATCGCCACCCGGCTGCTCGCCGCCGGGAAGGACCGGGATCACGCGGATGTCTGGGTGGAGCGCCTGCGCGGCATGGCCGACAAAAGTCCCTCGCATCTGGTGGTGGTGGTGGCGGACATGGCGAAATCCAATCCGCCCGTCAGCAGCGCGTTCGTGGCGCAGTTCACCGAGCAATTGTCGCGGCAGAGCCCGGTCCTGCACCTCGCGCGCGGCTGGCTGGAGCAGTATTTGCTGGAGCAGGGCCTGTCCATCGAGCAACTGGTGCACCAGGAGAGCCAGAATCAGGCGGCCGACCAGATCTCGGTGAGTCACAGCATCGGCAGCCTGCGGTTTCTCGGGTCCATGGATTGGAAGGAGTTTGTGGAAACCCTCAGTCTGGTGGAAGAAACGCTGCGCTCCGACCCGTCGGGAATCTATCGGAAAATGGATTTTGCCACCCGCGACACCTACCGCCACGCGGTGGAGACCATCGCCCGCCATGGCAGGATGTCCGAATTCGAGGTCGCGCTGGAATCCGTGCGGATCGCCGCGGAAAACGCCCGCAAGCACGGGACCGGCGAACGTGCCGCGCATGTGGGCTTCCACCTTGTTGACAAGGGCCTGCCGGCCCTTGCGCGCGCGGCAGGCACACGCTGGCCGCTGGCCGCGGCGATCGAAGGAATCATCCGCCGGTTTCCATTGGCATATTACGCGGGTGGCGCGGTCCTGCTGACCCTGGCCTTCGCCTTTGCATTCCATCAGCTTTTGGCGGGCACCAACGTGCTTGGGCTCTGGTCGGTGGCGCTCATCCTGTTGTTCCTCGTTTGTGCCAGCCAGCCGGCCCTCACATTGGTGAACTGGTTCACCTCGATGCTGGCGAAGCCGCGCGCCCTGCCGCGGCTGGATTTTTCACACGGCATCGCGCCGGGGTATCGCACGATGGTGGTCGTGCCCACCATGCTCGCCAGCCCGGAGAGCGTCCAATCGCTCATCAGCAAGCTGGAGATCCACTACTTGTCCAACAGGGATCCCCACCTTTATTTCGCACTGCTGACGGATTTCCTGGACGCCGCGCAGGAGACCATGCCCGACGATGACGCGCTGCTGCTGGTGGCGCGCGAGGGCGTGGATGATCTCAATCACCGCTATGCGCCGGATGCCAAACCGCTGTTTTTCCTGTTCCACCGTCCGCGCCTCTGGAATCCGGGCCTTGGCCTCTGGATGGGATATGAAAGGAAGCGCGGGAAACTCGCCGCCTTCAACTCGCTGCTCCGCGGCGGCCCGGAAGACCGGTTTTCCTCCATCGTCGGCGATACGGCGACCCTCCAGTCGGTCCGCTACGTCATCACCCTGGACACTGATACCGTGCTTCCGCGCGACGCCGCCAGGCGCTTGGTCGCCACCATGGCTCACCCGCTCAACAAGCCGGAATTCGATCCGGTCCGTGAAATCGTGACCGTGGGCCACGGCATCATGCAGCCGCGCGTCGGCGTGAGCCTGCCAGGCGCGAGACGATCATGGTATGTGCGCCTGTTCGCCGGAGACGCCGGGATCGACCCCTACACCAGGGAAGTGTCCGATCTCTATCAGGATGTTTTTTGCGAAGGCTCGTTCATCGGCAAGGGCATCTACGACGTGGACGCCTTCGAGCGGGCGATGCACGGAAGGTTTCCCGAAAACATCATCCTCAGCCATGACCTGCTGGAGGGCTGCCACGCAAGGGCCGCACTGGTGAGCGACGTCGAGTTCTACGAGGAGCATCCGTCCAGCTACATGGTGGATGCCGCGCGGCGGCACCGCTGGATTCGCGGTGACTGGCAGATCGCACGCTGGCTGCTGCCGCGGGTCGCCGGGCCGGACGGAGTCCGCGTGCGCAACCCGCTGTCACTGTTGTCGCGCTGGAAACTATGCGACAACCTCCGCCGCAGCCTGTTCCCGATCGCGCTGATGCTGCTCGCCACGGCGGTGTGGCTGCTGTTGCCGGAGCACTGCCTGCTCGGGCTGCTGCTCGTCCCGGTGATCATCGCGCTGCCCACGGCGCTGGCGTCCGCGGCGGGCATCGTCCGGAAACCCGCGGAGATGCCGTGGCGACTGCACTTGAACGGGCAGGTCGCGCACTGCGGCCGGCAGGCCGGCCAGGTAGCCCTGGTCATCGCGTTTCTGCCGCATGACGCGTGGCTCAGTCTGGACGCGATCATGAGGACGCTCTACCGGCTGATGATTTCTCACAAGCGCTTGCTCGAATGGCAGACATCGTCCGAGACGGAAAAAACCACGGTGACGCATCTCGCGGGCATGTATGCGGCCATGTGGTCCGCGCCCGCCGCGGCGCTGGGGGTGGCTGCATTTTTGTGGCAGGTGGGATCGCCGCAACTGCCATGGGTCTCGCCCATTCTCGCTGCATGGGGCGCCGCACCGTGGATCTCCTGGTGGATCAGCCGCACGCACGCCCCGGCGACGCCCAACCTAACAGAAAACCAGCGGGTGTTCCTGCGGCGCACCGCGCGCAAGACGTGGTCGTTTTTCGAGACATTCGTCACGGAGGAGGAAAACTGGCTGCCACCGGACAATTTCCAGGAAATCCCCGTACCCGTCATCGCCTCGCGCACATCTCCCACCAACATGGGCATGGCGCTGCTGTCGAATCTCGCAGCCAGGGACTTCGGTTATCTAACAACCGGCGGACTGATCCAGCGGACGCGCGACACCCTGGACACCATGCGCCGCATGGACCGCGATCGCGGGCATTTCTACAACTGGTATGACACCCGCACGCTACAGCCGCTGCACCCGGTTTACATCTCCAGCGTGGACAGTGGAAACCTCGCAGGGCATCTGCTCACGCTCGGAGCCGGCCTGCGGGGTCTCGCGGACGAACCGGTGTGCCCTGCGGGCGTGCTGGAGGGACCGCGCGACACGGCGGCGGTGCTGGCGGATTTGACAGGACCCAACGCGCAGCTCGCGCAGATTGAGGCGCAACTGCGGCACCCCCCCGTCACCCAGGGAATCGTTCACGACATTTTGGAAACCGCGACCCAGCTGGCCGCCCGGCTCGCCGAGACATTGCAAAACGGGGAAGGTGCCGCTGCCGGGTGGGGTCTGAAGCTCAAACACGGCTGCGAGCGCCATTTGCAGGAGATCGAGTTCCTCATGCCATGGCTGGCCTCCCCTACGGCGGGCGCGCCAATCCCGCAGCTCGCCCGGCTGGAAATCAAGGCCAGGGTCCAGCACCTCCCCAACGGCGATGCCGCCGCGATCATGGAGCAACAACTGGCGCGGCTCGAGAATTTCCCCACGCTGCGCGAGATCTCCGAGCTCGATGACTCCACCACCGGCCTGACCCGGGAGCTTGCGGAAGCGCGGGAACGCGCCCGACACCGCATCACGGAACTCGAGGAACTCGCGGCGTGCTGCGATGAAATGGCGGCGATGGATTTCACTTTCCTCTATGACCACGCGCGGGACCTGTTCATCACCGGATTCAATGTCAGCGAGGTCCGCAACGACTCCGGATACTACGACCTGCTGGCCTCGGAGGCGCGGCTTTGCAGCTACGTCGCCATCGCCCTCGGCCAGGTGCCGCAGGACCACTGGTTCTCGATGAGCCGGCTGCTCGTTGCCGCGCATTCCGAGCCGGTCCTCGTGTCGTGGAGCGGCTCGATGTTCGAATACCTCATGCCGCTGCTGGTGATGCCGACTTATGACAACACCCTGTTGGACCATAGCTGCCGCACATCGGTCAAACAGCAGATCGAATACGGCAAGGCGCGCGACGTGCCATGGGGGATCTCCGAGTCCGCCTACAACCGCACCGACCTCCGGATGAACTATCAATACCGCGCCTTCGGCGTGCCGGGCCTCGGCCTCAAGCGCGGCCTGGCGGAGGATCTGGTGATCGCGCCCTACGCCACCGTCATGGCCCTGATGATCGCCCCGCGGCGGGCCTGTGAAAACCTGCTCCGGCTTGCGGCCGATGGCCGCGAGGGAGACTACGGGTTTTACGAGGCCGTCGATTACACGCCCTCGCGGGTGCCTCCGGACGAGACCAGCGCCACGGTGCGCTCCTACATGGCCCACCACCAGGGCATGAGCCTGCTCGCACTGCTGGATGTGCTGCACGACCACCCGATGCAGAAGCGCTTCATGGCCTGCCCCCGGCTCAAGGCCGCCGACTTGCTGTTGCAGGAACGCGTTCCCAAAACCGTGGCCGGCGTTTTCACCGAGGCTCTTGGCATCGATGCCACGCGCGACCTGCAAACCGAAAGCGAGGCGGCGGTCCGCGTCTGCGCCAACCCGACCCCGCTGGTGCCCGAGATCAACCTGCTGTCCAATGGAAACTATCACGTCGCCATCAGCAGCGCGGGCGGCGGCTACAGCCGCTGGCGGGATCTTGCGCTCACCCGCTGGCGCGAGGACTCCACCCGCGACGACTGGGGCATGTTTGTTTACCTGCGCGACGTTACCAGCGGCGACTTCTGGTCCGCCGCGTTCCAGCCCACGTGCCATGAGATCAATAACTACGAGGCGGTCTTCTCACAATCCCGCACGGAGTTCAGACAGCGGCAGGCTGGATTCGACATGCACACCGAGATCTGCGTTTCGCCCGAGGACGATGTCGAGGTGCGGCGGATCACCCTGACCAACCGGCGCTCGACACGGCGTGAAATCGAGCTCACGAGTTATGCGGAGGTGGTGCTCGCGCCGCCCGCCGCCGAGGCCGCCCATCCGGCTTTCAGCAACCTCTCCGTGCAAACGGAGTTTGAGGAGGGCTCCTCGGCGATTCTCTGCACCCGCAGGGCGCGCTCGGCCGAAGAGCGCCCGCCGTGGCTGCTGCACCTGATGACCGGCCAGGGCGGCGGCCATGGCAAGGTTTCCTGCGAAACGGACCGCTCGAAGTTCCTCGGCCGCGGTGGCAGCCCGTCCGCTCCCGCCGCGATGACGCGCGGGACAGGCCCGCTCTCCAACACCACCGGTCCGGTGCTGGACCCCGTCATTTCGCTGCGCCGCACGATCACGCTCGCCCCTTACGAAACCGCCGTCGTCAACATCATCATGGGCGTCACCGAAACGCGCGACGCCGCCTTGTCACTCATCGATCAATACCAGGGCACGCGCAGGGCCGAACGCGCCTTCGACCTGGCATGGACCCACAGCCAGGTGACCCTGCACCACATCGGCGTCACCCCCGCCGAGGCGCGGCTGTATGGCAAGCTTGCCGGAGCCCTGATCTATGCGGATCCGGCCCGCAGGGCGGATCCCTCGGTGCTGCGCAACAACCGCCGCGGCCAGAGCGGTCTCTGGAGCCATGGCATCTCGGGCGACTCGCCGCTCGTGCTGCTGCGCATCAGCGATCCGTCAAAACTCGAAATTGTCAGGCAGGTCGTGCGCGCCCACTCCTACTGGAGAATGAAGGGCTTGACCGTCGAGTTGATGATTCTCAACGAAGATGAATCGATTTACCGGCAGGCGCTGCAGGATGATATCACCAGTCTGATTTCCTCCGGCATCGAGGCACAGATGCTCGACCAGCGCGGCGGCATATTCGTGCGGCGCATCGAACAGGTGCCGCAGGAGGATCTCATCCTGCTGCAGGCGGTGGCGAGAATCATCCTCGACGACGAAAAAGGCACCCTCACCCAGCAAACCGCACGCGTCGGCAGACGCGTGCCGGCCGTCCCCGCTTTCGCGGCCACCGCCAAAAGGTCCGTGGACATCCCCGCCGCCCTTGCTGATAGAAACCTCGCCCACGAAAACGGCTACGGAGGATTCACCCGCGACGGCCACGAATATGTCATTACTCTCGAGCCGGGCGTTTCCACCCCCGCGCCATGGGTCAATGTGATCGCCAGCCCGTTTTTCGGCACGGTGGTTTCGGAGAGCGGCTCGGCCTACACATGGATCGAGAACGCCCACGAGTTCCGCCTCACCCCGTGGAGCAACGATCCGGTGCGGGACACTTCGGGCGAGGCATTCTACCTCCGCGACGAGCAGACCGGACAATACTGGTCCCCCACCCCGTCACCGGCGCGCGGCGTCACGCCCTACGTCATCCGTCACGGCTTCGGCTACACGGTTTTCGAACATACCGAGAACGGCATCCACACCGAGCTGTGGATTTACGTGGCGATGGATGCTCCTGTGAAATTCGCGGTGCTCAAGACACGCAACGTTTCCGGCCGCCCGCGCCGGCTGTCCGCCACCGGCTACTGGGAATGGGTGCTTGGGGATCTCAGGGAGAAAAGCCTGATGCATGTGCAGACGGAGCTGGATATCAAAACCAACGCGCTGCTCGCACTCAATGCCTACAATCATGACTTCCTCGGCAGGATCACCTTCGTGGATGTGAACGACAGCACCCGCACGCTCACCGGCGACCGCCGGGAGTTCATCGGCCGCAACGGAACCCTCGCCCATCCCGCGGCGATGAAAAGCGCGCGCCTATCCGGAACCACAGGCCCGGGACTCGATCCGTGCGCCGCGATCCAGGTGACCTTCGATTTGCAAAACGGACAGGAGCGCGAGACAGTCTTCCGCCTGGGCTGCGGCCGCGACAGGAAAGACGTCGCCGACCTGCTCCAGCGCTTCCGCAAGGTGGATGCGGCGCGCACCGCGCTGGAGGGCGTGTGGGAATACTGGAACCGCACGCTCGGCGCGGTGAACGTGGACACGCCGGATCCGTCGGTGAACATGATGGCCAACGGCTGGCTTCTCTATCAGACACTCGGTTGCCGTGTCTGGGGACGCTCCGGTTTCTATCAGTCCGGCGGTGCCTTCGGCTTCCGCGACCAGCTGCAGGACGTCATGGCGCTCGTCCACGCGGAGCCGGCCGTCGCCCGCAAGCACATCCTGCTGGCCGCCTCCCGCCAATTCCGCGAGGGCGATGTCCAGCACTGGTGGCATCCCCCGGCGGGGCGCGGCGTGAGGACGCATTTTTCCGACGACTATCTCTGGCTGCCATTCGTGGTCTGCCGCTATGTCTCAACCGTGGCGGACACCGGCGTGCTCGATGAAATGGTTCCCTTCCTCGAAGGGCGGACGCTCAGGCCTGACGAAGAAGCCTATTATGATCTCCCGAACCGCTCCGAAGAGGAAGCTTCGCTCTATCAACACTGCGTGCGCTCCATTGAGAACGGGCTGAAGTTCGGTGAACACGGACTGCCCTTGATCGGCTGCGGCGATTGGAACGACGGCATGAACCTGGTCGGAAAAGACGGCCGCGGCGAGAGCGTCTGGCTGGCGTTCTTCCTATACGACGTGCTTACCCGCTTCGCCCCGCTGGCGCGCGCGCGCGGGGATCATGATTTCGCCGAACGCTGCCTCGCCCATGCGCGGGACCTGCAGCGGAATATCGAAGAGAACGCGTGGGACGGAGAATGGTATCGCCGCGCCTGGTTCGACAACGGCGAACCGCTCGGCTCCCACTCGAATCAGGAGTGTCAGATTGATTCCCTGCCGCAAAGCTGGTCGGTCATCAGCGGTGCCGGCGATCCATCCCGCTCACGCCAGGCGATGGAATCCGTGGACCAACGTCTCGTCCGCCGCGATGCCGGGTTGATCCAACTGTTCGATCCGCCCTTCGACAAATCCCCGCTCAATCCCGGTTACATCAAGGCCTACATTCCCGGGGTGCGCGAAAACGGCGGCCAATACACGCACGCTGCGATTTGGACGGCCATGGCTTTCGCGGCCATGGGCAAAAACGAGCGCGCGTGGGAGCTCTTCACGCTCCTCAATCCCGTCCACCACGGCGGAACTCCAGAAGAGATCGCCACCTACAAGGTGGAGCCTTACGTCGTCGCGGCGGATGTTTATGCCGTGGCACCGCACACCGGCCGTGGCGGCTGGACCTGGTACACCGGCTCCGCCAGCTGGATGTATCGCCTGCTGGTCGAAACCCTGCTGGGCGTGCATCTTGAAGGAAACCAACTGCGCCTCGATCCCCGGCTTCCGGATGCGTGGGACAGTTATAAGATCCACTATCGTTACCGGCAGACGGTCTATCACATCACCATCTCAAGATTCCCGGACGTCACGGCGGAATCAAACCTCCTCACACTCGACGGAAAGGAACTCCCCGGCGTGCTCCTTCCGCTTCACGATGATCATCAGGAGCATCATGCCGAACTGAAATTACGCGCCGGCAGTAGGGTTTGACCCCATGGGAAAATCCACGCCGCCGTGGCATCATGATATTTCAAATCATGCATCATCCACGCTCCATTTCCGCCGCGCGGCGCTTGCGGATCGCAAGCCTGCTGCTGTTGGCAAACCGCCTGCTGATTCCGGCCGCTTCGGGATTGCTGCTCGTCTCGCTGATTACCCATGACCAGCTCCTGATGACATGCGGAGCGATACTGGTGGTCGTTGGTCTTGTGCTGATCGTTGCCCAATGGATCGCGGCGGCCCATGCCGGATGCCCGTTATGCAGAACTCCGGTCCTCGCGCCCATGGCATGCATGAAACACCGCAAAGCCAGACGTTTGCTGGGCAGCTACCAGTTGCGGGTGGCTCTCGGAATCATGTTCACGGAGCGGTTCCGCTGCCCGTATTGCAATGAAGCCACTGCGATGGACGTGAGGGAAACACTCCGCAGTTCGCGCCCCCGCGGACCGCAGGTGACCGAATTTTCAAGATACCGCTGATGTCGGGAAGTTCCCGCCAAGGGGGATTCACCCCATGGCGTGCTCCATGTTTCCAGCTACCGTGATGGAGTGTCGGCGTAATGATTCTCCACAAAAACCCGGAGGAATTCCTGCCCGGCCTGGATCCTACACTAACCTAACAATAAAAAAATGAAAAGCATGACACAAGAAACAGAAGAACGGAACATTGGAACAATGGACAGCGAACTGCACGAGTTGTTCCTCGATGAACTCGCGGACATTCTGAGCGCCGAGCAGCAACTGATCAAGGCGCTGCCCAAGATGGCCGCAGCTGCCACGTCCGAGGAACTGACAGCGGCCTTTGAATCCCACCTCGCGGAAACCGAATATCACATCACCCGTCTCGAACAGGTTTTTACTTCGCTCGATGAACCCGTGCAGAGCAAGGAGTGTAAAGCCATGAAAGGCTTGCTCGAGGAGGGGAAGGATCTGATGGAAGAAATGGCAGGCTCCTCGGCCCTGGACGCCGCCCTCATTGCCGCCGCTCAAAAAGTCGAGCATTACGAGATCGCATCCTACGGGACGCTCCGCGCATGGGCGGAAAAAATGGGGCACGACGAGGCTGCTGAATTCCTCGCCGCTACTCTCGACGAGGAAAAGGTCGCCAACGAAATGCTGACCGCAATTGCCGAAAACTCCGTCAACGAAAGCGGGTATTAACCAAACCACCAGCAAAACCCCAAGTCGCATTTTCATCATGATGAGGCTTGGGGGTTCAGGTGCGTGAGAAGTCGGATCCCTGCACGCGGGACGGGGTCAACGGGCCGCAAGGAAGCACCGCGCTTTAAGGATTTTTGTGAATGCATGCCGTCGCCACCCTCGTCCCGGCAAGTCCGTTCCGTTCGTTCTGGATGGCGGGATTCGAATGCACGGACCAACTGGATGCGTTCTGCAACCGCGTGGACTCTCTAGAGGGTGCTTCAAAAACCATGATTTCATCGCGCGGACATGGGAATTTCAGGAGGAATCGCGCCTTGCGTCACGTATTGGACCGGATTTTTCATCCGGCAAGACGCTCAGCGAGTCGATCTTTGGGCAATGGTGTTCTGATCGGGCACGTTGTCGGCAGCGGTGATACCCAGAAAGCGGTGGAAGCTGCGACGATCCGGAATCTGGAATTGTGTGTGTTCGACATGCTGTCCCGGACGCGGTATCCCAGCCAATAAGTTTAATCATCACCATGGCCAAGGACCCCATTTGCGGAATGACAGTGGACGAAGCCACCCCGCTCCACGCGGAACGGGACGGGCGGACGTTCTATTTTTGCAGCGAACATTGCCGGGAGAAGTTTCTAGCAGGTTCCGCTACGGAGAAGCCCCGGACGGAAACCAAGGCCGGGTCGGACTACACCTGCCCGATGCACCCGGAAGTGCGGCAGGATCACCCCGGCTCCTGCCCCAAGTGTGGCATGGCGCTGGAACCGGTGGATGTGTCAGCAGGCAGCGATGAGGGTGGCAACGCCGAACTCAAGGACATGACGCGGCGCTTCCGGATCGGCGCGGCGCTGGCATTGCCGGTGTTCCTGCTGGCGATGGCGCACATGATCCCGCCGTTGGGCCGGCAGCCATGGGTCGGCGGCGATGTTTCGCGCTGGATTCAGTTCGCGCTCACCACGCCGGTGGTCATCTGGGCTGGCTGGCCGTTTTTCCAGCGTGGCTGGCGTTCCATCATCGGTTGGAACCTCAATATGTTCACGCTCATCGCCATCGGTGTGGGTGCGGCATTTGTTTTCAGCGTCGTCGCCATGCTGCTGCCGGATGTTTTTCCGCACAGCATGCGCCATGATGGCAAGGTGGCCATATACTTCGAGGCAGCCGCCGTGATTGTGGTGTTGGTATTGTTGGGTCAGGTGCTCGAACTCCGCGCCCGCAGCCGGACCGGCAGCGCCATCAAGGCCTTGCTCAATCTGGCTCCACCCACCGCGCGCCTTATCGCGGAGGGCGGTGACAAGGAAATCCCGCTGGAAGAGGTGAAGGTCGGCGATCGCTTGCGTGTGGTTCCCGGGGAAAAAGTGCCGGTGGATGGCGAACTCATCGAGGGCCACTCCAGTGTGGAGGAGTCCATGCTGACCGGGGAACCGCTGCCGGTGGAAAAAACCATCGGCGACAAGGTCACGGGCGGCACGGTCAATGGCACCGGCGGTTTTGTGATGAAGGCCGAGCGCGTCGGGAGCGATACCTTGCTTGGCCAGATCGTCGCGATGGTGGCCGAGGCCCAGCGCAGCCGCGCCCCGATCCAAGGCATGGCCGACAAGGTCGCGGGCATCTTCGTGCCGGTGGTGCTGGCGGTTTCAGTGCTGACTTTTGTCATCTGGATGTGGCTGGGGCCGGAACCCAGACTCGCGCACGCCATCGTCAATGCGGTCGCCGTTCTCATCATCGCCTGCCCGTGCGCCCTCGGTCTGGCCACGCCGATGTCGATCATGGTCGGCGTCGGACGCGGGGCGCAACTCGGCGTGCTCATCAAGAACGCCGAGGCGCTCGAGCGCCTGGAAAAAACGGATACCTTGGTCGTGGACAAGACGGGCACCCTAACAGAAGGCAAGCCCAGGCTGACCGATATCCTCCCCGCCGAAGGTATCGATGCGCGGGATTTCCTGCGGCTTGCCGCCTCTCTGGAACAAGCGAGTGAGCACCCGCTCGCCGCGGCGATCGTCCGGGAAGCGAAGGACCAAAGCATCGATCTTGAAGGTGTGAAAGACTTCCGTTCGGTGACCGCTGGCGGAGTCGTCGGCGCCGTCGGCGACCGTGTGGTGATGGTGGGAAAACCGGATTTCCTGCGAGATGAAAAGATCGCCGGGTTGGAACCACTCGAAGCATCCGCCGTGAAACTTCAGGAAGATGGCAAGACCGCGATGTTTGTCGCCATCGATGGCAGGGCCGCAGGAATCCTAGCAGTCTCCGATCCGGTCAAAGCCACCACCGCCGAGGCCATCAAGGACCTCCACGCACTCGGACTGGAGATTGTCATGCTCACCGGCGACAACCGTCGCACTGCCGGCGCGGTGGCCAAACAACTCGGACTCGATTCGGTGGAAGCCGGGATCGAACCCGCCGGCAAAGTCGCGCATGTGAAAAAACTGCGGGCTGATGGCAAACACGTTGCAATGGCAGGCGATGGCATCAACGACGCGCCCGCCCTCAGCGAGGCGGAAGTCGGCATCGCCATGGGCACCGGCACCGACGTCGCCATGCAAAGCGCGGGCATCACCCTTGTGAAAGGCGATCTCCGCGGCATAGCCCAGGCCATCCGGCTGAGCCGCGCCACGATGCGCAACATCCGCCAGAACCTCGTTTTCGCCTTCCTCTACAACGCGCTCGGCATCCCCATCGCCGCCGGCGTGCTCTATCCGTTCTTCGGCCTTCTGCTGAGCCCGATCATCGCCGGAGCCGCAATGAGCTTGAGCTCCGTATCGGTCATCACCAACGCCCTGCGGCTGCGAAGCGTGAAACTTTGAAAAATCCGCGAGGACGACAGCGGGGTTGGAAGCGCCGTTTGAAGATTCCGAGCATAGCAGTCATATCCAAGCGGAACATGACCACCATGCACCCGCCGTAGCAACGCCTACCCGGCGGCACTTCGGCCCCCGCTTACTCAACACGCGGGCTTTCGGTGTTGGGCGGAGTTTCGGTTGGAACCGGGGCCTCCCCCCCAAAGCGGTGATGCGCCGTTGGCTTTCACCGCACTCCCACAATCTAGGTATGGTCAGCCCCTCGGCAAAACGCCACTGTTTCCCAGTTTGACAGCGACGGGGAGCCGGAACCCACGGAAACCGAGCAATGGAGTCTGGATTTTGATTTCTCCGAAGAGCCGATTGAATCGCACCCGAACCTCAAGGCGATCAAGGATACCTACGGCGGCTATTACGAGGAACCGGGCGGCCCGCTCAAGTTCCCCGAGTTCATGCCCAAGGAGGCCAAGGGCAAGGGCGGGCTCGGCGGCAAGGGCAAGGCCAAGCCCGGCGACAAGAACCCGATGTATGGCACCTCGACCTATGCCGTGATGACCGCCCGAGTCACGCGCACCTGGTCGTCCAAAAACATCCCGAAAAACGCGATCAACGACATCGGCAAGGTGTATTCCAGCATCCCGGGCGCTCCCAACGGCATCTCCGCCGTGGATTTCGGCGACAGGACGTGGATGGCGATGCCGCCCAAAATCTCCCAGAACGGCGACGTCTGGCGCATCGAAAACGAATGGATGCTCTCGCCGCCCAACGGCTGGGTCGAGGAGGTCTATCAGAAAGCGAGCAGGCAATGACGACGCGGGATCTCAAGGTGCGCAAG